>NZ_JBEBUX010000131.1:0-11245 GCF_040393045.1 Pollutimonas bauzanensis | reverse complement strand
GCCGTCAGCCTTAAAAGAAGGGTGACGGCTTTAATTCGTTTGAAGGTAAATGGGTTCATAGGTCGCGGGGAAGCGCGTGGCGGCCCGACCATCGCATACCCTGCCACACAGGAAGTGTGAGCACCCAAAGAAAGTATAGTCGATCTTGGCCCAAGATCGACTATTGTGGAAATAGGTGATCCGGCAGCATCCACCAGCAGTGTAAGTAAACAGCAGCTTTACTATAAAAGCAGAAACAAAACAGCCTCACCGAAGTGAGGCTGTTTTGCTTTTTGCGGAGCGGCTCCATTTTTGCGGAGCAATAAAAAGGCCTTCAATTGCTTGAAGGCCTTGGTATTCTTGGCTCCCCGACCAGGGCTCGAACCTGGGACCTGCGGATTAACAGTCCGTCGCTCTACCGACTGAGCTATCGGGGAAAAGTAAAGAAGCAGAACTATAGCACATACTTTTGCTGCGATGCAAATCGGGGCTGGTCTGCAGGGAAATAGGATGCTTCAAGCGCCGGATTTCGGCGCTTGAAAGTCAATGGGGATGCGGCTTTACGTCAATCCAGCAGGTCTTTCATGTCGTCGGCATGCTCTTCTTCCACTGCCATGATTTCGACCAGCATGTTGCGCGTAGTGGGGTCACTGTCGCCGATGCGTTCTATCATTTGCCGGTACGATTCGATGGCAACACGCTCGGCGATCAGGTTGGCGATGATCATGCTCCTGATGTCGCCCGAGTCGTCGTATTCCGCGTGGCTGCGCTGGGCCAGGGTGGACGGATTCAAATCAGGCTCGCCGTCTAACTGGACAATACGCTCTGCAATCCGGTCGGCATGTTCTTCTTCTTGTTGGGCGTGTTCAAGGAACTCAGCCTTGATAGATTGGTTGGTCATACCGCTGGCTGTGTAGTAGTGGCGTTTATAACGCAGTACACAGACCAGTTCTGTGGCTAACGCCGCATTCAGCATCTCGACGATTTCTTCGCGGTTGCCTTTGTAGCCTGATGGAATCGCGCCATCGTCCAGTTTTTTTGCGGCTTGACGAATGGCGGCAACGTCTATGGGGCCACCGTGGCTGGCGTGGGTGTTTTTATTTGCGTTCATGAGCATCCTTTACCGATGGGAATATAGAAAACCGTTCAGGTGGTGGAGTGCCACCACAATCGCGGGCCGGATTGCGCGTTGTCACCAAGCAATCCGGCATGTTCCCCCACATCAGCAATTTATATGCCTGAACAATCTTGCCTAATGGGCCCCTGCGGCGGCGTCACCGGCGCCGCTTTTATTGGACTTGGGGCGTGCAATCCATACCAGGCCCATCAGGATCAGAAACAAGATGGCGGATGCATAGAAGATATCGGTGGCAGAGATCGTGAAGGCTTGCTGATCAATTATGTTGTTGATAACGGCAACGGATTGCTCCAGGCTAAAACCCTTTTGTTGCAGGCCTGCCATCGCTGCATCAAAGGCAGGTTCTCCTGGTCGCGCGATTTCGGTAAGTTGGGCGTGATGCAGGCTAGCTCGGCTGTCCCACATGGTGGTGGTGATGGATGTGCCGAACGCGCCAAACAGTAGTCGCACGAAATTCGACAGACCAGCCGCCGAGGGGATGCGGTTGGGATCCAGCCCCGACAGGGTAATGGTGGTCAGCGGAATAAAGAACGTGGCCATGGCCGCCCCTTGGATAAAGGTGGGGATCATGATCGTGACCAGATCGACCTGTGTATTGAAGTTGGCGCGCATATAGCTGATGAGCGCAAAGACAAGGAAGGCAAATGTGGCAATCAGCCGGGGGTCGTGCTTGGATAGCATTTTTCCTACCAGCGGTGAAAACAGAATCGCCAGAATCCCTACCGGGGCCGAGGCAATGCCCGCATAGGTGGCGGTGTAGCCCAGGGTGCTTTGCATCCATAGCGGCAGCAACACCACGGTGCCAAAGAATAGGCCATAGCCTACTGATATCGTGATCACGCCGGCAGAAAAGTTGCGATTCTTGAATAAAGTCAGATCCACAACTGGATGCTTGGCGGTCAGTTCCCAGATGACAAAGAATACGAACGATATGATGGCAACGACAGCCATGCTGGTAATGGCGGGGCTGGCGAACCAGTCCAGTTCCTTGCCTTTGTCCAACATCAGTTGCAGGGCGCCTACCCATAGCACCAGCAGAGCCAGGCCCATGGTATCGATAGGAAGCTTGGTGCGGACAGAGTCCCTATGCTTGTATAGCTGCCAGGAGGCCCATCCGGCCAGCAGTCCCACCGGAACATTAATGTAGAAAATCCATGGCCAACTGTAGTTGTCTGAAATCCATCCACCTAGAAGCGGGCCGGCCACTGGCCCCACCAGGATGGTCATGGACCACATCGCCAGCGCCATGCCGGCCTTGTCCTTCGGGTAACTGCCCAACATCAATGATTGGGACAGGGGAATCATCGGTCCGGCCACAGCGCCTTGCATGATACGGAATAGCACCAGCGATTCCAGTGACCACGAGAATCCGCACAGCCAGGATGTCAGCACGAAAAGCAGTACGGACAGCACAAACAGGCGCACTTGACCGAATCGCTGTGTAAGCCATCCAGTCAGGGGAACGGTAATGGCGTTGGCGACAGCGAAAGAGGTGATGACCCATGTGCCTTGCGTTGCACTCACGCCCAGGTCGCCTGCGATCGTCGGAATCGATACGTTGGCGATGGAAGAGTCCAGCACATTCATGAAAACGGCGGATGAAAGCGCGATCGTGCCAAAGAGTCGCGCACGGCCTTCCAGCGGCTTGTGGGCCGGCGCCTGAGGCATTGGCGCCGGGGCGGGGCTGTTTATTTTGGTGGCACTCATGAGCCCAGGTTTTCGGCAATGATTTTGTTGATCTGGGCATCTGCGCCGCCGGTATTGTCCGTAAATACGGCGGTCTTCAGTTGTGTTCCAGCAAACACGCCAACGTTGGGCGTTTCGGGCTCGTCAAGCGCTACCTCTACATTCATGGACAGGCCTACGCGCAAGGGGTGGTCGGCCAGATCTTTGGGATCCAACATGATTCTGACGGGCACCCTCTGTACGACTTTGATCCAGTTGCCACTGGCGTTCTGTGCCGGCAACAAGGCGAATGCGCTGCCTGTTCCCGCAGCGATGCCTTGCACTGTGCCATGATAGGTAACCTTGCTGCCGTACAGGTCTGCCGTAACCTTGGCTTGTTGGCCTGGTTTCATATGCCGCACCTGGCCTTCCTTGAAGTTGGCCTCCACCCAGACTTGCTGCAATGGAATGATGGTCATCAGCGGCGTACCGGGCGCAACATGCTGGCCCACCTGTACCGAGCGCTGTGCAATCATGCCGTCGACTGGCGCTGGCAAGCGCGTACGGGCGTTGGTGAGCCAGGCCTTGCGCAACTGGTCGGCAGCCTGCATTACATCGGGGTGAGCCGACACCGTGGTGCCGGAGGTTAGTGCCTCATTGGTTTTCAACGTGGCCTGAGAAGCAGCTAATGCGGCCTGGGCTTGGGCGAGTCCGGCTTGGGCAGCCTTGAATGCAGTTTGTGCATGCAGAATTTCCTCGCCGCTGATGCCGCCGGACCGCGCCAGGGTTTGGCGGCGTTTCAGGTCGCTTTGGGCTTTGTTCAGATCGACTTCGGCACGTTCAATATTCGCCTGGCGCATGGCGACGTCCGCTTCCAGCGCATCGTTTTGCACGAAAATAGTACGAGTGCGCCGAACCGCCTGGGCCAGTGTCGCTTCGGCTTGTTTCAAGGCTATGTCGGCGTCGCTGGCGTCCAGCTGCACCAAGGGCGAGCCTTTACTGACGCGCTGGGTGTCGTCGGCATGAATGGCCACGACCGTACCAGGAATTTGCGCGGTGACTTGTACCAGATTGCCGTGCACGTAAGCGTCGTCGGTCGATTCATAGTTGGCGGCGAACAGGGCCCACCAAATTGCATACACCACGCCTATGGCAATAAAGATGAGCGTGGCGATGATGAGTAGGTGCTTGCGGCGGGAGGCCATTTTTTTGTCGGAAGTCATGGGTAGCTCGTATTTCAGTGAGTGTTCTTCGTGTCGTCGCCGTATCCGCCACCCAGGGCCGTGGCCAGTTGGGCATCCAGGTTGAAGGCGCGGGTGTGCATGTCGGTGTTCAGGATGGCCTGTTTCTGGACCTCGTTCTGAGCCAGCAATACTTGGACAAAATTCCCGAGTCCCGATTTGTATCGCTTCACGGCAATGTCATAGGCGGACGTAATGGCGCGTAGGCTGGCCGCTTGATCCACTGATTGCTGTTGCAAGGCTTTGATGGCGACGGTGGCATCGGCCACTTCTCGTACTGCGGCCAGCAAAGTCTGGTTGTAGTTGGCAATGGCCAGATCTCGTTCCGCTTGCTTGGTGTCCAGGTTCGCGTTGAGCGCGCCGCCATGGAAAATGGGTAGGGTGATGGCTGGCCCTACACCATAGGCCTGGCTGCCGGATTGCAGCAGGTTGCCCAGGCCCAGCGACATGAAACCGGCAAAAGCCGATAAATTGATATTTGGGAAGAACTCCGCCTTGGCAGCCGATATCTGGCTGGAGCTGGCTTGAACGCGATACTTGGCAGCAACAATGTCGGGACGCCGGCCTAGCAAATCAAAAGGGATGCTGTCGGGCGTGCCGTCGGGGGCTTTGGTCAAACTCACGCTTCGTATGTCCTTGCCAATTTGTGGGCCAGAGCCAGTCAGGGCGGAAATTTGATTACGCAGCAGAGCGGCATTGGTGCTTGCCTGGCTAAGTTGTACCCGCGCGGATGAGACGGCCGAGTCGGCCTGGTTCACTTCCACTTCAGTATCAAGGCCGGCGGCAACCCGTTGCCGCGTGATGGCTGCCACGTTTTCCAGCTGCTTCACGATTTTGGTGATTACGGTTTCCTGGGCCAGCGAGTTCTGAAGATTGAAATAGCTTTGAACGACGCTGCTGATCAGTGAGTTGCGGGCTACTTGAAGGTCGGCAACCGATGCCTCCTTTTGGGATGCGGCCGCGGCGTAACTGGCGCGATTGCGGCCCCATAAGTCCAGGTCGAATCCCACGTCCAATCGCAAGCTGTTGTCGGTTTGCATCGAGCCGCCGTAGGGCGGCGGATAAATATAATTTTCCGAGAAGCGCTCGCGCATCATGCTGTAGCCCGCATTAAGTTGCGGTAACTGGACGGCACGTGCGCCGCTCACCGCGGCGTTGGCCATGTCCAGGCGCGCCTGGGCGGCGGCGAGGGACGGGCTGCCCTCCAGTGCGCGACCAATCAGATGATCAAGCTGTGGGTCTTGGTAGCGTAGCCACCATTGCGTTGTGGGCCAGGATATGGCGCTGTCTTGCAGCCCCGCTTGACTGGCTGGCAGCTCGGTCAGGGCGGATTGCCCCGGGTTGATTGCCGCGCAGCCGGCGAGGGCGGTAATAAGCAGCAGGGGTGCGAATAGCTTCATAGACATGGCAGGGCGCGACAGGTAATGGGTTGGCATTGGCTTACAAATAGCTGAATATGGTTGACTAGTTGGTATCTGCCTAGGCAGGTAAATAGCAAAAAAAACCAGGGGCGGACTGGTGAATATGGCAATAAAACGCGTTACTTTTCTGCATTCGAGTCGCTTTCAATATTTTTACCATTGTCCAGCATGCGTTGCAGCAGGCTCATCAGAGTTTCGACTTCGGTTTTGCTGAACCCTTGCAAATGGGTATTCAAGGTTTTGGCTACTGCCGGCAGGATTTGGGCCGCAACATCCTGGCCGGTGGCAGTCAGTTCCAGCCTGACGACGCGGCGGTCATCGGGGCAGCGCTGGCGAGTCAGGAAATGTTTCGCTTCCAGGCGATCCAGCGTGCGCGTCATGGCTCCCGTGTCGACGTGAGTTTCTCGTGATAATTCGGCGGGTGTGTTGATATCGCGATATCGGATCATGACCAACGGACGCCACTGCATGGCGGTTAAGCCCAGCGGAGAAACGTTCTGGTCTATCATGCGGTTCAATGAACTTTGCACTAACTTGATCAGCAGGCCGACATTGTTTCCCTGTTTTAACGAAGCTGGGTTTGCGCTGTAGAAACCCTGTTTTCCATAGGCTTGGGCCGTAGTGGGCTTGGATTTCTTGGGCATGGCAGAATTATCGAGCTTGGTCATGCAGAAATTTTAGCGCGATATATTTGCTCAGGCAACTATTGTCTAAGCATTGTTTTGCAACACAGTCAATGTTTAGGCAAAATAGCAAACTGGTTTATGCCCGCCGTCATTTCCGCTGCTCCTTAACCTTTATTGCGATCTTATGAGTTCTAGCCCCTCCAGTGTCGAAGCAACAAAATCAAAAGAATTCTGGATCGGGTTTTTCTTGGCTGGGCTGGGGGCCATCTTGTTTTCGGCCAAGGCCATCGTGGTCAAGCTTACCTATCGCTACGGAGTAGACGCGCTGACTATCATCGGTTTTCGCATGATGTTGTCGTTGCCGTTTTTCGCTGTTGTCGGTTTGTTGCAGGCACGCAAGGCGCGATTGGGTAAATTGCCGCGCCTTACGGTTAAGGAAAGTCTGCAGGTCATCTTTCTGGGTTTTATCGGCTACTACTTGTCCAGCTATCTGGATTTTCTGGGATTGCAATATATTACGGCCGGCCTGGAGCGCCTGATACTGTTTTTGTCGCCCACGTTCGTGTTGCTGATCACCGCGTTGTATTTGAAGCGGCCGATTGCAGCAAAGCAGTGGTTTGCGTTGGCCATGGCCTATCTTGGGGTAGTGCTGGTTTTCCTTCAGGATCTTTCCCTGGAAGGCGACAACGTGATGCTGGGATCGGCTTTTGTGCTGGCTTCGGCGCTGACTTATTCGGTTTACATCATCAGTTCGGGTGAATTAATCAAGCATGTGGGGGCAACGCGTCTGGTTGCTTATGCCATGTCGGTTTCAGCCGTGATCAGCATGATCCACTTCCTTAGCGTGCATTCGTTGCAGGGGCTGGCGCAGCCATTGCCGGTGTATCAATTGTCCTTGCTGCACGCGGTTGTCCACACGGTAGCACCGACCTTCATGATCATGTGGGCAGTAGCACGTATTGGCGCACCCATGACCTCCCAATTGGGCTTGCTCGGGCCTGTGTCGGTGCTGTTTCTTGCCGGCTGGATACTGGGCGAACCCATCACGACCTTGCAACTGGCAGGGACCGCTTTTGTGCTGGTTGGCGCCGTGGTGCTGGGGCGCCGGCCAACCTAGTCGGTGCCGCCCGCCATAAACGTGGCATTCCCGTTCATACGCTGTTCGATTTCCTCGCGATGCACATCATGCGTCACGAAGCCCGCTTCATTGTCGGGCATGGCCAGCCAGTCGGGATTCTGCAGTGTTTCGCGTATGTCTTGCAGTCCGCTCTCCCAATGCTCACGCATGGTCGCAAGGCCGAACTGAAAGTCTTTATAGTGCTGTTCATAAGGCTTGTTGCGGTAAATAAGATGGATGACGTTATAGCGCTTGCTGCATGCCAGTTCCTTGGCTAACTGGTGGTAGGTTTTATCGGCAAGGGCTTCAGGGGGGATATCGTCAAGCATGCGCAACAATAGACGACGCAGGCGCTGCCGCGTGCGCAGTTGCTCAGTGACCAGGCGGGTGCGGCTGGAGTACTGAATATCCTTGATGCGGTCGGACACTTCGCTCATGTTGGAAGGAACCACGCCACGCGCGCTCCATAAATCAACCTGGAATGCCAGCGTGTCGCGGATGGGCCTGGATTCCAGCACTTGGGCAAGCGGCGTGTTGGATACCAGGCCGCCGTCCCAGTAATACTCGCCATCGATTTCCACGGCGGCAAAGGCGGGGGGCAGCGCGCCCGAGGCCATGAAGTGTTCGGCGCGCAGTGCTATTTTGGTGTTATCGAAATAGGCAAAGTTTCCGGTTCGCACGTTTACAGCGCCTATCGAAACTTGATGTTCGCCCGAGTTGATCCGATCAAAGTCGCACAGTCGCTCCAGTGTGTCCTTAAGCGCCGTCGTATCGTAATAACTGGCCGTCTTAGGGTTGCCAGGCGTTATTTGCGGGGCGGGCGGAAAGCGTGGGGAAAAAAAGCCTTTCTGGCCATCTGCCATGGCGCTGACAGCGTGCCAGGCGCTCATGGATTGGCGTACTGTATCGTTCAGATTAAAAAGCGATTGTTCGAAAAACGGATGCAAGCTAATGCCTGAATTAGGCTGGCAAATCGTTTCCCAGAACTCGGTCAGGCGGGCAATACGTGTTTCGGGCGGGTTGCCCGCAATAATGGCGATGTTGAGCGCCCCGATCGATATTCCAGCCAAGGTAGTGGGTTTGATGCCGGCCTCGTTCAGGCCTTGATAGACGCCTGCTTGATATGCGCCCAGGGCGCCGCCGCCTTGAAGGACAAGGGCTACGGTTTCGTAGGGCGGCAGGAGGGGGGCGGAGTCATTTGGCAAGCTGATGGGAGTAGGGCTCATGCCGGTATATCCTAAGTATTGCTGATTTTCCAGTTTGACACGATACCATTGCGTCGGTTTGACGAAATGGCATTTATTCCTTGTCGGCAAAAAGGCTCAGCACGAAAGCGTCTATCAGGGCGCCACGATACCGGGCTTTGTGCAAAACCAGGGATAGCCGTCGATGCAAGTTCAAGAAAGGGGTGTGAAGGATTTTCAGGCGCCCCACAGCAACTGAATCAACGGTGGCCGCCTGCGGCAGGCAAGCGATACCAAGACCTGCGATCACGGCTTGTTTGATGGCTTCCACTTGGCCTAGTTCAAGTAGTATGCGCCCTGGCGGAAGCGATGTCAGGGCTTGCTCTGCCAGTACGCGCATTGCCGATCCGCGTTCGCGCAGTATCCACTGAGCATCCTTGAAGTGCCTGGCTTTCAGGTTTTGATGCTGAGCCAGCGGATGGGATGGTGCGGCGCAAACTACCAGCGCATCATCGCGCCATGCGATGACGTCCAGTTGAGGATGGTTCACCGGGCCTTCGACACAACCAATATCAGTGCGGTGTTCCAGCAAACCAGTGGCAATCTGGTCGGTATTTTCCACACTGACGTGCAGTGATACCAGCGGATGCTGGGCTATGAATGGGCCCAGCAGTTCGCCTACCAGGTAATTGCCTATGGTGTTGCTTGCGCCGACACGCAACTCGCCCGTCAAGGTTTCAGGGTGCTCTCCGGTCTGGCGCAGCATCTCATGGAGCCGCTCGATCACTTCCTGAGCCATCGGCAATAACTCTTTGCCTCGAGGACTTAGGTGCAAGCGGCCTCGTTCCCGATGAAACAGTTGTGTGCTGAGTTGCCGCTCAAGCTCTGCCAGCGCCATGCTGACTGCAGGCTGGGTAACGAACAGTCGCTCAGCCGCGGCGCCAACCGTGCCTGTGGCAGAGATAGTGACAAAAACTTCGAGTTGGCGAACGCTGATTCCGATCATAAATAAAGTTTATATCTTTTATAAGTATTAATGAATTTTTTTATTAACGTGGGTTGCCTAAAATAACCTCAGGTTATTAACATATTGCGGACATCATGCAAGTTCCATCCACTACTTCTGCGTCAACGGCACTGGCTACTTCGGTAAGCGCAGTCGGCACTCATCAGCAAACGCGCCGCAAAAAAGGTGAGCATACCGCGCCGCGCGCGCCTTCATTGTTTTATGGGATTGCACTTGCTGTCGTGGTCGGTATTTTCGCCATGATGCTAGGGCGTATGGTGCCCATTATCGGCGGGCCGGTATTCGGTATTGTGCTGGGGATTGCGATTCGCAATACGGTGGGTGTGGGCCTTATGTTCAAGCCGGGACTGGAGTTCACATCGAAGAAGGTATTGCAGTGGTCCATTATTGCCCTGGGCTTTGGGTTGAGCATCCAGCAAGTGGCCAAGACCGGCATGGAATCGCTGTCGGTCACCCTGGTCACGATTGCGGTTGCCTTTGCGACCGCCTATTTTTTGGGGAAGTGGCTGAACATACCGTCCAAGCTCAAGATGCTGATTGGCGTAGGAACCGCTATTTGCGGCGGTTCCGCCATTGCCGCGGTCACTCCCATCATCAAGCCCGACGAGCACGAAACTGCTTTCGCGATTACGACGATTTTCATCTTCAATATCATTGCCGTGATTGCGTTTCCGTTAATGGGCCATTGGTTGAATATGTCGGATGTAGGGTTTGGGATGTGGGCCGGTACAGCGATCAACGACACCTCTTCAGTGGTCGCCGCAGGCTATAGCTACAGCCAGGAGGCAGGTGACTACGCCACGATTGTTAAGCTGACTCGTGCCACATTGATTATTCCGATTTGCCTGGGATTGGTCATTATCGAAGCCTGGCGTCATAAAAAGCACGGTACCGGCGGCTTTAGCCTGGCGCGCATTTTTCCCTGGTTCATCCTGTGGTTCTTGGTCGCTTCCGCAATACGCTCCACCGGCTTGATCCCTGAAAACATGAACGTGCCATTGCAATTGTTGGCTCAGATTTTAATTATTGTTGCGTTGACAGCCATTGGCTTGTCGTCGGATCTGCGGCGCATGGTAACGGCGGGGATTCGGCCAATATTGCTGGGCTTAGGTGTATGGCTGGCAGTGTGCGTCAGCAGTCTGATCGTGCAGCATTTTATGGGCACTTGGTAAGGCTGCCTGGAACGAAGGCGGCCCGCTCTGCCTGAGTCAGTGCCGGGCGTAACGCCGCCCAGCACGTGAAGCCTCAGTCGGTTTGCTGGATTATGCGAACCACGAAGCAGGCGTCTTATTGATTGCCACGCCGACAATATAGAAGAAAATGGCGATGGCAATCAGGGCGGCAATGCCGCGCGTCTTCGCAGTTTTGCCACGTTTGATGGCGATAGTGCCCACACCGATGTACACCACCACCAGAACGATCTTGGTAAGCACCCATGGTTGCATGCCTGCCGCGCCCAGCAGGATAGACAGGGTGATGCCACAGACCAGCAAAACGGTATCGACAATATGCGGCACGATTTTGACGATGCGGCGTCCGAGCAGTGCGGATCCGGTAACTGACCAATAGGCACGTATCATGAAGAATACGATGCTCAGGATGGCGGCGGTCATGTGAAGATGTTTGATAGCGATGTAGTTCATGTCGTTGATGCCAAAAGCCTGTTGAAGGTGAAAGTTGGATTGTAGATGGTAAGCGTTGGTTGCTGGTGATGCCATTGGTCTATTGGTTTCTTGAACGGCGGCTGCCACAGGGGCTGGGACCGGCTCAACGCTTAGCGGCCCTGTGCTGCGCCAGGGCTTCCCGGGCCAAGGGCCTTTTCCGTGGCGCCCGCGAACTCGCAGCGC
>NZ_JBEBUX010000130.1:0-11284 GCF_040393045.1 Pollutimonas bauzanensis | reverse complement strand
CGCTGCCAGCTTTTCAGGCGCAGCCGATGCTCAGTACGATGTCCTGGTGCTTGGCGCTGGTCCTGGCGGGTATTCAGCCGCTTTCCGGGCCGCCGACCTCGGGCTTAAGGTCGTATTGGTGGAACGCTACGCCACATTGGGTGGCGTCTGCCTGAATGTGGGCTGCATTCCTTCAAAGGCATTGCTGCACACGGCATCAGTGCTTGAAGAGGCTCAGTCGCTGTCTACGCATGGCATTTCGTTCGGCGCTCCAAAAATAGACCTGGACGCGGTACGCGGCTACAAGGACGGTGTTGTTGCCAAACTAACAGGCGGGCTTGCAGGCATGGCCCGCGCACGCAAAGTAACCGTGCTAACCGGACTTGGCCAGTTTGTTGACCCACATCACTTGTCCGTCACAGATGCCGACGGTAAAAGCCAGACTATTCAGTTCGCCTCAGCCGTTATCGCCGCAGGCAGTCAGTCGGTGAAGCTGCCGTTCTTGCCGGATGACAGCCGCGTAGTCGATTCCACCGGCGCACTGTTGCTGTCGAGCATTCCCAAAAAAATGCTGATCGTCGGCGGCGGTATTATCGGACTCGAAATGGGCACGGTTTACTCGGCTCTGGGTTCGCGGCTGGATGTGGTCGAAATGCAAAGCGGTCTGATGCAGGGCGCCGATCGTGACCTAGTCAAAGTCTGGGAAAAAATGAATGCCAAGCGCTTTGATCATGTCATGCTCGATACCAAGACCGTGGGTGCAGAAGCTCGCGACGACGGCATATGGGTGACGTTCGAAGGCAAGAATGCGCCCAAGGAAGCCCAGCGCTATGATTTGGTGTTGCAAGCGGTAGGGCGGGTTCCGAATGGCAACAAAATCGCAGCCGATAAAGCAGGCGTTGCCGTGAGCGACCGTGGCTTCATACAAGTGGACAAGCAAATGCGCACGAATGTCCCGCATATCTATGCTATTGGCGACATTGTCGGGCAGCCCATGCTGGCGCATAAGGCCGTTCATGAAGGACATGTGGCCGCCGAAGTCATTGCCGGTCAGAAGAGCTTCTTCGATGCGCGGGTTATTCCGTCTGTCGCCTATACCGATCCAGAAGTGGCCTGGGTAGGCCTGACCGAAGACGACGCCAAGAAGGACGGCATCGCCATTGAGAAAGGCCTGTTTCCATGGGCAGCTTCGGGTCGGGCTATCGCCAATGGCCGCGACGAGGGCTTCACCAAGCTCTTGTTTGACGCGCAGACGCATCGCGTACTGGGTGGGGCGATCGTCGGCACTCATGCAGGCGATCTTATTGGCGAAGTGGCGCTGGCCATCGAAATGGGAGCCGACGCGGTCGACATTGGCAAGACGATACATCCTCATCCAACGCTGGGGGAATCGATAGGGATGGCGGCTGAAGTGGCAGAGGGTAGCTGCACAGATCTTCCTCCACCACGGCGCAAGTAACAGCCAAAAGAAACTTGCTCTGCGTTTCGACGCGGGGCAAGTGCAAGCCACCGGTTTTCAAAGGAAGCCGCCCCTGGGAAATGTTACTATGGGGACCTGCCGTCAGCCCCTCTATAAGTGCTCATCATGTCTCGTCTTGTACCCAGCAAAACCGCCACATTGCAGGAATGGTTAGGTTATCTGGAAACCCTGCATCACACCTCCATAGAACTAGGCCTCGATCGTATCCGCGCGGTGGCCGCAAAGCTTGGGTTAACGTATCCGTTTGTAAAGATAACAGTGGGCGGCACCAATGGCAAAGGGTCTACCTGCGCCATGCTCGAAGCCATTTTGTTGTCATCGGGCTATAAGGTAGGCCTCTATACTTCCCCCCATCTTATCGACTTCAACGAACGCATACGCGTCAACGGAGAACTGGCCAGCGACGAACAAATCGTTCAGCAGTTCCAACAGATCGAAGCAGGGCGGGGCGACATATCCCTGACGTATTTTGAATACACTACACTGGCTGCGCTCATGCTGTTCGAGGCAGAAAAACTGGACGTGGCAGTGCTCGAAGTGGGCCTGGGCGGCCGCCTGGATGCGGTCAACCTCGTCGACACCGATTGCGCCATCATCACCAGTATCGATCTCGATCACACTGATTACCTGGGCGATACTCGTGAAAAAATTGGTTGGGAAAAAGCGCATATATTCCGCGCAGGCCGGCCTGCCATATGCGTCGATCCGATTCCGCCTCAAACGGTTCTAGACTATGCCTCGGAGATCGGCGCCGACCTCTGGCTGTTTGGCAAAGATTTCAACTATTCGGGTGACCGTTTGCAGTGGGCCTATGGTGGTCGCGCCCAGCGCCGCAGCGGCCTTGCTTATCCGGCTTTGCGTGGCGCCAACCAACTGTTGAACGCCACAGCCGCATTGGCGGCCATCGAGGCCTTGCGCCCGCAGTTGGTCGTGCCGCAGCAAGCAGTGCGCATCGGACTGGCGCAGGTTTCTTTACCAGGGCGTCTGCAAATTCTGCCAGGAACGCCAACCATAGTCCTGGACGTCGCGCATAATCCCCACGCAGCAGCCGCACTAGGGCAGAATCTCGACGGCATGGCGTATTATCCCTATACCCACGCTGTCGTAGGCATGTTGAATGACAAAGATGTAGCCGGCGTTATCAGTAAATTGGCCACTCGGGTCGATCACTGGTATTGCGCGGGCCTGGAAGGGGCCAGAGGTATGTCGGGCGAGGCCCTGGCTGCCATGGTTCGCGACGTGGTCAAATCGACCACAGGAAAAGACACATTTGAAAGCCTGAGCCGCGAAGCCAGTCGTTCGGCAAATCATGTCGATACCTCTGCGCCGCATAAGCCCGGAGTGCGTCCCGGCATCGTTTCATCGTCTGCTTCCGACAACATTACGGTTACAAGTTTTGACAGTCCAGTACAAGCGTTTACGCAGGCCAGAAGCCAAGCGTCCGAGAATGATAGAATTCTTGTATTCGGCTCTTTTTCAACGGTTGGCCCGATACTTAACGAACTAGGACGCAAGGTCACTTAGTTCAAATCCACCCGCAGTGGCCGTGATTGTTCTCTAAATAGGTTTTTGCCCCATGGGATTGTTCTCTCGTAACGAGTCTGCCACCGGATCGGGGCGGCGTTCTTCTCCATCAAGTGAATCGCAGGCAAATGACCTGCGCGGTCGCGCACGTCGCCGCCTCATTGGCGCCTTGGCTTTGGTTTTAGCTGCTGTCATTGTCGTGCCTATGCTGTTCGATTCATCGGTGCCGCCAGAGCAGATAAGCACGCCTGTCGTGGTGCCGGCCATTGTCCCTCCCGTCACGCCGGAGGCAAACGAGCCCCAGGTGCCCGTTCAGCCCGATCCGGCGGCATCAGGAAACATCGGAACGGATACGCCTGCTGGCGTGCCGGCCGACCCAGCCCCTGATACGACCGTTACGATGCCGCCCGACAGTGTTATCGCCAGCACTCCGGAACCATCACCGGCAGCTGCCGCGCCTGAACCCGCTGCTGAACCCAAACCCAAGCCCAAGCCAGCTGAAAAGCCTGTCGCCAAGCCAGAGCCCAAACCCAAGCCCGCCGCCGATCGCACTGATGATGGCTCTGTGGCCCTGGCGTTGCTCGAAGGGCGCACACCTGAAAAGAAGGCTGCCGCGCCTGCAAGCAAAGGTAATTTCATCTTGCAAATTGCCGCTTACACCAATGATAAAGACGCGCAGACCAGGCGTGATCGCCTGGTGTCGTCGGGTGTCACAAATGCCTATGTTGAAAATGCCGCCTCGGGCGGGAAGACAACGTATCGGCTACGTGTAGGGCCGTTCCCCACACGCGAAGCGGCCCAGGCAGCGCAGGCCCGCCTGCGTGCATTGGGATATGACAACGGATTTATCTCGACTAAGTGACGAGCTTCGACTATATCGTGCTGGCCATCCTGGGCGTTTCGGCGCTTCTAGGGCTATTACGCGGTCTCGTCAAAGAAGTTCTCTCGCTTATTGCCTATGTCGTCGCCTTTCTGGCAGGTATCTGGTGGGGGCCCGTTGTCTCAACCTGGTTGATCCCCTATCTTGATAACTCCTTGCTACGCACTGCGGTCGCCTATGGCGCCGTTTTTATTATCGTGTTGCTGCTGGTCGGGCTGGTTAACATTACTTTGGCGACCTTAATAAAAAAAACAGGACTGACACCGGCCGACCATGGATTGGGAGGCCTGTTCGGTTTGTTGCGTGGGGCACTTGTCGTGTTGGTTTTAGTAAGCCTGGCCGGTTATACCGAATTGCCAAAAGAAGCTTGGTGGCAAGACGCTAAATTGTCAGGCGCAACGGTACAGGGCATACAACAGGTCAAGTTGATGCTGCCGCCTTCCTTGTCGTCTTGGTTACCATATTGATCGTACTCTCAGGAACATAAAAATGTGTGGAATAGTTGGGGTCGCAGGATCCGCTCCCGTCAATCAGTTGATTTACGATAGTTTGCTGTTGCTGCAGCATCGCGGCCAGGATGCTGCGGGAATTGCCACTTCGCACGAGCAGTTTTTTAATATGCATAAAGCCCATGGCCTGGTGCGCGACGTATTTCGTACTCGCAACATGCGCTCCTTGCCGGGTACTAGCGGCCTGGGGCAAGTGCGTTACCCAACCGCAGGCTCAAGCGATAGTGTCGATGAAGCGCAGCCGTTCTACGTTAATGCGCCGTTCGGGATCACCTTTGTCCATAACGGCAATTTGACCAACTGGCGTGAATTGCGAGATGCGCTTTTCAATGTGGATCGACGCCATATCAATACCAATTCCGATTCGGAAGTGTTGCTCAATGTTTTTGCGCACGAACTTCAACTGGCGGCAAATGGCGGTTCGCTGGATGAGAACGCTATTTTTACCGCCGTCTCGTCCGTGCACAGGCGCGCAAAGGGCGCTTACGCCGTCATCGCTCAAATTGCCAATTACGGTATGGTTGCATTTCGCGACCCGTTCGGTATACGGCCCTTGTGCCTGGGCTCGATCAAGACCGGCAGTCGCACAGAATGGATGGTGGCCTCGGAATCCGTTGCGTTGACTGGCTGTGGTTTCACGCTAGAGCGCGATATTGCGCCGGGCGAGGCAATATTCATCGACCTTGACGGCAACATTGTCAGCCGCCAGTGCGCCGAGGATCCAGCCCTGACGCCTTGCGTGTTCGAATACGTTTATTTTGCCCGGCCCGATTCGCTCATGGACGGGGTTTCCATTTACGATGCCCGTTTGAATATGGGTGAGTATCTTGGCGATAACGTGGCCAAGACCCTGAGGTTGGGGGAAATCGATGTGGTTATGCCTATCCCCGATTCGTCCCGGCCTTCGGCGATGCAACTGGCTGCGCGTCTGGATCTAAGCTACCGCGAAGGATTCATCAAGAATCGCTATATAGGACGTACATTCATCATGCCCGGCCAGGCAGTGCGCAAGAAATCGGTGCGCCAAAAGCTTAGCGCCATCGACATGGAATTCCGCGGCAAGAACGTGCTGCTGGTCGACGACTCCATCGTTCGCGGCACGACGAGCCGTGAAATTGTCGATATGGCTCGCGCAGCCGGCGCCAACAAGGTTTACTTTGCCTCTGCAGCGCCAGCAGTACGATTCCCCAATGTCTACGGCATCGACATGCCCACGCAAACTGAGCTGATCGCAACGGGTCGTGATACAGAGCAGGTCGCTCGTGAAATTGGGGCCGATGGCCTGGTCTACCAGGATTTGGCGGATTTGGAGCAATCGATTCGCGATTTGAATCCTACTGCGATGAAAAACTTCGAGTCATCGTGCTTCAACGGACGCTACGTCACGGGCGATATCGATGCCGCCTATCTGGAACGTTTAAGCCAGACTCGTGGCGTGCGTCCAGCTGCAGGCGAAATGGCAACCAGCGACGAAGATCGCTAAACATGATGAGGCCAAGGGGTTGCACCCCTTGGCGCATTTTTTCGTATCAGTGGCGACGCAGCATGGCAATGAGCGCCAGCACTCCTGTTACGACAAATAAGCCTAAACCCCACAACGCATATTCCAGCCCGAAAAGCTCGACCCTGGCGTCCATGCACGTGGCAAAGATGCCGAACAGCCATGGCGCGTTTGCATCCAGGCCGCTACTGACCATGAAGCGGTCGGCAAAAGTCATATCACAAGAGAACATATTGGCCGCTACGGTGTATTGATACCAGGCGGCTGCAACACCGCCTACACTCAGCACTAAGGCCAACAAGGCGGTGATACGGCCTGCCATGGCGTTGCGCCGGCCCAGCAATAGGCCCGCCCAACACACCAAGGCAATCATCAGAAAAATGAAGCGTTGCAGCACGCACCAGGCACAAGGCCGCATGCCGAAAATATGCTGCGAAACTAAAGCAACTGCTACGGCTGCCACACAGAGTAGCGCAATGATATGTAAAAGCTTGGACGTACCGCTATTCATGGAAAGTTCTCAGAAAGGATGAAGGTAAAGATAATCAAATTCCCAATGCCGCGGCGTCGCGCAATAGCCCCAGCAATAATTCGTGTACGCCATCCCAGACAATTTGGACGCCCAGGCATAGCAATATGAATGCCGACAAGCGCATGAGTACCGCTGTGCCATTAGAACCCAGCTTATGCAGGAACTGGGCGGCGAAGCGCAGGCAAAAATAGACCACCAGCGATGCAACGCCTATGGCAAGCAGAGACCCTGTCAGATTCGTGGCTGTAGCGACTGTTGCCTCTACATGCAGGCTTGCCCCAACGGTAAGGGCGGCCGATATGGCCCCGGGCCCACAGATCATGGGGAAGGTAAGTGGGTAAAAAGCCTTGGACCTTACTTGATCAAATG
Source organism: Pollutimonas bauzanensis (assembly GCF_040393045.1). GTDB lineage: Bacteria > Pseudomonadota > Gammaproteobacteria > Burkholderiales > Burkholderiaceae_B > Pollutimonas > Pollutimonas bauzanensis_A. The sequence continues at coordinate 4,510 of NZ_JBEBUX010000130.1, read as the reverse complement.
AATACGCTTCAGCCATGTTCTGTGCGTGTTCGGCATCATAATCGGATGCACTAACCAATCGCCATGCCGTGGCAACAACCAGCAGACCACCGCCGACCCTGATAATTGGCAATGAAATACCAAAAAAGGCCAGCACCAAGTTGCCGGCAACCATGGCGATGGCAAGCATCAGGCATATGTTGATCGCAACCCGTTTTGCAAGCTGGGTACGGGCATTGGCGCTCGCGCCTTCAGTCAGCGTAAGAAAAATCGGCGCCACCGCAGGTGGATTAAGTATGGGAAGCAATGTTGCCAAAGCGAACAGGAAACTGCGCCCGAAGTTGATTACCAGATCGTTGAAGGCCATTGTGGTCTAGAAAAAAGAATGAATCAGGCGCCGACGGTATCCAGCGCGGCGAGTATATTGCGTTCAAATTGTAGCTGGGCTCGAGGATGGCCCAATACATCGCCTTCAATAATGAAGATGTCCTCAACCCTGTCGCCAAGGGTAAGCACCTTGGCCATTTTCAGGTTGATGCGGTTATCGGCAAATACTTGCGCCAGGCTATACAGCAGACCAGGCCTGTCGGAGGCCGTGACAGACAAACGCCATGATGTGCTGCGCTCGTCTGGTTGCAGCTCAACGTTGGGAACGATGGGAAAGACTCTCGATCGTCGCGAGCCTGCGCGTCTGGGTATGCTTTCGGCGCTTTTCTCGCTAGGCTGATCAGGCGTTTCCCTAAGCTGTTCGTCGAGTTCATGTTCGACCAGCGATGCGTGCGAGCGGTAGTCTTTTTCGTGCGGGGGCAGCAGCGCTATAAAACTGTCCAGCGCCCAACCATGATGAGTCGTGTGAATGCGGGCGTCTTGAATACTTAACCCGCGGCGATCGAAATACCGGCAAATCGTCACAAAGAGTTCGTCCGCGTCTTTCGTATACACCATGACCTGCAGTGCTTCGTTCACCCCTATGACACGTGCTTTCACCACTGGGTCTGGGGAGTTGACGCGGTAGTAAAGGTGACGTGTATGCCAGGCAATTTCACTGGCCTCGTGCCTCAGGAAATAAGCAATATCCAGTTGGCCCCAGAATGCGTCGCGGCTTTCATCGCGCAGGCCCATCAGGCGTATTTCATTTGCAGCCAATTCTTTGCGTTGGGCCAGCACAGTGCGGGTGTCGGGATGAGTGCCGCCCAATGACGAGGATGTCAGGCGGTACAGATTCTCAAGCAGCTTGCCTTTCCATGAGTTCCAGACCTTAGGGCTCGTCCCGCGTATGTCTGCGACAGTCAGCAGATATAGTGCCGTAAGGCGGCGCTCGTTCTGCACGCAATGCGCGAACTCGCGTATGACATCGGGATCGCTGAGATCCTTTTTCTGCGCGACGGTGGACATGGTCAGGTGCTGGCGCACCAGGAACTCGACCAGATCGCTGTCCTCGCCTTCTATGCCATGATCCTGGCAAAATTTTCTGGCATCCAGGGCGCCCAGTTCGGAGTGGTCGCCGCCGCGACCCTTGGCTATGTCGTGGAAAAGGGCTGCAATATACAGCAGCCAATGGCGATCAAAATCGGCGATCAACTGACTGGCCAGCGGGTATTCCTGAGCGTGCTCGGGCATGGTAAAGCGGCGCAGATTGCGCACCACCATCAGAGTGTGCTGATCTACTGTATAGGCATGAAAGAGATCATGCTGCATTTGCCCGACAATCCGCCGGAAGACGGGAAGGTAACGCGGCAGAATGTTAAGCATGGTCATGCGCCGCAGTGCATGCACAATACCGCGCGGTTGTTGCAATATCTGCAGAAACTGATGGCGGTTGACCGGATTTTTCCGGAATTGTGTATCGATTCGGTGCCGCGCATGCCACATTGCCCGCAGCGTTTGCCCCGACATCCCTAGTAGTTCGGGGTTTTCCTGCATAACCAGAAAGGCCCTGAACACCAAGGCAGGATTGCGTTCAAAACTGTCTTCGCGGCGTATTCCCAGACGTCCGCGCACCATGCAGAAGTCGTCATCGATGATATGCAATTGGTCATTGGGCGGCGGGAACAGGAACTCTTCGATGCTTTGCATCAAGATGATGTTCAACTGGCTCACTGCGCGCGCTGCCCAATAATAGCGTTGCATGAGTATTTCGCTGGGGCGCCGGTTCTTGACTGCTTCGAACCCATAAATGGCGGCCAGGCCAGGCTGCAGATCGAACAGTACGCGATCCTCACGCCTGCCAGCCAGCAGATGCAGTTCTATGCGCAAACGTTTAAAAGCAACGTCTGCCCGGCGCAAGGCGCGGAACTCAGCGGTAGTCAGTAAATCGGTGCGGGCAATTTCACGCCAGGTGCTGCCCAGGCCGGCCGCTTGGGCCACCCACAATACGGCTTGCAAATCGCGCAAACCGCCAGGCGCCTCTTTGCAATTGGGCTCGAGCGCGTAGGGGGTATCTTGGTGGTGGGCGTGGCGCTGTTGCATTTCAGCGCGCTTCGCCTGGAAGAATGTCTGGGCATCCATCTGTTCGCGCATGACTTCGCACAGCTTGTCCAGCAACGCCTTGTCGCCGTCCAGCCAGCGCACTTCCATCAAGGCGGTTTCAACCGTAATGTCGTTGGCGGCTTCTTGCTGGCATTCCTCGATAGTGCGAACACTATGCCCGGGCTCTATGCCCAGGTCCCACATGGCGGCAATGAAATCCTCGATCATTGCCGTGTCGTCAGCACTTGGCGGCTCTCGCAGCAATATCAGAATATCTACATCGGAATAAGGGTAGAGTTCGCCACGGCCATACCCGCCTACGGCGGCAAGTACCGACCCCGCTGGCAGCGGATAGCGCTGCAGCAGGTCGCACAAAGCCTGGTCGGTAATGCGTCGCAGCGCCGTGAGCAAAAACTCGGGGCGCAAGTGGCTTCTAAAACTGCGTATTGCCTCGTCGCGTCGCTTCGCCAGTTGATCGCGCAACAAAGTCAGTGTTGGCGCGCGCATGTTGTTCCTATCGAATGAAATCAGGCAGCCGTAATGAATGCGGGAGGTGCCGGCATGCCCTTGGATACTGTCAGAATTTCATAACCGGTGTCTGTTACCAGAAGGCTGTGTTCCCATTGAGCGGAAAGGCTATGGTCCCGCGTAACGACTGTCCAGCCATCTGCAAGCGTGCGTATTTCCTTGCGGCCCGCATTGATCATGGGTTCAATGGTGAAAATCATTCCGGCTTGCAGGACCACGCCCGTACCGGGCTTGCCGTAATGCAGGACTTGAGGATCCTGATGAAATTTACGGCCAACACCGTGCCCGCAGTACTCGCGTACAACCGAGAAGCCATTTTTTTCAGCGTGCTTTTGTATGGCGGACCCGATATCACCCAGCGTAGCGCCATGGCGTACTTGCTGAATGCCTTTCCACATGCATTCGTAGGTGGTCTCGGTAAGACGCCTGGCCAGGATGGATGGCTCGCCGATGTAATACATGCGGCTCGTGTCGCCAAACCAGCCATCTTTGATAACAGTGACGTCAATATTCATGATGTCGCCATTTTTAAGCACCTTGTCACCCGGGATGCCGTGGCATATGACATGGTTGACCGAGGTACAGATGGAGGCGGGGAAGGGCGTATAGCCGGGGGGAGCGTAGCCTACCGTGGCGGATTCGACTTGTAGCTCATTCGTAATGAAATCCATGCATAATCGATCGAGTTCGCCAGTCGTAATACCTGCCCGCACATACGGCTCCAGGTAGTCCAGGGTGGCGGCAGCAGCTTGGCAAGCGGCGCGCATTTTATCGAGATCAGCGGGGTCAGTAACGAGACTACTCATGGCAACTTGAATTAGGTGGGCTAAAAATAGTAGAATTATAGGCTTTCTTAAATTTCCTTTAAGAAAGGAGCTCTTTTTTGGAAGGCAGTGCAGGCAATGCACAAGCAACCAAAGGCCCATTATAGGCCTTTAGGCAAAACCCTTTGGGGTGCGCCTGGGTTGTGCGGGTCAGCCATTCAAAAATCATGCTCAAAAATCGCGTGCCCGGTTACCACAGGGTGTTTGGCTTTTCGATTGCGTTATACGCACGGTCAGCTGAATGCAAACTTGGCACAAGACTAAACCCTCGGAGAATATTATGTCGTTAATGCGTGAAATGCTAGAAGCTGGTGTGCACTTTGGCCACCAAACCCGTTACTGGAACCCCAAGATGGCGCCGTACATCTTTGGTCAGCGTAACAAGATTCACATCGTCAACCTTGAGCAAACGGTAGTCAAATACCAGGAAGCAGCCAAGTTTGTACGTCAAATCGCTGCTCGCGGCGGCAATGTCCTGTTCGTCGGCACCAAGCGCGCAGCCCGCGAACTCGTAGCCGCCGAAGCAGCTCGCTGCGGCATGCCTTATGTCGACAGCCGTTGGCTGGGTGGCATGATGACCAACTTCAAGACGGTCAAAAGCTCGATCAAGCGCCTGAAAGAAATGGAAGTGCAATTGGCCGACGGCGCAACCGAACGCATGAGCAAGAAAGAAGCGCTGATGTTCGATCGCGAACTCGAAAAGCTGAACA
>NZ_JBEBUX010000129.1:0-11371 GCF_040393045.1 Pollutimonas bauzanensis | reverse complement strand
ATTCTAAGGATAGGTCATGATCGGTAATTGGAACTATGGAACAGGCCGCCGCAAATCATCGGTGGCACGTGTGTTCTTGAAGAAAGGTTCGGGCAAGATTGTCGTCAACGGCAAGCCCGTCGACGAGTACTTCGCTCGTGAAACTGGCCGCATGATTGTGCGTCAGCCATTGGAACTTACCAGCCATCTGGAATCATTCGACTTCCAAGTCAATGTCCACGGCGGTGGTGAAAGCGGTCAAGCTGGTGCGATTCGCCACGGTATTACCCGTGCGCTTATCGACTACGACGAAACACTGAAATCGCCGCTCAAGCAGGCTGGTTTCGTAACTCGCGATGCTCGTGAAGTCGAACGTAAAAAAGTCGGTTTCCACAAAGCACGTCGTCGGAAGCAGTTCAGCAAGCGTTAATCTCGCTGTACTCAAGGCTTCGGCCTTGCGACCAACAAAAACCCCGGCTTCGGCTGGGGTTTTTGTATTAATAGGTCAGGTTTGTCCGGGGATTTCCCTGTGGGCGGCAAGCTTGTTGCATAATCTAGTTATTGACGATTTGTTTTTGGGAATTATTATGACTTCGGCAGGGGCGGCACAGATCAAGGTTGGTATTGTGGGTGGTACGGGCTATACGGGTGTAGAGCTATTGCGCCTGTTGTCGCAGCATCCCAACGCCCGGCTTACGGCAATTACATCGCGCAAAGAAGACGGCATGCCTGTTGCCGATATGTTTCCCAATCTGCGCGGCAAAGTCGATCTGTGTTTCCAAACACCTGAAAAAGCTCAGCTCGAACAGTGCGATGTCGTGTTTTTTGCCACGCCGCACGGGGTGGCCATGAGCCAGGCCGAAAATCTGCTCAAACACGGCGTGCGTATCATTGACCTGGCCGCCGACTTCCGTTTGCAAGACACCAATGTGTTCGAGCGCTGGTACAAAATGCCGCATTCTTGCCCGGACATTCTGCAGCAGTCTGTTTATGGCCTGGTTGAACTTAATCGCCAGAAAATTGCTGGCGCGCAGGTTATCGGTAATCCTGGCTGTTACCCCACAACGGTTCTGCTGGGGCTGGCTCCGCTTATCGAAGGTGGCCGCCAGCTTATCGATACCACGCACGTTATTGCAGACTGCAAGTCGGGGGTTTCGGGGGCAGGGCGCAAGGCAGAGGTCGGCTCGCTATTTTCCGAAGCCAGCGATAACTTCAAGGCCTACGGCGCGGCGGGCCACAGGCATCACCCTGAAATCTCTGAACAGTTGCAACTCCTTGCTGGTGCGCCGGTTGGGCTTACCTTTGTTCCTCATCTGGTGCCCATGATACGCGGCATGTTCTCTACGCTTTATGCGCGCATTTTGCCCGAAGCGCTGGATACCGACTTCCAGGCCTTGTTTGAACAGCGTTATGCCAACGACGCTTTTGTCGATGTCATGCCTGCGGGTAGCTTGCCTGAAACACGTTCGGTACGGGCGTCCAATTATTTGCGTATTGCGATCCACAGGCCGGGTGGCGGCGATCAATTGGTTATCTTGGTTACCCAGGACAACCTGGTCAAGGGCGCGTCGGGCCAGGCTGTGCAAAACATGAATCTTATGTTTGGCTTGCCCGAATCGACCGGCCTCGAGCATGTGGCTATTTTGCCGTAACAACTGTTTGTCGGCTTTTCGGAACCGATTGCCACTTGTGCGGTCTGTTCTATCATGAAGAAGCAAGCATCAGCAGTCGGCGCGTCGGCGCCCAAAAAGGCTCCGGCAGCGTCGGTGCCTGTTTCGGCGCACGCCGCAAGCAAATCCAAAGGGAAGTGGCTCTGGCTGGTTTTTCCAGTCTTTCTACTGGGTTTGGTAGTTGGCGGAGTGGGTGCCAAGTTCTGGTTTAACGATCAGGCTAGCCAGGAGTACAAGGCGGCTCGTCACGAACTGGAAACCCTGCTGGAGCAAAGCAGATCCAGCCTGGCTCAGGCCAATTCCCAGCTTGATGCGGTTCAAGGTCAGTTGATGGTCGAAGAAAGTACGCGCAAAGGGCTTGAGGCTTCCTTGCAGGCAAGCCAGGCCGAGCTAGGTCGCGCTAACGAACAATTGGCATTCTTTAATCAGTTGTTGCCGCCAGGCCCTGCTGGTTCAGTCAGCATACGGGCCCTTGATATCGAGCGAAAAGGCCCCATCTTGCAGTACAAGGTCTTATTAATGCGCACTGGCACCGGCGCTGACGGAAAACCTTTTAAAGGGGTTATGCAGTTTGTCGCTACAGGAAGCCAGCAGGGTAAAACCGTTAAAATAGAATTGCCAGCAGTCAAGCTGCCCGTTGCCACTAGCGCCAGTGCCGGCGATAGCGCTGAAACCAGTGGCCTTGAACTAAGCTTCGATCAGTTCCAGCGCAGCGGCGGTTTTTTAAGCATGCCCGAAGATTTCACACCGCAAACTGTCACGCTTAACGTACTGGATGGCGCGACGGTGCGCATGTCTCGTACGGTAAATCTGCCAGCGGCCGAATAGGCCGGGTGAATGTTATAGTTAGTTATTGTGCAGCCCTTATGGTTGCCGCGGAGTACCCTATGAATACCCTTACCGAATCCGTTGATCTGCAGGCGCCACCTACGCCTATTATCTTTACTGACGCCGCAGCGGCCAAGGTCAAAGATCTGCTGTCTGAAGAAGGCAATCCCGAACTTAAATTGCGCGTATTTGTGCAGGGCGGCGGCTGTTCCGGTTTTCAGTATGGTTTCACATTCGATGAAACCATTAACGATGACGACACCACCATCGACAAAGAAGGCGTCCAGCTATTGGTCGACCCCATGAGCTTTCAGTACTTGGTAGGCGCTGAAATCGACTACAAAGACGACCTGGAAGGCGCTCAGTTTGTTATCCGTAATCCCAACGCCAACTCGACTTGCGGTTGCGGTTCTTCGTTTTCGCCCTGATCAGGCGGGGTACTTGCACCCTAAAAGGCTGGCCCGGCGCGCGCCGGTGACATCGGGCAAACCAGCCCGATAGCCGCTGACATGTGCCCAGGCCAGCCAGGCAAAGGCCAGGGCCTCTACCAATTGCACGGGCATGTTCACGGCCGAGGTGGGGTATACCGGGCATGGCATGGTGTTTTGCAGGTCTTGCATCAAGCCATCATTCAGGGCGCCGCCGCCGCACACCAGCATATCCTTGGTGTCCGGTGCATGCCGCGCAATCGCCTGCGATACCGTTTCCGCTGTTAGTCGCTGCAAGGTGGCTTGTACGTCGTTATCGGCCAGCGGTGGGCCATCAAACGCCGACAGGCGTTGCTCTAACCATTCCCAATTAAACTGATCGCGGCCTGTTGATTTGGGCGGCGCTTGGTCGAACCAGGGTTCGCTGCGGATCAGGAATTCGAGCAGAGCCATATTGGCTTGCCCCGTGCTTGCCCATGAGCCTGCCGCGTCGTATGCGCTTCCCGTTTTCGCTTGTACCCAAAGATCAAGCAGGACATTGGCAGGACCAGTGTCGAAGCCGCGGATGCCTCCGTCGGGGCTTAACAGCGTTACGTTGGCGATGCCGCCCAGATTCAAAATTGCGCGAGCCTGCTGGTTGGCGAACAGGGCATGATGAAAAGCGGGCACTAAGGGCGCACCCTGGCCGCCAGCGGCTACATCGCGCGAACGAAAATCGGCTATGACGTCGATCGCGGTTCGTTCGGCAAGCAGGGCGGGCGCATTGATTTGTATGGTGTAGCCAGCGGCGGGGTCGTGCCTGACTGTTTGGCCGTGGGCTCCGATGGCGCGTATCTGGTCGGCGGTAAGGCCCGTCTGGGCAAGCAGGTCGTGCGTGGCGCTGGCATAGAGCTCGGCCAGGGCATTGCCAGCCAAGGCCGCACGGGCCAGTTCGTTGGCTCCCGCAATATTTAGCGCAAGAAACTCCTGGCGCAACGCCGTTGGCATGGGAAGGGATGTCGACGCCAGTACGGTGGGCTTGTCGGGGTGCGAGAAATCAGCAAGCACCGCATCAACGCCATCCGTGCTGGTGCCTGACATTAGGCCAATAAATAGCGCTTGCGGCATGATGCGTGGCAATTCCTTATGCAAGCTGCGTTAGCGGCTTGCGACCTGAGTGTCGTCGCTGCTTTGGTCGGTGGCGAGCAGTTGGATATGCTCGCGATACAGGGCAACGCTACGGTCAAACGCCTTGCGCTGTTGCCCATCCAGGGTGCGAGCAACAGGCAGGTCGACCGACAGAGGGTCTATCTGCTTATTGTCGACACGGAATTCATAGTGCAGATGGGGCCCGGTAGCCCAACCAGTAGAGCCTACGTAGCCGATAAGCTGACCTTGGCTGATAGCCTGGCCTTTTTTGATACCTGGGGCGAATCGGCTTTGATGAGCGTATAAGGTACTGAAATTGCTGTGATGTTTTATGATAATGGTATTGCCATAGCCACTCTGTTTTCCGACGAATTCCACTACGCCATCTGCTGTGGAATGTATTGGCGTGCCGGTGGGCGCGGCGTAGTCAACGCCTTTATGGCCGCGCCATCCGCCATGTACCGGATGCTTGCGCATACCGAACGTGGAACTGATGCGGGAAAATTTCAGGGCAGTGCGTAAGAAAGCGCCTTTCAGGCTGCTGCCGCTAAAGTCGTAATAACTGCCAGCCAACTTATCGGCGGCAAACCAGACCGCTTCGTAGGCCTTGTTTTTATTGACGAATTCAAGCGCCAGGATTTTTCCGGCCCCAATTTCCCGACCTTCATGGGAATACGATTCATAAACGATGCGAAAGCGGTCGCCTTGCCGTAAATCTTGTATGAAATCGATCTTGCTGCCGAGGATTTCGGTCATTTGCAAAGTGATCGCATCGGGGATGTCGGCGCTGTCGGTGGCGCCGAATAGTGAGCTTTTGATTTCGCTTTCGGCAATGCGGACTTGCACGTCTGCTACTTGGCTGTGTTCCGTCGCGGTAAAGCTTTCGTCGCCATTGGCGGATACCTCCAGCCACTTGGACACGTACTTGCCGTTATCGTTGGCGGCCGGCGTATGGTTGTAGCGTAGCCAGAGCAGGTTGCCATCGCCATCTAGCGCGGCCTGTATGCTGCGGCCTGGGTAAAGCTTGTAGATGGAGCGCGCATCTTTGTTCTGGACAAGAAACTGCTGCAGTCCGCGTTCTTGCACCCGCAGGCGTTGCAGCAGGGCTGCCAGGGTATCGCCGCGTCGGATCTGGGTTTCGCTGATGAATGGTGTTGTCGAGTCGGCCAGAGGTTGCGGAAACGGTTCAGGCAGAGCAAGAAGCTTGCTTGCCTGGTAAACCGTGGGTGTTTCTGGCGGCTTGACGACGGCCAGCGCGGCAGCGGTGACAAACAGGCCAAGGGCGACAAGCGCTATACCGTTGCGGATGAAATGGTGGGGTTTGCGGTGTGCACGAAGGGTGTCACGATACGAGGGAGTGTCTGTTGTCCCTTTTTTGAACATAAAAAAACCAAGACCTAGAATGCGCTGCTAAATTTGAAGAATGTATCCGGCCGGATAGAACTGCAGGAAATGCCGCGACCAAAAACGCGTACCCCTAACTCGGGGAGGGGAAGCGCTCTGATAAGATGATGCTATGCATCGTTTCTGTATAGACCCATAGGTATGCAGGGATCGCGCTCGCACGTTATGCTAGCGCATTAGGCTAAAGATTTCGAGTTTTTTTTTGTATATTTTCTTATAAAGCGTTTTATATGTCGCCCACCGAAGCCCCCATCACTCCACAAGTTGAAGCCGACTTGCGCATAGCCAAGCGCGGTTGCAGCGAACTGCTGGTCGAGTCCGAATTCGCCACGAAGCTTGCCCGTAGTCATGCCACAGGCAAACCGTTGCGAATCAAGCTGGGGTTGGATCCTACCGCGCCCGACATTCATTTGGGACACACGGTGGTGCTGAATAAAATGCGTCAGTTGCAAGATCTCGGCCATACCGTCATTTTCCTGATCGGCGATTTCACCTCCATGATCGGCGATCCCAGCGGGCGCAATGCGACGCGTCCGCCGCTTACCGCCGAGCAAATTCACGAAAACGCCAAAACCTATTACGCCCAGGCCAGCCTGGTGCTGGATCCCTCCAAAACGGAAATCCGCTATAACTCTGAATGGTGCGATCCGCTAGGTGCGCGGGGCATCATACAGCTGGCATCGCGCTATACCGTTGCGCGCATCATGGAGCGCGAAGACTTCACGCGGCGATTCAAAGGCGGTGTGCCTATTTCAGTGCATGAATTTTTGTACCCGCTGATGCAGGGTTATGACTCCGTCGCGCTGAAGGCCGACCTGGAACTCGGCGGAACAGACCAGAAGTTCAATCTTCTCGTCGGGCGCGAGCTGCAAAAAGAGTATGGCCAGGAACCGCAGTGCGTCTTGACCATGCCATTGCTGGAAGGTACTGACGGCGTCGATAAAATGTCTAAATCCAAAGGCAATTACATCGGCATCACCGAAACGCCTGAATCCATGTTCGGTAAGTTGATGTCGATCTCCGACACGCTGATGTGGAAATATTTTGAACTCTTGTCCTTCCGCTCTATGGACGATATCGCGCTGTTACAAAAGCAAGTAAAAGAAGGCATGAATCCGCGCGATACTAAGGTGTCCTTGGCTCAGGAAATGGTGGCGCGCTTTCATTCTCAGAAAGCTGCACAAGATGCGTTGGCAGGCTTTGAGGCACGCTTTCGCGATGGCGCCATTCCCGAAGATATGCCGGAAATTCAGATCGGCGCAGCATCCCTGGGAATACTCAAGGTCTTGCGCGAGGCCGGGCTGGTGGCGTCGGGCGCAGAGGCCCAGCGCAATGTCGAGCAGGGCGGGGTGCGTGTCAATGGCAGCCGTATCGAGGACAAATCCCTGGAATTGCCAGCAGGCACATACGTTGTACAGGTGGGCAAGCGCAAGTTTGCCCGGGTCACATTAACAGGCTGACAGCCCCTTTTATAGCAGGAGTTTGTTATGAAGCTTACTAGCGAATCGTTTACGGACCAAGGCGTCATTCCCGAACGCAATGCGTTTGCCAAGCCCGATGGACAGAACCATGTTTTGCTCGCGGGCAATGCCAATCCTCAGCTCTCCTGGACAGATGCGCCTGCGGCTACGCAATCGTTTGTGGTTATTTGCCATGACCCCGATGTGCCTAGCAAGCCTGACGATGTCAATCAGGAGGACCGCGAGGTACCTGCCGACCTGCCTCGAGTCGATTTTTACCATTGGGCGTTGGTGGATGTTCCCGCCGCAACCACATCTATTGCCGAGGGCGCCTATTCCGATGGGATTACCCCGCGTGGCAAAGCCGGGCCATTGGCGCTGGACGGGACCCGCCAGGGCGTAAATGATTACACCAGCTGGTTTGCAGCTGATCGCGACATGAATGGCGACTACTTTGGCTACGACGGTCCTTGCCCGCCCTGGAACGATGCAATAGTCCATCGTTATATATTCACGGTCTATGCGCTGGATATCGCCGAACTGCCGTTCGAGGGGAAATTTACTGGCGCCGATGTTATCAGTGCGATTCAAGGCCACGTGCTTGCACAGGCGTCGATCACCGGTATGTATAGCCTTAACCCGCGCCTTATCGGGAAATCGTAAGGCTTGTACACGCAAGCGGGCTCCCCGGTGCCTGCCGCTTTGCCGATCGTATGAAAACGTATTCGCGCTAGAATAGGCGAGTTCGTTCCAATTGCCAAAATCACCTATCAGGATAGCTAATGTTTGACCGCTCACGTACCCTTGATCAAGTAGACGCCGAAGTATGGGCAGCCGTTCAGAAAGAAAATGTTCGTCAGGAACAGCATATCGAATTGATTGCTTCTGAAAACTACACCAGCCCAGCCGTCATGCAGGCTCAGGGTACGCAGTTGACGAACAAATATGCGGAAGGCTATCCCGGCAAGCGCTACTACGGTGGTTGCGAATACGTTGATATCGTCGAGCAGTTGGCTATTGATCGCTTGAAGGAACTCTTCGGCGCTGAAGCCGCCAACGTTCAGCCGAATTCCGGCTCGCAAGCCAATCAGGGTGTGTACATGGCGGTGCTTAAGCCCGGCGACACCGTGCTGGGTATGAGCCTGGCCGAGGGTGGTCACCTTACACACGGTTCGCCCGTCAATGCATCGGGCAAGCTGTACAACTTCCTGTCCTACGGCCTGGATGCCAACGAAGAGCTCGACTACGTCCAGCTGGAAAAGCTGGCCAAAGAACACAAGCCTAAATTGATCGTGGGCGGGGCTTCAGCCTATTCGCTACGTATCGACTTCGAACGCATGGCGCGTATCGCGCACGATAACGGCGCCTTGTTCATGGTCGACATCGCGCATTACGCTGGTCTGGTTGCCGGCGGCGTTTACCCCAATCCTGTGCCGCATGCCGACTTTGTCACGTCGACCACCCACAAATCTTTGCGCGGCCCTCGCGGCGGCGTCATCATGATGAAATCCGAGTTCGAAAAGGTCGTCAATTCGGCTATTTTCCCCGGGATACAAGGCGGTCCGCTGATGCATGTTATTGCCGGTAAGGCAGTGGCTTTCAAAGAAGCGCTGGAACCCGAATTCAAAACTTACGCCGCCCAGGTTCTCAAGAACGCCGACGTATTGGCGCGCACTCTGGTTGAGCGCGGCTTGCGCATTGTTTCTGGCCGCACCGAAAGTCATCTTATGTTGGTCGACTTGCGCGCCAAGGGTATTACCGGCAAGGTGGCCGAGGCTGCCTTGGGCGACGCGCATATCACCGTCAATAAAAACTCCATTCCCAACGACCCCGAAAAGCCGTTCGTTACTAGCGGCGTGCGTTTGGGTACGCCGGCCATGACCACCCGCGGCTTCAAAGAAGCCGAAGCGGAACTCACCGGTCACCTTATTGCCGACGTGCTCGACAATCCGCACAACGAGACGGCTATTGCCGATGTTCGTAAGCGTGTCAACGAGCTGACGGCGCGTCTGCCGGTTTACCGTTAAGACAGGGACAGCCCCGGTTTTGTCCGGGGCCAGCCAATTATGAAATGCCCGTTCTGTAGCAGCTTCGATACGCAGGTTATTGACTCCCGGGTTTCGGAAGAGGGCGATACCATACGTCGCCGTCGCCGTTGCACGGCCTGTGATCGCCGCTTCACTACTTACGAACGGGTCGAACTGGTCATGCCTGCCGTGGTCAAACGCAACGGCACGCGTGTAGAGTTCGATATCAACAAGTTGCGCGGCAGTCTGAATCTGGCGTTGCGCAAACGGCCAGTAAGTACAGAAGACGTCGATGCCGCGGTGGCTCGCGTACAGGAACAGCTATTGGTCAGCGGTTTGCGCGAAGTCGGTACCGGCTATTTGGGCGAGCTTGTCATGGGCGAGCTCAGAAAACTGGACCAGGTCGCCTATGTGCGTTTTGCCTCGGTTTACAAAAGCTTTGAAGACATAGGCGAATTCGTCAAAACCATTGATGAGTTCCAGGCGCCCGGCAAGCCGTGACTACTTCCGCCATCATTGATGACGAAGGGTGGATGCGCCAGGCGCTGACGCTTGCAGAAAGCGTGATGTACATCACCGCGCCTAATCCTCGCGTGGCCTGCCTGATTGTGCGCGACGGTCAAGTATTGGCGCAGGGCGCAACCCAGGTAGCGGGCGGCCCTCATGCTGAAGTCATGGCCTTGCGCCAAGCCGCAGAGCGTGGCCTTGATGTGGCAGGCGCCACTATTTATGTAACCCTTGAACCCTGCAGCCATTACGGCCGCACGCCGCCCTGTGTCGATGCTGTCATCGCCGCGAGACCAGCCCGCGTAGTAGTGGCGATGTACGATCCTAATCCATTGGTTGGCGGCCGGGGCATCGCCAAGCTGCGCGCTGCTGGAATACCGGTTGCCACACAGGTTTGCACGCCTGAAGCCTTGGCGATCAATCCTGGGTTTGTTGCGCGTATGACCCGCAAAACGCCATGGGTGTGGCTAAAGTTGGCGGCATCGCTGGATGGCCGCATCGCATTAAGCAACGGCGAGTCGCAATGGATTACAGGTCCCGCCGCGCGTGCCGATGGCCATCATTGGCGCGCTCGTAGTTGCGTCATGCTGACAGGGTCCGGTACGGTAAAGGCCGACGATCCGCAATTGAATGTACGCCATGTCGAGACCGCGCGTCCACCGATCAAAGCCATTATCGATACGCGGCTGGAAATCGATGAAAACGCCCGTATTTTCGATGGCTCCAAGGTATGGGTATTTGCCAGCCATTCGAATCCGGCTAAAGCCGCACGTTTGGCTGACCGCAATGCCGAGGTGGTCGAGATGCCGGCATGCGGACAGCGTGTCGATCTGCCATCCATCATGCGCTGGCTGGGCGAGCGCGATATCAACGAGGTTCACGTCGAAGCGGGCTCGATACTTAGCGGCGCTTTATTGCAGGCGCAGTGCGTTGACGAACTGCTGCTCTATACCGCGCCTGTGCTGCTGGGCGAAGGGCTGGGCATGGTTCGTCTTGATGCCCTGAGTAGCCTGGCGCAAGCGCAGCGTTTCGAATTTACCGATGTCCAAAGCGTTTCCCCCGATCTGCGTGTACGCGCGCGGCATATCGAGCGCTGGAAGCATTTGTTGCAAGCAGTGCAGCCGCGCGATGTTAGGTAAAATGCCTGGCTTGCATTGCTAACCAAGAGAGATAGTTCATGTTTACAGGCATTGTTGCCGCTATCGGCGAAATCGTACGAGTAACCCCCTTTAATCGAGGGCAGGAAGATTCGGGCGTGCATTTAAGCATTCATGCCGAGGGCTTCCTGCGTGACTCCACCAAGCTTGGCGACTCCATTGCCATTCAAGGCGCCTGCATGACCGTCGTGGAGCTCGGACCGAATAGCTTTAGTGTCGATGTTTCGCGCGAAAGCTTGAATTGCACGGCAGGGCTGGATGCCCCCGGCGCGGTCAATCTGGAGCATGCTTTGCGCATGGGTGATTCGCTGGATGGCCATTTAGTGTCCGGTCATGTTGACGGATTGGGCGAGGTCTCGCGTTTTGAGCCCGTGGGCGAATCCTGGGACCTACGCATCAACGTGCCCGCAGCCCTTGCCAAGTATCTGGCATACAAAGGCTCTATTACCGTGAACGGTGTTAGCCTGACCGTCAATGATGTCGCTGATCATGCTGCCGGTTGCGAGATCCGTATCAATTTAATCCCGCATACAGTGGAAGCGACAACGCTCAAGCATCTCAAGGCCGGCGATAAGGTCAATCTGGAAATCGATATGATCGCCCGCTATGTAGAGCGCATGGTGGGCCTGCAGCATATTGGTTAGTGATTGATATGGTTTTTTGGTCGAAAAACCATATCGATAAGATTCTGTTAGAATAGCGGACTTCGCTTTCGTTAAGAGAGCAGGAATTAGGACAGGTGGCCGAGCGGTTGAAGGCGCACGCCTGGAAAGCGTGTATACG
>NZ_JBEBUX010000128.1:0-11411 GCF_040393045.1 Pollutimonas bauzanensis | reverse complement strand
CAGTACGTTCGCAGGCATTTTCAGTTCAACAGCGAACTGGGCGACGGTGTTACTCAGCATTCGACTCTCTCTTGCTCACTACAACTATTTTTCAATAAATACACCCTGACTCATCAAGCCTGGGTATCAGGCTTCGTCGTTAAACCAGTGGGCCCGAGCGCGCATAATCATTTGACTAGCCTCGTCCTCGGTCAAACCGGTCATTTCCGACAGCTCATCGGTTGACAATTCGGCCAGATCATCGAGGTTTAACACCTCTTTTTCGGCCAGCTTGGCAACCAGTTCGGGGGTAATCCCTTGTACTTCCATTAAATCCTGCGCTGTTTGTACGCGCTCTTCCTGGGCGATTGCCTCGGTAAGAAGCGCATTGCGGGCGCGGGTGCGGAGTTCGTTAATCGTATCTTCGTCGAATGCTTCGATTTCAAGCAATTCCTGCAAAGGCACGTAAGCGATTTCTTCCAGGCCGGTAAAGCCTTCATCAATCAGGATATCGGCCACTTCTTCATCGACATCAAGCTTGCTGGTGAACGCCTTGCGCAAAACGCTGCGCTCTTCTTCCTGGCGATTCTGGTTTTCTTCCGGCGTCATGATGTTGATCTGCCAGCCAGTCAATTCAGAAGCCAGGCGAACGTTTTGACCGCGCGCGCCGATGGCCTTGGGAAGATTTTCAGCATCGACGACAACGTCCATGGCATGTTTGTCTTCGTCAACAACAATCGATTCGACATGTGCTGGCGCCAGGGCGCCAATAACGAATTCAGCGGGGTCTTCTGCCCATAATACGATATCGACTTGCTCGCCGCCTAATTCATTGCGTACTGCGGTAACGCGCGAACCGCGCATACCTACACAAGTACCGATAGGATCAATGCGTTTATCGTAGGCGATAACCGCGATCTTGGCACGCACGCCGGCATCGCGGGCGGCGGCCTTGATTTCCAGCAGCCCTTGCTCGATTTCAGGCACTTCATTTTCGAACAACTGACGGATGAATTCCGGCGCTGTGCGAGACAGAATAACCTGCTGGCCACGGGCTGTATGGTCGACTTTCAGTACCCAGGAGCGAATGCGATCGCCAACCCGGATATTTTCTTTCGGAATCATTTCAGTACGAGGCAAGCGCGCTTCGATTTTACCGGTTTCGATAATGGCATCGCCCTTATCCATGCGCTTGACGGTGCCCGATATGATGTTTTCCCCACGCTCAAGGAAATCATTCAGTACCTGCTCGCGCTCGGCGTCGCGTATCTTTTGCAAAATAGCTTGCTTGGCAGCCTGGGCTCCGATACGGCCGAACTCGATAGGTTCCAGCGCATCTTCGATATAGTCGCCGACCTCGATTCCGGGTACGATTTCCTGCGCCTCGGAATAAAGCTCTTGCTGATCCGGCTCTTGCAGGCCGGCATCGTCAGGAACTACCAGCCAGCGGCGAAAACCTTCGTGCTCGCCAGTGGTGCGATCAATAGACACACGGATATCGGCGTCTTCCTTGAAGCGCTTTTTCATGGCAGATGCCAAAGCGTTCTCGAGTGCTTCGAAAACCACTTCACGCGCTACGTTTTTTTCACGCGCTAAGGCGTCAACCAGTAAAAGAATTTCGCGACTCATCGCTTCTTACCCTTGAAATCAATAATGGGATCCAGCTTGGCCCGATCAATGTCGTCGAGCGTGAAATTGACAACCTGGGCTTCGCCAGATTTGTTTGCTTCGAGCTCAAGACCGAACACAGGAGCGGCGGACGTATCAGTAATCGCATTATCGGGAACGCGGAGCAGGCCTGCATATACCTTGCGGTTATCTACAGCCTCGCGCAGCCTGATTTCGATGCGTTCGTTGGCAAACCGAATGAAGTCGGCATGCCGTTTTAAAGGACGATCAATGCCAGGCGAACCGACTTCCAGACGCTTGTATTCAACGTTCTCTACTTCAAACACCCGGGACAGCTGTTTTGAAACTTGTTCGCAGTCTTCGATTCGCACACCTTCGGGGCGATCGATAGTAACGCGCAAAAGCCCCAGCGGGGCGCGTTCCACATCGACAAGCTCGATATCCATACCGGCCAAAGCCTCTTGTGTTAAAGCGAATATATCTGCCATAAAATCCAAAAAAAATGGGCTGTATAAACCAGCCCACTGTAACCACGCCCCAGAGCTGGCCAAAGACGTTTGCGCCTTTAAGCAACCATGAACGCATCCGAAAATGTGCCGCTATATTGTCAATGCCCGTAACAACAGGGCCAACCCTTGGGCGCCACCGTTTTGCATTTTGCAAAACGCGAAGGCCACATGGCCTAAAACAATATAGCTGTAAAGCCCTACATTCTAACAGAAAATCAGAAATTTTCCTGCTATCACTAGAACTTACCTTTAAAAGCAACACTTTTTGCAATAGCTTGGGCGACTAAGACAGTCAATCAGGGCTTGTAACGGAAATTCACAGTTGCCGTTACAGGCCTCTTGCCTGCCTAACGGCCCCGACCGCCAAGCTTGCCTAAGTGGGACTCGTGGGCCGAGGCGCCACGAGGTTGCCAGTCATCACCGCGAGGCGATGACGGCCCCCGGGAACGGCCAGTCGCCGGCTTGCCGGCACCCGGTCCCTTGCGTCCCGACCCTGCCGCTTTGGCCGGCTTGGCATCCCCTCGAGGAGGACGGGGCCCGGCCGACGAACCAGCCCGAGCGCCAGGACCGCGTCGGCGGGTATCCGCTGCCGCGCCGGCTTCGCCTTTGGGCCCACCAGCCTGGCCCTGCCCAGCCGGCTTCCTGCCTTTTCCGCCGGTCTTGGACCGCCCGCCCGTCCCACCACCACCAGGATGGCCATTGGCCAATCCGCCGCTGAAAGTCAGCCCAGTGCCATAGGGATCCGAGGGATAAGTTTGCGCTGTCGAGCCGCGCTGCGGACGCCCACCCGACAATTTGCCGCCGCGGCTGACCTTGGCGCCGTTCATGCCATTGCGTTCCATAGTGCCATACCCGGGAGGCAAAGCACTATCGTGCGAAATCGGCTGGCGCTCAGCCCGACCACCGGCGCCAGGCCGGCCATCGGAGTCCTCGTCCCGCAACAAGCCCAACTGCAACATCAACGCTGTCACGATGGACTCGTCCAATTCTTCCCAGCGGCCGCGACGCAAATTGCGCGGCAAAACCACATCGCCAAAACGAGTACGGATAAGACGGCTGACGGTGACTCCGGCCGCCTCGAACATGCGGCGGACCTCGCGATTACGCCCTTCTTTCAAGGTCACCCGATACCAGCGATTGCTGCCCTCGCCACCCAGGTACTCCAGCATGCCAAACTGCGCCATACCGTCTTCCAGCTGAATACCCTTCAGCAGACTATCTTGCTGCTCTTGGCCAAGCTCGCCCAGGACACGGACGGCGTACTCTCGTTCGGCGCCATAGCGCGGGTGCGTCAGGCGGTTAGCCAAGTCGCCGGAGGTGGTCAAAATCAGCAAGCCTTCGGTGTTTAAATCCAGACGCCCTACCGACAGCCACTTGCCTACGCGCATTTTAGGCAGACGGGCGAATACGGTCGCGCGGCCTTCAGGGTCATCGTGACTGACGATTTCGCCTGCCGGCTTGTGATACAGGATGACACGTGGCGGCTTCAAGGCATTGGGCCTTGTCACTGGCCGACCATTGACGCGCACTTGGTCGTTGGCGCCTACGCGCTGACCGATATGTGCGGGCTCGCCATTGACCGAAACACGGCCAGCGATGATCAGCTCTTCCATTTCGCGACGCGATCCCACGCCGGCATCGGCCAGCACTTTGTGCAACTTGGGCATCAACATATCGCTGCTCAGGAACTTGCCCAAGCGCTGACTCATTTTCGCCGCGCCGTCCAGATAGGCCAACGCCTGCTCTGCTTCTTTCTCGCTTTCAGCATTATTAGGCTGATTATGCTTGCGGCCGCCGCGCGCAGGCACATTGCCGGCCGGCACATCCGTTCCGACCTCAACGGCCGCGGCTACCGCTGCCGCGGAGGGCTTGCCGCGACGCGGCGCTCGAGCGCCCGCCGCGACCGGCGCAACTGGCGCATCTGGGTTGGCAGGCTTGCGGCTACGGGGAGCACGAGCGGCCGGCGCAGCTGCGGCGCCATCCGCCGCAGGCTTGCTGCGACGCGGCGCACGCGCCGGCTTGGCAGCTACGGGTTGCGCTGGCGTATCGCCGGAAACAACGGCCGCGACCGAATCGGCAGCCTCAGTTGCTTCGCGGACTTCCGGACTTTCAGTTAGCGCGTCACCACGCCGGCGGCGAAAAGGGGTTCTTAATTTACGACCCCGGCCACGCGGCGCAGCCGTTTTCTCGTCGGCGCTTGCCTCAACCGAAGCCGCTGGGGCCGACGTATCGCCGGCAGGCGAGCCGTATTCATTCGTGTCAGTCATTTTCTTTTAGGTACTCCATAGATATTTGTTCGTCTGACGAGGCCTCGGCCTGGTCGGGGGTGTCTGTTGTATTAGTCATTAATTGATCTGTTGCTTCTGTGCCGTCGCCCTCAAGCTGGATAAGCCCGGCCACTGCCTGATCTTCAGGCGTCACCTCGAGCTCCAACCCTGCCAGGGCCACGACCGCGTCCGGCGTTTCCAGCGCGGGGAGTTCGTCCAGGGCTCGCAAGCCCAAGTCATCAAGAAACTGCCGCGTCGTTCCCAATAGAGCGGGTCGCCCCGGCGCATCGCGATAGCCCAGCACCTCGATCCACCCGCGATCCTCAAGCGTACGCACGATCTGCGTCGCAACCGTTACCCCGCGAATGTCTTCGATATCACCACGAGTAACTGGTTGACGCCACGCGATGATTGCCAGCGTTTCCAATACGGCACGCGAATACCTGGGCGGCTTTTCCGGATTCAGCCGAGCAAGAAAACGCTGCATTTCGGGACGGCTTTGAAACCGCCAGCCACTCGCCAAATTAGCCAGTTCTAGTCCTTTCTCGTTCCAGTCCAGCTGCAACATCGCCAGGTAACGGCGCAAATCATCGCTTGAAATATCTTCTGTAGCAAACATTTTACGTAATTCAGCTACAGGCATAGGCTGATCTGCACATAAAAGCGCAGTTTCCAGCACGCGAATGATCTCAGTTTCTGTCATCGATTAAGGGCGTATTCGCCTCATTATTTGCACTAAATCAAAGGATGGGTTACTATTCTTTTTCCAGACGCGGGGTGGAGCAGTCTGGCAGCTCGTCGGGCTCATAACCCGAAGGTCACAGGTTCAAATCCTGTCCCCGCAACCAGTTTTCCAGAAGGGCCAATTGTTAAAAGCAATTGGCCCTTTTTGTTTGCCTGGCCAGCGTACTTTTTGTTGCTGGCAGCGCAAACCGCCACCGCGAACGACACCACGGCACTGCTAGCTACAGGCGCCACAGAGCGAATGTTGAATACACGGGTTTTTGGCCGATCAGTTAAATACGAAATAGTTGCCATCGCTCTTATTTCATTGCATAGCGCCTACACCGCCCCCGTTATGCCTTGATCTTGCGAACATGGCACGGTGGTTGCCCCAAAAGGACGACGACTGGCTACTGTGAAATATTGTGGTTCAAGCGCTTTCGTTGCATCAACGGAAGTTCGCCAATAGACGGGCGACTACCTGAGGAACATTCAGGCGCCTGTTTAAAAATTATTCAATTTATATTGCGTTGGCCGGATAAGTGTCGCGGACCAAAGCCAGCAGGGGATTGTCGATTTGCGCGGGATTCAATGAAAACCCTTGCAGACAACGGGCAGCGATGCTTGGAGCAGCGCGCCTGACCTGTGGCAGTAACAAGGTCATTACACCACCAGGAAGCACGCAATGCAATAGTTCACTGCACAAAGTTGTGACTAGACGACAATCGCAACTGTCCTCCTGGTAATAAATCTGCCATTTCAACCGCGAGGCGATCGCCTGAATTGCCACGAAAAATCAATACCAGAGCAGATTCACGCTGATCGCCGGCAGGTACTGGAACGATGTCGTTATTCAATGCTTCGACAGGATACAACTGGTTATGAACGCCATGGATCGCGCTAGCAGAGTCATCGCCCTGAAACCATAAGACGCCCTTGACTCGCAAAAGTTCTAAGCTGGTATCCGCCTGCACCCGGCTTATGGCCCTGATAAAACTCGAGCGCTGCAGAGGCGTTCCCCACGTCATCGCGAATGTCTTTACATCGCCATGAGCGAATGGCTGCCGCACCGCTCCGGTAGCCCAAAGCCCCTGACCAGCCGATGGCTGCGCCACACCAGTACGCAAGGAACTGGAGCGCAATAAATCAGCCAGGCCCGGCCTGTCTCCCGCAAAATGCTGCAAGGCTTGGGGATTCAATGTACTTAGCTGTTGCTGAAGGGCGGCAATGCCCTGGGCAGTGGCCAGATCTGTTTTACTAATGACCAGCGCGTCGGCGAGCACCGCCTGCTGCACAGCCACCGGATCTCGCCGCAACTGCTCTGCCCCATAAACACCGTCTATCACCGAGATGCATCCATCGTAGACATAGCGATCGCTTAGAAAGTGTTCATAGCTGAGCGTATACATAACAGGCGCGGGATCAGCGATGCCCGTGGTCTCTATGATGACACGGGAAAACGATGGGATTTTCTTGTGTAAAGCATCCAGGAAGAGATCGCGCAAGGTATCTACCAGCGCACCGCGGACAGAACAACAAATGCAGCCCGACTCCAGCAAGACGACACTATCGGCAATATGCCTGACCTGCAGGTGGTCAAGGCCAACCGCGCCCAACTCGTTGACGATCACAATGGTTCGTCCAGCAGCCCCACTATCAGCCGGACTGACGTCTTTTGCGCTTAGCAGGCGATTAAGCAGAGTCGTTTTTCCACTGCCCAGGAATCCTGATATAACCGTAACGGGAATTTTTCCACTCATTATCGCCGCCCGGGAACACTACAATAGCCGAGTAGCCCTTGCCAGCAGCACCGCGCAGCCATCCCATTTTTTGAATTCAATAAAGCCATAGCCTTGTCACCAACGTTTAGTCTCGTCCATCATCTCACCGATATTAACGCTGAACAGTGGGACCAACTTGCCGGCGACCACCCTCTGCTGCGCCATGCATTTCTATTGGCGCTGGATCAGGCGGGCTGCGCGGTCGCCGAAACCGGCTGGGCACCGCACTATCTGCTGATGCATCGCGGCGAGGCCTTACAAGGCGCCATGCCGCTGTATCTGAAGTCGCACTCGCGAGGCGAATATGTATTCGACTACGCCTGGGCCCAGGCATTTGAACGCCACGGACTGGCGTATTACCCGAAGCTGTTGTCGGCCGTTCCGTTTACCCCCGTGCCCGGCCCACGCCTGCTGGCCGCCACGCATGCAGATCGGGTATTGCTGGCACGCAAGGCGATCGAAATTACCCGTGACAATGGCATTTCGTCACTGCATATCCTGTTTCCTTCCCTGAACGACCAAGCGGCGCTAAAAGAAGCGGGCTTTCTATTCCGGGAGAATGTCCAATTCCATTGGTTCAATCAAGGCTACCGCAGCCTTGACGATTTTCTTGCCAGCCTGAATCAACAGAAAAGAAAAAAGATAAAACAAGACAGGAAAAAGTCCCTACAAGCCAATGTCAGTTTTCGCTGGCTGCAAGGAGACGAAATCGATGATGACACACTCGCTTTTTTTTACCAATGCTATTACCAGACATATATGGAGCATGGAAACGCGCCGTATCTTAGCCACGATTTCTTTATAAGACTGCGCCGCTCCATGGCGGCAAACATGATGATCGTGCTGGCCGAGAAAGACGGTGCGCCGATTGCGTCGGCATTGAATATACGCGGTAATAACACCTTGTACGGCAGGTACTGGGGAAGCATTGAGTTTGTACCGGGGCTGCATTTTGAAACCTGCTATATCCAGGCCATCGAATTTTGTATTGCGCATGGCATAGCGATATTCGAGGGTGGAGCACAAGGTGAACACAAGCTATCGCGTGGCCTGCTACCAGTGCAAACATGTTCGGCCCACTGGATTCAAGATCAGCGCTACGCCGCTGCGATCACCGAATTCCTTTCCAGGGAAACGCCTGGCGTACAGGCTTATATCAACGAACTGCAGGAACATAGCCCGTTCAAGAAGTAAAGATGCCCGCCGTTGTTCACCACACGGCAAAAAACAACACCCAGGCCAGGCAGAACGGCAGGGTTCCAAGGGCGACAAAGCCCAGGGCCGTTATCCGTTGCCCCATCCTCCCCGCCCTTTCGCCTGTCAATCGCCATACCAGGCGCAAGCTCCAGCACATTGCCAAGGCCAGTAGACTGAAACGCAGCCATGGCACCCAGAATAGCGGCACGCCCTCGTGCTGCAACAGTGTCACAGTAGTGGCCGACAAGCCGAGAAACACACCGATACCCGCAGCCGGTATCAAACCCAGCGCCATCTTATGCAAGCCCGCGGAACCACCTGGCACCCATGCGCCGGTGACCTTCTTTACACCTGGTTGATGAGGCAGCGGCAAAATCCGGTCGGCACACCATAAGCCCAGATATATCGGGCCGCCCACACAGGCGGCAGCGCCAAAAATGAATAGCAGGATCACGCCACCATCGAGCCAACTGAAACTATCATTCACATCAGGATAATGAGTTAACAAAAACCAGGGCGCATTTTGAGCTAGCGGCCAGTACGTGTCGTGCTCTACCAGCCACGTAGCGGCCACCTGCTTCACAGTAACAAACCATGGACTGGCGCTCCACAGAAACGCCCCCACAGCCAGGCCCATCAGGCCAAAAACGATAAGCGCCGTTTGCCAACCATCGCCACTGGCAGTGTGTACGATTTCGGCTTCCGGAGAGCGCGGCGTCAACTGTATGGCGCCGCGATAATCGCTGCATCGGCCGCACATATGGCAATCCGAAGCCCCCGTCATATGCCGCAAAGGCACGAGCGGCGCACAGTTAATGGTTTCGGTACGCCGTTCGGGATGGCGCCACGCGTCTTCGTCGACCTTGTAGTGCCATGGGGCAAGTTTCGCCAACAAGTTGAACACCCCATTAACCGGACAAAGATACTTGCACCACACCCGCTTATTCCGGCCATATAGCCAGCCCACCATGATTGCCGCAACCGTGGACCCACCGAGCACCGCCAGCACGGCCCATGGATATTGATACACGCTGACCAATTGCCCGTAAATGGTGGTCAAGGAAAAAGCGACAAAGGGCCAGCCCCCCCAGCGCATCCACTTAGGTATGGCCCTGCCCCGTCCATGTCCACTGGCCCATTCTGACAACATACCTTCCGGACAGAACCAGCCACACCATGCACGGCCCAGTAAGGGCATGGACACCAGCACGAAAGGCCACCAGATTCCCCAGAATGCAAATTGGGCAAATACCGTCAGGTTATTGAAAATGGACGCCGTACGATCTGGCAACGGCAGCATCGCCGGCACCACCAGCAAGAACACGTACACCGCCACAATCGTCCACTGCATGATGCGTAGCCATGCTGCGTGATCCCTGAGGAAATCGGCGAATCTTATTGCACCGTTTCGTAGCACTGCCACGATGAGGCTCCTATGCCCTGGCGGCCGACGGCGCAGCAGGCGATGCCAACGCATCGACATGCTTGAGCAGACGCCATACGCCAAGCCAATACAATGCCCAGATCAATAATTGAGACAAGGCGGGAAATGCCCGGTAGCCTGCGAAGTCAGCCAGAATTTTTCCAACACCGCCATTGGCATCCAGTAACCATGAGCTGTCCCAGACCGGGTCGATAAGCGCAGGAAGCACTTCCAGGGAAATAAGATGATCCAGACCGGAGACCAGCAGGGAGCTGGCCAGCAGTAATAGTAGAATCTCGGTGACTTTGAAAAAGCGCCGCCAGGTAATGAGTTTGCCACCCAACTGCAGCAACCAGAAGGTAAAAAGCGCCGCGAGAAAACCCAGCACGCCGGACAGCGCCAGTTGCCATGCCGCCGGTCCTGAGCCACCAGCCGAAATGGTTCCATACAAGAAAACGACGGTTTCGCTGCCTTCACGCGCGACAGCTATCATGACCAGAACCAGCAGCCCCCACCAATTGGAGTTGGCCAATTGCTGACTGGCACCGCTTTCCAGTTCAAGTTTCAGCGTGCTCCCATGGCGCTTCATCCAATACACCATTTGCACGACCAGGGCACAAGCCGCAAGCGCCATGATCGCCTGGAACCATTCCTGCCCTTCATCGGATAGCCAGGAAGAAATGCCCAGCAACACCAACGCCAGCGCAAGCGCGAGCGCCAGCCCCGCAGCCACGCCGGCCCACAACCAAGGCAAACCTTTGCGCCCCGCCGCGCTAGCGCGCAACCAGGTAAATAGAATACCGACGACCAACAATGCCTCAACGCTTTCGCGCCAGACGATAAAAACGACTTGTTCCATAATGGGCGACTGTAAGTTAAGGCTTAGGCAAGACAACCAGGACACCCTTGGCGTCTTGGTGGAAGTCATCGAAGAAAGGGTATTCGCCGGGCCGTGAAATACTCAGCACAACGAATGAAGTCACCCCCGGCCCCAAAACTTTCTCTTTGCGCAATTGCAGGCTTTCGAACTCGACCGGCTCTTGGCTTGCATTAATAAGAATCAGCTTGAAACGCCCCGCTGGCACCTCGAGCCGAGCCGGTTCGAATGTGCCGTCAGTATTGAAAGTCAATTTGAACGTAGGCAGGTCAGCCGCCAATGCAGGCGCCAGCAGCCCCGCGATCAAGCAGAGCGCCGCCAGGCCACGTCCAAGCCCAGACATCAGTAACCACCCTTCTTGCCCGTGCCGGCATAGACAAATTCGTACTGCACTTCGAAAGGCTTGAACCAGGGTGCCACGCCCGTTTCCTTGTCGACATGGCGTCCAAAATGATTCATTTTATTGGTCTCGGGCGAACCGACAATGAACGTCAATTGATACTTGCCGGGCCCTTCAAGCTTGACGTTGTCGCCATAGTGCGGCCCGTCGTTTGCGACCATAGGCATTAAATCTCCCTTCTGGACGTTATCGCTGCCCTGCTTTTTCAGGACGTACTTAACATCCAGGTATGGCGCCCAGGCGCCTTCCGGCAAGCCATTTTTGTTGTCGGCCGTGGCATGAATATCGGCTTCCAGGTGGATGTCGGAATCTTTAGCGTCGCGCATCATGCCTGGCGGATCCATCTCGACAGGCTGCAGATACACTGCCGCCACTTCCAGTCCATTCTGTTCGGAAGGGGTTCCAATAGGATATTCAGCCGCCCCTGCGGACATCGCGCATGCAGCGCCAATCAAGACTGTTATCAGGTGCTTCTTCATTTCGTTAGTCCAAAAAGATAAACAAGTTTGATTCTCATTATTATGATTGATGAGATCTTACAGACGTCTGAAAAAACAGGAATTGAGATAAAACAAATGAGTGACAGGTAGTTTTTTGGCTGCCGGTGGTATTTGCGGAGCTAGGGT
>NZ_JBEBUX010000127.1:0-11575 GCF_040393045.1 Pollutimonas bauzanensis | reverse complement strand
CGACCCGCTCGTCTTATCTGCAATGGTTGGGGGGGAACTATTGAGGAAACTGACCTTAATAACTCCATATGAGTTACAACAGGCACAAATCCCCAGGTCTAGGCATCGTGCCGAAAGGCCCCGCAAGAATCATGTGCCGGAATCCAATCGATGAATCAACGTGTTAACCCTGTTACTGCCGAAAAGAAGAGGAGTTTGCACAGCGAACAGGGTGCGGCGCGTTGGCGAATACTGACCGTCATATTGGTGGCGCTCTTCATGTCGCTCGTTGGCGTGAGCATCGTCAATGTCGCTCTTCCATCCATACAGAATGGGCTCCACGCCTCACAATCAGATATCCAATGGGTACTTTCAGGCTACGCACTGACGTTTGGCGTTGTTCTGGTTAGCGCCGGACGTGCAGGCGACATCATGGGGCGTGGGGGGCTCTTCCTCATTGGAACGGCCATTTTCACTGTATCTTCGGTCGCAGCCGGCTTAGCCCCGGATGCCACTTGGCTAAACGGCGCGCGCTTCTTACAGGGACTAGGCTCGGGACTGCTAAGCCCACAGGGCATCGGCATGATCCAGCAGTATTTCCGGGGAGCTGAACGCGGTCGAGCATTTGGCTATCTGGGTACCGTGGTCGGTTTCTCAGTCGCAATCGGACCTGTGCTCGGTGGGCTTCTAATCGAACTGGGTGGACCCGACATGGGTTGGCGGCTGACTTTCCTGGTCAATGTTCCCATCGGACTCACGACGATTATTCTGGGCTTGCTCTGGTTTCCTCGCCCTCTGATCGGCCATACCGGAAACCCTGCACAACCGCCATCACTCCGAAATAGTAGTATTCTGCGCTCGCTGGATCCGATCGGCGCGGGTCTGCTCGGCCTTGCGGTGCTCGCCGTCCTTTTTCCGTTCATGGAATCCCGCAGTTCGCCCTTGACGTGGATGCTATTGCCAGCAGGCCTTCTGCTGGCATATATGTGGGTCAAGTGGGAGCGCCGCTACGCTCGCCTGGGCGGTAGCCCCATGGTCGATCTGGATATTTTCTCCATCTCGAGTTTTACCAATGGAACCCTGATCATGACGCTGTACTTTCTAGGCATGACCAGCGTCTGGGTGCTGGTGGCGCTCTACGTACAGATGGGTACGGGCAAAACAGCATTTGAGGCGGGGCTATTTGGTGTGCCGGCGGCGCTGCTTTCAGCCTACGCAGCCACCTGGGCTGGTAAACGGGTTCTACTCTATGGCCGCAGGATCGTCATCTACGGCCTTTTACTGGCGCTACTCGGCCTGGCACTGAGCGTACTGGTTGCCTTTTTGCATGAAAAAGGCATGGCCAGCGTGTGGTGGCTATTGTTGACGCTGTCATTCATTGGCCTGGCACAAGGCTCTGTCATCAGCCCGAACCAAGCGCTGACACTGGCCGATGTGCCGCTGGCCCACGCAGGCAGCTCGGGCGCCATCATGCAGACAGGCCAGCGTATCGGAACCTCAATAGGCATCGCCGTGATCACCGCCGCCACCTTTGCATCCCTCGATGCCTCGTCGTCGTGGGCGATCGCCGTCATGGTTGGCTTTGGCGTGATCTCCCTTGTGGTCGTCCTGACATTGATGGTGGCTATCAAAGATCTGTATGACCGCGGATAAACCGGTTACGAAGCGTAAACCAATCATCTTTAACGAGCCATGGCTTAAGCCGCTATCGTCAACTCTTAGCAGGCGGCGCCTGGCCGGCCATCTGGCCAAACGCATCGACTGTACGCACATCCACAGGCGCGGCGTTGCCATCCTTGTCCCGCCCGAAATGCAGAACGGTTTGCGGATAAGGTAATTCAATACCGGCAGCATCGAAGTATTTTTTCACCAGACGGTTGAAACCGCGCTGCACCGCCCATTGCATGCCCGGCCTTGTCTTGATCAGCACGCGTATCGTAAAGCCACGCTCATTCAGGGCGGTCACGCCAGGAATGGATATATCTTCCATGATCTCGGGAGCCAGCTCCAGGTCCTGCTTCAGTTCGGCGAAAGCCAGTTCCAGCTGGGCAATGGCTTCGTCCACGCTTTCGCGATGGCCTATGTTGTATTCACCATAGTGATAGCCGTAATCGCGAGTGTGGTTGGTTACCCTGTCTATGGTGGAAAATGGAATCAGGTGATAACCGCCATCCAGCGTCCTGATTACCACCGACCGTATGCTGATTTTTTCCACCGTGCCAAACAGACCTACCACTTCGACGATGTCATTCTGGTTCATACCGTTTTCCAGTTGTATGAAAATACCGGTAATGACATCCTGAACCAATTTCTGAGCGCCAAAACCAATGGCCAGCCCAGCCACCCCAGCCCCTGCGATCAGCGGGCCGATATTAATACCTATCTGCGATAGCACCACCAATACCGTCATGGTCGAGATAATCACCGACGCGGCGCTGCGAAACAGCATCAGCAAAGTTTTTTCACGTTCCGTAGGCTTGTTCGTTCCGATGGAAACACCCAGCCTATGCTCGATAATGCTGGCCAGGACCGTCCAGGTCAAGGCTGCAATCAGCAGTATGATGCCCACATGAATGAGGGTATTAACGGCCCTTTTCCCCTGAGCCGACCCCACCCAACCGACCAGATCGAACACCTTCCAGGCATCCAGCACGACCAAGGTCACCACGACCAGTATCAATAAGCGCAAGCACTTGAGAAAAGCTGGCACATAGGCATTGATCCGGACTTCCAGCAGAGGCAAAGCCCTGCGCCAATTATCGGGCAAGGCAATGTGGCGGGCCAGCACCGAAGACAGTAGCGCCGCCAGCAGCGTCCCAATCAAAATGGCCGCTACCGATTGCACGGTGGCATGGGCCATGAAATCAAGGGCATTTTTCTGATCGGCCTGGCTGACGACAAACAAGACCGTCAAGTACGCCAGCACCGCCCAATGCCATATTCGAGCAAGTATTCGTATCAGCGTGCCAAATACCGGCGCAGAAGAATGTTGGGCGTGCTCAAGCAGACCGGCGCTTACCTGATGACGGTTTTGCCAGACCACGGAAACAGCGTACAAATAAACCATAGCCATCAGCACCAGCCCCAACAACTGGCCTACCCCTTCGGTCAGCAACGCCTGAACCACGGGCACCACAAGCAGCAAACTGTAGCCGGTAATCGTAATCAGAACGATGAGCCAGCGATTCCAGTAGCTGGCTGCCTGGGCCGACAGCGGCAACAAACGCAGCTTCTCGTACCGGGTTGCAAAAATCCCCCGGGAAATTGCCTTAACGGCCTCCACCAACACAAAGGCGGTCAGAAACTGCATGGCAAACAAAGAGACGGCCGTGCCGCGCGGGGTAAATCCAATCACAACAGCGTACGCCGCCAGCGCCGCCAGCACGGTTGCGGCAATATCGATGGCGAAAGCAAGGATAACCGCCACCAGCTTGCGTCCCAGCGTCAATGAGCCCAGCTTGCCCAAACGCTTGCGGCTTGCGGTACCTGCCCCTTCCATATTACCGGTGCTGCGGGATCGCTTGCCATCATCACGCATGATCCAGTCGTTTAGACGCCCAAATGCGTAGCCGGCTACCAAACGCAGAATGAAATAGGCAATCAATACCGAAACCATCGCAATGCCCAGGCTGATCGCCGCCGACTGCCATTGGTCTGCCCTGGCCCCCGGCAATGGCTGGCCTGTAACCAGCGCCTTTAACACCTGCCAGGTTTCAGCAATATCGCCCTGCAGGCCAGTGGCAAACATCTGGAGTTCGCCAGGAATGCTGCTGTCTGGCTCCGCCTGAGCCGGCGTTGCCGAGTCGGGGTTGTCAGCCGCCGTCCGGTCTGTTGGCGCTGTGGCGGGATCTGGCTGCGCAGCTAGCGTACGTAATTGCCCAACCAACTGTTCGCGCGTTTGCGGATTCTCCAGAAGGTCGGCAAGAGCCGCATAAGAAGGACCTCCCGACGACGCAGCTGTGGCGGCCTGCTGCGCGTGGCCCGTCGATACTGAAAACCATAAAAGCGCCGAACACAATATCGCCATTGCGCCCCGCTTTATCAGACTGCCATTCAAATGGTTGTGTGCCGTAGCAATAATCAAACTCTTCGCCCCCATTTACAGAAATCGATTGAAAAGCAAAAGCGGCGTGCTATTGCATGCCGCTGATTGCTAAAAGGGTAACATCCGACTATTAGCGGCGGCCAGAATAACGTGACACAACATCGTCATTTGCATTCTGACTGCACAAAACCGTAACGAGGTGATCATCTTGAAATTCGATGCTGTTTTATTTGATTGCGATGGCGTGCTGGTCGACAGCGAACCAATTACCAATGGCGTACTGCGCGACATGCTTGAGGAAGAAGGCTGGTCGCTGAGCGCCGAAGAATGCCTGCGTATCTTCATTGGCAAGGCGGTCAAGGACGAAGCGGCACGCATCAGCCGGCATACCGGCAAGCCAGTGACCGAGGGCTGGCTGGCCGGTTTTCGCGAGCGTCGCAATCAGCAGCTTGAGGCTCACCTGACAGCGATCCCGCATATCCATGATGCCGTCAAAGCCGTCCATCAGGCCACAGACGGGCGTATCGCCTGCGCTTCGGGCGCCGACCGCGGCAAGGTCGAACTGCAATTGCGCAAGGTAGATTTGCATCCTTATTTCGATGGGCGCATTTTCAGCGGATATGAGATGCCGCGCAGCAAGCCCGCCCCCGATGTCTATCTGGCTGCTGCGGCCGCGCTGTCTGTTGATCCGCGTGCCTGCGCTGTGATCGAAGATACCGTGACCGGTATCACTGCGGGCGTAGCGGCCGGCGCCACGGTGCTGGCCTATGCCCCGTTCGAGCAGGAACAAGTACTGCGTGACGCGGGTGCTTCGCATGTGTTCACCAGCATGCGGGACCTGGCTGATTTGCTGCGTACGCTTTAGCTATTACGTCGGTATCCCCAGGCATACCGACGCCTAAAAACCGCATCAGCGAATCCACACACACCGAATTGCGTTGACTGCCAAGATAACGTCATGAAACAATGACGTCATCAATACAAGTGAAAGACATGTCAAAAGAAAAGACCAGCGGTTCGAAGGCGGGTGCTGACGACAAAAAAAACACCTCTTTGCGGCTTGATAAAAAGACGCTAAAAGCGCTAAAAATACGTGCTATCGAAGAGGATACCAGTGTGCAAAAAATAATCGAGACGCTGATCGAAGCGTATTTATGCAAACCCACGAAGAAACAGGGATGACAGTACCTAGAATCGATTGCTACTACCTGCCGCTTGCCGCGGTAAGCCGCTTAGCGACACTGCCCGTCGGCAAGCTTACCCCTGTTCTGGTAGGCGACGCCAACGTTGCGTCCTTCACCGCGCTCGACAGCTTCGATCAATTTTTACGCCGCTCGAATCGCATGCTTCTAGAGGTCAATACGTCATTCGAGCTGCTAAGCGATGACAGTCTGCCACTGTCGCAAACGGTAAAAGGTAAAGTACGGTTTGTCAGCGATTTGCCAAACGGCCCGGTCAAGCGGGCGCTGGCCGGCCTTTCCCCACTACGCAGCCTGCAGCCTGTAGGATCAGGCGAAAGGCACCAGGCCACGCTGGCGTTTGTAGACGACAACGGGAAAACGCACTGTCGAGCCCATTTGATGCAAGCCACCACGCAACAAGGCCTTGCAGCTGCCTGGGTCGCGCTGCAAGAGATAAAAGGCTACGGCGAATCGCTAAACGCATTGCGCGAACATATCAGGGGCTTAGGCGGCACCACCTTCCGCTGCGACGGCCTTTACGAGCAGCTTTTTCCCACGCATGCTGCCTACAATGCCAAACCGAAAATCATCATTGCCAGTGACGAAACTGCTTTCGACGCTGCAAACAGAATCATATCAACCTATATTCCAATCTTGCGTGCGTGCGAGCATGGCATTATCGCGGATCACGATACCGAATTCCTGCATGACTATCGCATTCGATTGCGCAAGATCCGTTCGGTCCTGAGCCTGTTCAAAGGTGTCTACGATGACGCCCAGACGGCCGACCTGAAAGCCCGGCTCTCCAGGCTGGCCGCACCCACCGGGCGTTTGCGGGATCTCGACGTTTATCTTCTAGGTAAGCAGGGATACTATGATCTCTTGCCGACAAGCCTGCACGGCGGCCTGGACACCCTGTTTGGCGTGTTCGCCGCACAGCGAATATCCGAAAAGGCCAAGCTGTCGCGTCACCTGCGCAGCCCAGCTTACCAACAAGAAATCACCTATCTCGCCAAACGCTATGCACGACCGCAGGGCATCAAGCGCGGCATGAACGCCGATCTTCCCGCGCACGACTATGCCTGTAGCCAGATCTGGAAGCGCTATCGCACAGTGTGCAAGGTCGCCGCCCGAATCAGCTCCCTCACGCCTGATGCCGAAATCCACCAGTTGCGTATCCACTGCAAGAAGCTGCGCTACCTGATGGAATTCTTCGCGCCGGTATTCCCGAAGCAGGCCTTCAAATCCCTGCTCAAACCCCTAAAGGGGTTGCAGGACAATCTAGGCTTGTTCAATGATTATTCCGTTCAGCAGGAAAGCCTGGGGGCGTTTCTGGTCATGCTCGGCAAAAAACGGCACGGCGAGGATCTGGAAGTTGCCCAAAGCATTGGCGCGCTGATCGCAGTGCTGCACAGCCATCAACTCGAAGAGCGCGCAAAGGTCGTGAAAAGCTTTGCGCAATTCAATCGCCCGAAAACACAACAGACATTCAATGAGCTCTTTCGACCGAGCAAGGACGACCTATGAAGATCATCGCCTGCTACTCAAATAAAGGGGGCGTTGGCAAGACAGCCGTTGCGGTTAATCTGGCCTACGCCTTGGCCGCAGCCGGCAAACGTACCTTGCTTTGCGACCTGGATCCCCAGGGCGCGTCGAGTTTCTATTTCCGAGTGAAACCGTCAAAGAAATTGATAGATGCCGCATTTTTCAAAGACGTTGAAAAATTCACCGACGCGATCCGGGGTAGTGACTACGACAACCTTGACATCCTGCCCGCCAACATGAGCTTTCGCGACTTCGACGTATTCCTGTCCCGAATGCGCGACAGCCGTTCCCGACTAAAAAAGGCATTAAAAAGTGTCAAAAAAGATTATGACGTGATCCTGCTTGATTGCCCGCCCAGCATCTCCACCCTTTCCGAAAACGTCTTTCGATGCGCCGATGCCGTTTTGGTGCCCGTCATTCCAACGACGCTCTCCCAACGTACTTTCGAACAGCTTATTGCGTTCTTCAAAGAGAACAAGCTTCCAATGCAAAAGCTGCATGGCTTTTTCTCTATGGTGCAAAGCGTCAAAACCTTGCATACCGAAACCATGGACACCATGCACACCACTCACAAGCGGCGCTTCCTGAAAACCCGAGTGCCATTTGCCTCCGATATCGAGCGCATGGGAATTCAGCGCGCCCCGGTCATAGCGACAGCGCCGAGCAGCGCTGCCAGCAAGGCCTACCAGGCGCTTGGCGAAGAGATCTCGAAGCGGCTTGCCAGGTCCTCGTGAATACGCTTTTGATGGTAGGTGGTGACCTGTGCGAGCGAACGGCACAATTATTGAACCCAGAGCATTGGGAGTGCATTGGACTACGGCGGCGCAGCATGCCGCCAACCCAGGACGGCACAATCCGCTGGTACAGAGCCGATATACAAAATCCGGCGAGCCTGCCTTTCCTAATGGATGACGATTTCCCCGAAATCACTCATATTTTGTACGCCCCATCTCCAGACAGCAGAACCCTGGAACACTACACCCAAGTCTATGCTCTTGGGTTCTTGAGACTGCTGTCCAGCCTGGCATTACGCCAGCCGGATCAGCTACAGCGCTGCATATTGGTGGGTTCTTCTGCGGTCTGGGGGCCCTCCGACGATACGGTGAACGAAAACACTCCCGTCCAGAATATGGATTTTCGCAGCGACGCATTACTGAGTGCGGAAGCCGCACTGCATGCTTGTCTACCACCGGGTATTGGGGTCGCGCTACGTCTATCCGGCTTGTACGGCCCCGAGCGGCTGCGCTTGATCAGTGGGTTGCGCGCCGGCAGAATTACGGCTCCTGACGGCCCTGGTCATTGGGCGAACCGAATACACATTGATGACGCAGCACGCGCCTGTGCGCATGTTCTGACCATGGCCAACCCTCAGCCGCTCTATATAGCAACAGACGATTTCCCTCTACCCACGGCCGAGCTGTATGACACACTGGCACAGCTGACAGGCAGCCCTGTGCCTACCCGGCAGCCACTGGCGCCCAGCGGCAAGCGCCTGTCGAACGCAAGACTGCGGGCTAGCGGCTGGGTGCCCGAGTGGCCGAATGCGCTGGAAGGATATGCGGCGTGCTTGACCGCGCCAGACGCGTAACTGACACCAGCATGCACAGCCAGGAGGACAAGCTTGAGTCAGCATACTCTCACTGGGATACCGCCTCTTGTCTCTGGGCATTTCTGCACAACAGGTAACTCAGCGTACAATACGCGCTCGCATTTCGTTCCATGGGTTCCCTAACCCCATCAGTCAAAAAGGCTCATCATGACTTCCACATCCGTCCCGCAATCGCGGGTATCGTTCTACCTCGCCTTGCTGGTAGCTTTCCATATCGTCATCATCATCTCCAGCAACTATCTTGTGCAGTTGCCCATCAACCTGTTCGGCTTTCATAGCACCTGGGGCGCCTTCAGCTTCCCATTTATTTTCCTGGCCACAGACCTGACCGTGCGCCTGATCGGCAAGGCCGGAGCGCGTAGCGTAATAGCGCGAGCCATGATACCGGCGCTCATCGCCTCCTACATCGTATCGGTGCTGTTTCATGAAGGCGGTTTCAAGGGCATTGCCGAATTGGGCGAGTTCAACAGCTTCGTGTTCCGCATCGCTTTTGCCAGCTTCGCCGCCTACGTGCTGGGTCAGTTGCTGGACGTGCAAGTATTCGACCGCATGCGCCGAAACTACGTACAGTGGTGGGTAGCGCCAGCGGCCGCCTCCGTCTTCGGGCAGGCGCTGGACACAGTCGCCTTCTTCGGCATTGCCTTCTGGCAAAGCAGCAATCCCTTCATGGCCGAAAACTGGGTGGAAATCGCCATCGTGGACTATGTCATCAAACTCGCTGTCAGCCTGCTTCTTTTCGTGCCGATGTACGGTGTTGCGCTGAATGCCATTATTCGCGTCATGAAACAGCGTGATGCCGTATTGGCCCAGGCGTGACCGCGCCCTGCCAATCCTAAGCCGTACGCTGCACGATCCCGCTGCGATTCTGTACTATATATAGTACGGATTACGTACAAATAAACCTGTCCGGAGGCTGCTTTTTCCGGGCATACCGTGCAATTGATGCATGCGCGGCCACTACGAAGGATCTGACTCTTGCCAATCGTAGCAGCACTGCTCATCATAGCCGCCGTTATCTATAGCGCCGTCATGCTGTATATGACGGTGGCGGCGGATTTTGGGCAGGCCGCCGGCGCAGCCGCCGTAGTATTGGCCGCCCTTCTCTTGGCCTTGTTCGTCAAGATGCTGATCAGTCGATATCGGACAATACATGGAGTCACTATCAAGGGGAAGCGCGTCCTGGCGATGAAGGATGCGTGGGGTCAAATCCATATCGACGCTATCCAAAAGCGCGGAGAACTACACCTGCACGGGAAGCCCGCCTATTTTATTTTTGCAGATATAGAAAGCGCGCAAGCTGTAGCTCACGGAAAAACGTGGACGCTTGAGCTGCGGCTTAACCATAATAGCCAGGCGCTTTGGATTATTCCCATGAGCAACGGCAAGCAGGCGCGCCGATGGGCAAAAATAATGACCCTTGCTGCTACGCAAGAGCTGTGAAGACTATTTATGCACAGCGCCTTTCATAGTCAAGCATGCTTAATCAAATTCGTTATATAGCGCACATCTGAACGACTGCGCCATGAACGAACTGAAACTGTCGGCACAAACGGTAAGATTGAGGCTTGAACGCTGACATGTTGAAAAATTTAGATGAAATCCGCCACAACCCACTGTCTTGCCAACTCACAACAAACACACCTGCTCCGTAAGTCGTTACGCGCGTCTGCCGCGATGATTGCGCTCCTGCTGGGTGCGGGCTGCGCAACTGTTCCTCCCAGCAATCCGGAAAATATCTGTGAAATCTTCCGCGAAAAATCCGGCTGGCATAAGGCATCAGTAAAAATGCAGGACAAGTGGGGGGTACCGCCGCCGGTGGCGCTGGCCATCGTCTACCAGGAGTCCAGTTTTCGGCACGACGCCCTCCCGCCACGGCACTATGTATTAGGGTTCATTCCTTGGGGCCGTGTCAGTTCGGCCTATGGCTATGCGCAAGCCAAGGACGAGACCTGGGATGACTATAAGCGCGAAACGGGCGGCTGGTTTGTCAGCCGCGACGACTTCAGCGACGCTCTGGATTTCATGGGTTGGTACATGAGCAAAGCCCAGCGCCTGAACGGCACATCCAAATGGGATGCGTACGGACAATATCTGAACTATCACGAGGGTTGGACTGGCTATCGCAACCGCAGTTATGACCGCAAGCCCTGGTTAAAAGGCGTGGCCAGCAAAGTACGAGGGCGCGCCGAGCGTTTCAGCGCCCAATATCGAAGCTGCAAAGACTCGCTCTGACACCGGAATGCGGAGCTGCTAACTACCGGCCCGACAGCGCATTATGATTAGGCCATCAGCCGTCGCTGTAGTATGGTTACCCCAACCTCATTTATATTCACTTTATTTATGCTCTGACCGCGATCCGGATGCGGGCATATTTCTCATTAATGCCATTACTAACACCTTCCACTTCGTTCCGCCTTTTTACTATCTTGATTTTGGCGGCCTTACTGGCCGCTTGCGGGACCACCAAACCGGTCAGCGAAGGCGAATATCGCGTCGCGAGAGGCGACACCCTGACTCAGATTGCCCGCAAACACGGACAAAGCGTTAGCTCGCTTAAGCGTTTAAACAACTTGAGTGACGTTGACAATCTTCGTGTCGGACAAGTCCTGAAGGTCAAGGGCGCCCCGGCTCCCGCCACTACCTCACCCTCGCGCCCTGCAACCGGCCCGTCGATTGCAGCACCACGGTCCATTAATCTGATCTGGCCTGCCACGGGCAAGTCGAGTCGGGGAACCTCACCGTCCAATAGCCAGGCCGTCTATATTGCAGGGGCTGCAGGTTCACCGATCAAAGCCGCCGCGAGCGGCAAAGTGGCTTATGCGGGCAATGGCTTACGTGGCTACGGCAACATGCTCATCGTCAATCACGATGCAAACTTTTTAAGCGTGTATGCCCATAACAAGGACTTGTTAGTCAAAGAAGGCGCCCAGGTCAAGCAGGGGCAAACCATTGCCACGATGGGCAATACGGGAAGCAGTGCTGTGAATTTGTACTTCGAGCTGCGCTACAACGGTAAAGCCGTCGATGCCCTTCGCTATTTACCTAAAACGTCTTCTCAGTAAGCCGCGCGCAAAAACGAGTCTGCCGCTCCGATCGTTATATTGGGACATCACCCATCGCGCGCCCACGCTGATTAAAGAGGGCGCCAAGTGTATAATCAGCAATGCTCCGGGGTGTGTTGCAGCCTGAAAAGGCGGGCACTGAGATGAATAGAAC
>NZ_JBEBUX010000126.1:0-11610 GCF_040393045.1 Pollutimonas bauzanensis | reverse complement strand
ACCCATGATGCAAGCGCCGCCTAATGCATGTGCCGTAAACACTTGAACCGAAAATGCGCCAATCGCAGACGCCATACAAAAACGCCATTCAAACATCAGCTTGAATGGCGTTTTTTACGACCGTGGTGCTTAGCGCACGGGCAAGGCGTACATCAGGCCGCCGTCGGTCCATTGCGCATTCAGGCCGCGCTGGATCTTCAGGGGACTGCCCTGGCCCACATTACGTTCGAAGCTTTCGCCGTAGTTACCGACTTGCTTGACGATGTTGTAAGCCCACTTTTCGTCTACGCCCATGTTTTTACCGGCCCCGGCCGTTACACCCAATAGGCGAAGCACATTGGGGTTGGTGCTTTTCAACTGCTCGTCGACATTCTTCGACGTAACCCCAAGCTCTTCGGCGCCCACCATGGCATGCAAGGACCATTTGACGATATTCAGCCACTGATCGTCGCCCTGGCGCACGTATGGCCCCAAGGGTTCCTTGGAAATGATCTCGGGCAACACAACATAGTTGTCCGGATTTTCAAGCTTGGAAATACGGATCGACGCCAGGCCGGACGCATCGGTGGTAAAGACGTCGCAGCGGCCCGCAGCAAACGCGTTGACCACCTCGTTGAACTGCTCGATGACAACAGGCTTGTACTTGACGTTATTGGCACGCGCCCAGTCTGCCATGGTGTTCTCGTTGGAGGTGCCGGTTTGCATGCAAACCGTGGCGCCATCGAGTTCCTTGGCGCTTTTCACACCCAGCGACTTCAGAACCAGAAAGCCCTGGCCATCGTAAAAGTTAATGCCGGCGTGGATAGCGCCCAAGGCAGTGTCGCGCTGCTGGGTAACCGTGGTATTGCGAGCCAGCAAATCAATTTCGCCCGACTGCAGCGCGGTGAAGCGCTGCTGGGAATTCAAGGGAACCGCCTTGAACTTGGAAGCGTCGCCCAAGACAGCGGCCGCCACGGCGCGGCACACATCGATATCGAGCCCTTGCCAGTTGCCCTTGGCATCAGGGGCCGAAAATCCGGCAAAACCCGTGGTAACGCCACATTGGACAACGCCACGTTTCTTGACGATATCGAGTGTATCGGCGTGAGCCAGCTGCATCCCGGCCAGCATGACAAAGGCGCCCGCGGCGTACTTGAACTTGCGCATAACATTCCCCTTACGGTGGCTATTCAAAATCGTTTTTTGGCATGTTACTGCAATCGGCGCAGGCAAAAACAAATAAACTTATTCGTAACTGCGGATATCGTCGATAACCTTGCCGTCGTTGGGCAGGCTGCCGGGCTCGACCACCTCGATATCGGCCCGCAACTTGGTCAGCTCGCGCACCGATGCCGCCATGGCAAGCAGCAAGTCCGGATCCGGCTCAGCCAGTTCAACTTTCAATACCATGATGTCATTGCCCACCTTGCCGCTGATGACCAGCCTGGCCTTGTGCACCTGTAGATGCCTTTTCATCACCTGGGCGATTTGGCCGGGATGCACGAACATGCCGCGCACCTTGGTTGTTTGATCCGCCCTGCCCATCCAACCCTTGATACGGACATTCGTGCGGCCGCAAGGCGACGCGCCAGGCAAAACCGCCGACAAATCGCCCGTTCCAAAACGCAATAACGGGTAATCCGGATTCAATGTCGTCACAACCACTTCACCTACTTCGCCATTCGGGACAGGCTGATTGGTGCCAGGGCGCACGATTTCAAGAATCATGTCTTCGTTAAGCACCAGGCCTTCTCGTGCCGACGTTTCATAAGCGATCATGCCCAGGTCCGCACTGCCATAGGCCTGGTAACCGTCTATCCCCCGCTGGGCAAACCATTTG
This sequence comes from Pollutimonas bauzanensis, assembly GCF_040393045.1. Taxonomy (GTDB): domain Bacteria; phylum Pseudomonadota; class Gammaproteobacteria; order Burkholderiales; family Burkholderiaceae_B; genus Pollutimonas; species Pollutimonas bauzanensis_A. Next base: position 9,791 of record NZ_JBEBUX010000126.1, on the reverse strand, counting down.
CACAACGAAGGCGGAAAAGCCTCGCCGGAAAACAAGGCACGCTTCACCGAAGGCAGCGCAACGCCCATGCCATCCGCCTTTTCCAGGATGATCTTCAGAAAACTGGGCGTGCCCGTATAGCCGACGGGCGCCAAATCGGCAATGGCTTGTACTTGCTGTTCAGTTTGCCCCACACCGCCCGGGAACACCGTGCAACCCAAGGCGTGGGCCGCGGTTTCCATCATCGAGCCAGCGGGCGTAAAGTGATAGGAAAAGCAGTTATAGACCAGATCGCCTGGCCGGAAACCTGCCGCGTACAATGCCCGCGCAAATCCCCAGTAATCGGGACGCTTGCTTTCCGGTTCGTAAATTGGCCCTGGCGAAGCAAAAACACGCGCCGCCTCGCCCCAGCCTATGGCTGAAAAACCGCCGAATATGCGACTGACGGCGGGAAGCTGCTGACCGGCCAAGCCCTGCCGCATATCCAGTTGAGCCTGTAGCAATTCACTCTTGCGAACCACGGGAATATGTTCCAGGTCAGACCGCTGGCAAATGCCATCCGGATCGACGTCCTGCAATTGCTGCGCAATCGCCGGCGCCCGCTCACGCGCGCTTTTTAATGCTGCCGGCAGACGGCTAAGCAAAGCCTGTTCCCGCTCGGACATGGAGATCCGCTCGCGTTCCTCGAAATATGTCGTCATGATGGTTTTTGCCTTTAGGCGAGCCAGCGTTTGCGGCGCCGATAAAACTTGTTGTCGCGAAAGCTTTTCCGTTCGCCGCTCGATACACCCAGATAGAATTCCTTGACGTCTTCATTCTCGGCCAGCGCCTTGGCTTCGCCATCCATCATGACGCGTCCGTTTTCCAGAATGTAGCCATAGTCGGCATAACGCAAGGCGATATTCGTGTTTTGTTCCGCCAGCAAGAAGCTGACGCCCTCGCGCTGATTCAGGTCGCGCACGATCTCGAAGATTTCCTCTACGATTTGCGGCGCCAGGCCCATCGAGGGTTCGTCCAGCAGAATCATGTTGGGGTTGGCCATCAAGGCGCGCCCAATCGCCGTCATTTGCTGCTCGCCGCCCGAGGTGTAACCCGCCTGGCTACCGCGGCGTTGTTTGAGTCTTGGAAAATACTGGTAAACCTTGTCAAGCGATGCGCTTAAATCGGCCCGGCTGAGATTGCGGGTATAGGCGCCGGTAAGCAGGTTTTCTTCTATTGTCAGGTGCGCAAAGCAATGGCGGCCTTCCATGACCTGTACCACGCCCCGCTTGACCAGATCGGCCGGCGAAAGCTTTTCAATGCGTTCACCGCGATAATCGATATTGCCTTTGGTGACGTCGCCACGCTCGGCCTTGAGCAAATTGGATACGGCGCGCAAGGTCGTCGTTTTACCTGCGCCATTGGCCCCAAGCAGCGCCACGATCTTGCCTTCGGGAACGCACAGCGAAACACCTTTGAGCACCAGGATAACGTGGTTGTAGATTACCTCGATTCCGTTCACATTCAGCAGAATCTTGGGGGCTTGCGCCTCGACTTTGGTATTCATATTTTTTCCCTGCAATCAGTTCCGCCCGGCGGCCGCTTTACAGCCGCCAGGCGCCTTTAGGCTGCTGCTAGCCTTCGCATGTACGAGGAGTAATCTTCTTCTCGCTGGCGTACTTGGCTGACAGGTCTTTCACCAAAGGATCTATGAACTTCTTATCGGACTGATACCAGTCGGAAACGATATCGAACTTGGTTCCGTTCCATTGAATGATACGAGCCCAATCATCGCCCATATGGTTGCTGCACGAGGTTTTCACCGGACGCATCAGTTTGGCGAAACCCAATTCCTCGAGGCGTTCCTGCGTGATGTTCAAGTTTTCAAAGCCCCACTGCACTTGCTCGCGGGTCATGTGCTTGCCTTTGCCGTACTTTTCCTGGGCTGCGCGGATGGCTTCGACTTGCAGCATAGAAATCATCATGCCGCGCGTATGCGCAATGGTGCCAACGTATTTGCCATTGGTATCGCTGCCCTGGCCTTTCTCGTACACGTACTTTTTAAGGTCGTCGTGCACTTTGCCATGGTCGGCGCTGTTGTGAATGGTAATGCCGTTATAGCCCTTGGCAACCGCCCCAAGATCCTGGACATCGTTCTCGGAACTGGCCCACCAGATGCCATACATTTTGTCGCGCGGATAGCCGACCGCCTGGGCCTCGCGGATGGCTGTCGGCGTCATGATGCCTGCGCTCCAAAGCAACAGGTAATCAGGCTTGCTCTGGCGGATTTGCAGCCAGGTGGATTTTTGCTGGACGCCTGGTGCGGTGACGGGATACAACTGCAACTCGAAACCATTGGCCTTGGCGCGCTCTTGCAGCAGGGCGATTGGCTCTTTGCCATACGGCGAGTCGTGGAAGACCAGCGCGATTTTCTTGCCCTTCAGCTTATCTTCGCCACCCAGCTTCTTGGCAATGTCCTGGATCATGACATCCGCCGCGGTCCAATAGGTGCCCAGCAGCGGGAAGTTCCACTTGAACACCGCGCCGTTGGCTGACTGGGACAAGCCGTAGCCCATGGTCTCGATCGACACGCCATCAATAATGGCCTTGTCGGTCAAGGCAAACGTAATGCCTGTGGACTGCGTATCGAAACCCGAAGCACCGCCATTCTTGTCTTTCAGGCGCTCGTAGCATTCGACGCCGCGGTCGGTTGCGTAGGCAGTTTCGCATTCTTCGTAAACAATCTTGACGCCATTGACGCCGCCATCGCGCTCATTGACGAGCTTCAGGTAATCCATCTTACCGTCGGCCCAAGGAATGCCCAGAGGAGCAAAAGAACCCGTACGATAGGCAAGCAAAGGTACGAACTGCTCTTCGGCGGCTGATGCCGGCAACGATACAGAAGCCAGTGTGCCCGCCACGGCAATCATTGCTGCTGCAAATTTAAAGGAACGTTTCATCTCCAAGTCCTCCTGGTGGTGTCTATATGCACCGTTTGTGTTGCGGCATAGCCTAAAGGGGCCAGCCGGGTTACTAATGTGTTGCCATAAAAACTTAATGCGGGAACGGCCAGATGCGCAGTTTCTCCTTGCCTATGCTCCATAGCCGCGCCAGGCCGTGCGGTTCAACGATCAGAAAAAACACGATCAGCGCGCCAAACACCATATGTTCAATATGCGACGCGGTATCAACAGCCAGCGACAAGCCGAACATATGCGGCACATTGGTCAGGAATACGGGCACCAGCACCATGAAGGCGGCCCCGAAGAAGCTACCGACGATGGAGCCCAGGCCGCCGATAATCACAATGAACAGCAGCTGCAAAGAACGCGTCAAATCGAAAGCCAATGGTTCCCACGAACCCAGATGGATATAGGCCCACAAAGCACCGGCCACCCCAATGATGAAGGAGCTGACGGCAAACGCCGTCAGCTTGGCGTAAACCGGGCGAATACCGATAACCGATGCGGCAACGTCCATGTCGCGTATCGCCATCCATTGGCGTCCGATGGCGCCGCGCACCAAGTTCTTGGCAAGCAGCGCAAACACCGCCACAAAAGCGAGTACAAACAAATAGCGCTGGACAGGCGTTTGAACAGGCAAGCCAAAGACATCAAGCGGGGGAACCGATACGTTGCCTGACGACGAGTAGTTGGTGAAAAACGGAATGCGCAGGAAAGCCCAATCGACAAAGAATTGCGCAGCCAGCGTAGTAACCGCCAGGTAAAGACCACGGATACGCAAGCTGGGAACACCAAATACGACGCCGACCAGCGTGGCAAACACGCCGCCCATCAGTATCTGCACGATCAGGGGCGTCGCCGGCATGCGGACACCGAAATTCCAGGCAGCATAGGCGCCAACCGCCATGAAGGCGCCCGACCCTATCGAAATTTGCCCGCAATAGCCGACCAGGATATTCAAGCCTATGGCTGCCAAAGACAGGATCAGGAACGGGATCAGGATAGCTTGCAGAAAATAGTTCGAAGCAAGCAGCGGCACCATCAGAAAAGCAATAAACAACACACCCAGGATAAAGACGCGATCCTGCCGGATCGGGAAGATTTGCTGGTCTGCCCGATAAGTGCTTTTGAATTGGCCGTTTTCACGATAAAACATAGTGGATACCCAATCTTCTTTTCGTTAAACCATCAAACGCGGTCAATGATTTTTTCACCAAACAAACCTTGCGGGCGAAACAGCAGGAACACCAGGGCCAGTACATAGGCAAACCAGATTTCGATCCCGCCACCGACAAACGGCCCAAGATAGACCTCGGAAATCTTTTCCCCGACGCCGATGATCAGGCCTCCGATAATGGCTCCGGGCACTGAGGTCAGCCCTCCCAGGATGACTACAGGCAATGCGCGCAAGGCGGCGGTGGACAAGGTGAACTGAACACCGAATTTCGACCCCCAGATCACCCCCGCAACCAGCGCGACCACACCCGCCACGGTCCATACAACGACCCAGATGCGATTCAGAGGAATGCCGATGGACTGCGCCGCCTGGTGATCGTCGGCTACGGCACGCAAGGCGCGGCCCACAGACGTGTACTGGAAAAACACGGCCAACACCGCGACCAGCAAGGCCGACACAGCCGCCGCTGTAAGGTCCTCAAGACTGATCAATACGCCGCCTTCGAAAATCGATTCAAAAATGAAGACCGGATCTTTGGGCATGCCGACATCGATCGAATACACATTGCTGCCGAAGATGATCTGGCCCATGCCATCAAGAAAATAACTGATGCCTATGGTTGCCATGAGAAGCGTCGTGCCTTCCTGATTGACCAGATAACGCAACACCCAGCGCTCAATAACGATGGCGATCAGCCACATGAACAAGCCGCTGATGATGAAGGCAAGTATGTTCGCCAGGATCAGGCTTTCGAGGCCCAGCCACTGCGGAATCCATTCAGAAAAGCGCGCCATCGACAAGGCGGCGATCAGCACCATGGCGCCCTGGGCAAAATTGAATACGCCGGATGCCTTGAAAATAAGAACAAAACCCAAGGCCACCAACGAATACAGCATGCCCGTCATCAGGCCGCCAAACAGGGTTTCCAGGAAAAATGCCATTTCTGTCTTCCTTGTTTAGTGGCTGGCGCCAAGATAAGCACGTATTACTTCGGGATTCTGGCGAACTTCATCAGGCATGCCGTCGCCGATTTTCTTGCCGTAATCCAGAACCACTACGCGGTCGGAGATATCCATTACCACACCCATATCGTGCTCGATCAGCACAATCGTGGTGCCGTACTGTTCGTTTACATCGAGAATAAAGCGGCTCATGTCCTGCTTTTCTTCGATGTTCATGCCCGCCATGGGCTCGTCCAGCAGAAGAATGCGGGGTTCCATGGCCAGGGCCCGTCCCAGGTCGACGCGCTTCTGCAAACCGTAAGGCAGGCGTCCCACCGGTGTCTTGCGATGAGCCTGAATTTCAAGAAAGTCGATCAGATTTTCCACGAATTCACGATGCGCAATTTCTTCGCGCTCAGCCGAACCGAGGCGAAACGCCTGCGCCAGGACACCGCTGGTCATGCGCAGATTGCGGCCGGTCATGATGTTGTCAAGCACGCTCATGCCCTTGAACAAGGCCAAGTTCTGAAACGTACGCGCAATACCCATTTCTGCGGCGCGTCGGGAGTTCATTTTCGAAAACTTCACACCCGCCAGGGTAATCTCGCCCTGTTGCGGCGTATACACCCCATTGATCACATTCAGCATGGAGCTTTTGCCTGCGCCATTGGGCCCGATGATGGCGCGAATTTCGTGTTCGCGCACATCAAAGGAGATATCGGTTAATGCCTTAACGCCGCCAAAAGCGAGCGAAATATTTTGTAGATCCAGAATCGTTTCGCCGATTCGTTGATCGCGAGCAGCTTGACTCATTACGCAGCCTTCCTCGTGTTGCCTGGGAATATCTTTGCCTGGGCGATCTTCAGGTCCGCCGAAATCTTGCCTTTACGGCCATCCTCGAACTTCACTTCGGTTTCGATGTACTGATTGGACTTGCCCTGGAAAAGCGCATCGACCAGGATGTCGTACTTCTGGGCAATAAAGGCGCGACGCACCTTGCGGGTACGAGTCAATTCATCGTCGTCAGGATCTAGCTCTTTGTGCAGAACCAGGAAGCGCGACACTTGCGAGCCGCACAGCTTGGCATCGGTGGAAAGATCAGCGTTGACCTCTTCCACGCATTTACGAATCAGCGCGTATACCTCTGGCTTTTGAGCCAGATCGGTGTAGCCGGCATAAGGCAGCCCCTGGCGCTCGGCCCAGTTACCCACAGCCTCCAGATCAATATTGATAAATGCGCAGACCTCGTTCCTGTCGGCGCCGAAGGCCACGACTTCTTTGATGTATTGATAAAACTTGAGCTTATTTTCTATATATTTGGGCGCGAACAAGCTGCCGTCGGCAAGCTTGCCGACATCTTTGGCCCGATCAATGATCTTCAATTGACCATCGGTATCCAGATAGCCGGCATCGCCCGTGTGATACCAGCCATCGGCTGTGTAGGACTCTGCCGTGGCTTCAGGGTTGCGATAGTATTCTTTGAAAAGGCCTGGGCTTTTGACCTGGATTTCGCCATTCTCGGCGACACGAATCTCAACCCCCTTGACCGGTGGGCCAACCGTATCGGCGCGCACCTGCCCATCGGACTGCACGCAGACAAAGACCGAGGTTTCAGTTGAGCCATACAGCTGCTTCAAATTGATACCGATAGAGCGGTAAAACACAAACAGGTCTGGCCCTATTGCCTCGCCGGCCGTATAGGCCACCCGGACACGGCTCATACCCAGAGCGTTGCGCAAAGGCCCATACATCACAACATTGCCGATACGGTACTTGAATCTGTCCCATCCGCTGACACTCGGATCTTTGTCGAGTATGCGAACACCCACGCGGCGCGCAAGCCCCATGAAAGCATGGAATAGCTTGCGTTTTATGGTGCTGGCGTCCTCCATGCGGATCATGACCCGGGTCAACAAATCTTCCAGCACACGCGGCGGAGCGAAATAATAGGTAGGCCCGATGTCGTGCATGTCGATCGATACGGTGTCGGGCGACTCGGGGTGATTGACGGTAAAACCGGTAACCAGAAACTGTGTGTACGAAAACATGTTCTGGCCTATCCAGGCCGGCGGCAGGTACGCCAGCACTTCTTCGCGGTCGGTCAGGTTTTCGAGCTCCTGGATGGCCAAAGCCCGATCGATAAGCGCGTGATGCGTAAGCACTACGCCCTTGGGCTTGCCCGTGGTGCCCGAGGTATAGAACATGGCCGCGGTGTCGTCAGGCTTGACGGCTGCGATGGCATCTTCGATATGGTTTGGATGTGCGGCGGAATACTCGCTGCCAAGCGCCAACAGTCGATCGAACGCCAACAGGTTTGCCAGAGCATAATTGCGCAAGCCGCGCGGATCGTCGTAAACAATATGGCGCAACGCCGGACACTGTTCGGCGACTTCAAGCATTTTGTCGACCTGCTCCTGATCTTCCACGATTGCCACTCGAATGTCGGCATCCTGGAACACGTAAAGCATTTCGGCGGCAATGGCGTCCTGATACAACGGAACAGGTATTGCCCCAATGGCCTGCGCAGCCATCATGGATAAATACAGGCGAGGCCGGTTTTCTCCTACAATCGCCACGTGCTGACCTGCCTGCACACCCAAAGCGGCAAGCCCACTGGCTAATACCTGCATCTGCGCCGCAAGCTGGCTCCAGGTCATGGTTTGCCATATCCCGAGATCTTTCTCGCGCATGGCGGCACGGCCGCCACGTACTTGCGCATGGTGCAGCACCCAAGCAGGGAAAGTGTCCGGCTCGGACGGAATCCTGCGCGCAGGCGAGTTTTGCGTCATGGTGTCTCCTTGACCCAGTATCATGTCCCTTTACCTGATAAAGTTTAGGGTTATATTTGTATCCAACCGTTTCTTTTTCTTATTTCAGTCAGGTGTAAAGGTATAGGCTCGCACGACATCGAACTGTCACGGATATGACATTCCTGCTTTTCCTAGGGTAAATCCTCATGCAACATAAAGACTTACTGCAAGATGCCGCCGCCTGGTTCGCTTTATTGTCGGCTGACCAGCAAGAGCGAGTGCAACGGGACATATCCATCACTCATTACCCTGCTGGCGCCATCATAGAGCGCAAAGGCGAAAAAGCCTATGCCTGGATGGGCGTGCTGAACGGGCTGGTCAAGGTATCGGTGGGCACGTCCGACGGCAAGCTAGCGTCGCTGACCGGCGTCCCCAGCGGCGGGTGGATAGGCGAAGGCTCATTGCTTAAAAACGAACGCCGCAAATACGATGTTGTGGCCTTACGGGACTGTTCGATCGCCCGGGTGCCGGTGATCACATTCAACTGGCTGCTAGACAACAGCATTCCCTTTAATCGGTATTTATTGCACCAATTGAACGAGCGCGTCGCCCAGTTCATCGGCAAAGCCGAATATGACCGCCTGCTGGCACCCGATGCACGCGTGGCCCGTTGCCTGGCAGAACTGTTCAACCCCCTGCTATACCCCGGCAAAAGCATGCGCCTGGACATTACCCAGGAAGAGATCGGCTACCTTGCCCGCATTTCGCGTCAGCGCACGAACCAGGCTTTACGCGCGCTGGAAGCGGCACAGTTGTTGAAAATAGAATATGGAGCCGTCCAAGTGCTGGACCTGGACGGCCTTAAGAACTACAGCCTGTAGACCTAATCCAGCTTGATGCCTGCAGCCTTGATGACGCTGCCCCATTCCTCGCGCTGCTGGTCGGCATAGGCTTTGAAATCGGCCGCTGACATAGGCATCGGTTCCACACCCATGCCTTTTATCTTGCCATCGACTTCCGGGGATTTCAAAGCGGCTTGCAAGTCGGCATTCAACTTTTCGACCACATCGCCGGGAATGCCCGCCGGCCCCACCAGCCCTTGCCAGGCATAGGCATTGAAGTTATTGACACCAGCCTCGGCCATCGTGGGTACATTAGGCAATAGGGCCAGTCGTTCAGGGGTGGCAACGGCCAGCACACGGAGTTTGCCCGCTTTGATATTAGCCAGGCCTGCCGCCGAATCGACAAAGCTGGCACTGACCTGCCCACCCAGCAAGTCCTGTATAGCCGGCGCGGCGCCTTTATAAGGCACATGCGCGATGTCGACGCCGGCGCGTTGCTTGAACATTTCAAGCGCAAGGTGATGCGGAGAGCCCGAACCCGCTGACGATGCAGTGAGTTTGCCTGGATCTTTACGGGCAGCAGCGATGAATTCTTCCAAAGTTTTGAAAGGCGAAGCTTCGTTGACGGCGAGCATCAGGGGAAAGCGCGCAAGACCGCCGATATAAGTGAATTTGACGGGATCGTACTGGAGTTTGGAATACAGCCAGGGGTTGAATGCCAGGGTGCCAGAGTCAGCCGTGCCGAATACATAGCCGTCGGGTTTCGCGTTCTGAATAAAGCTGGCGCCGATGATGGTCCCTGCGCCGGGCTTGTTTTCTACGATAACGGTTTGGCCTAATGTTTTTTCGATAGTGGAAGCGACGACGCGGGCGATGACATCGGAGCCGCCGCCTGCGGGGTAAGGGACGACCCATTGAACTGCACGCTCGGGCCATGCGGCGTGGGCTTGTGTGAGGCCTGCAAGGGTAATGGCTGATGCCGCCGCGATGGCCTTTAATAATTTAGGCATGAATGTTATCTCCATAAAATATTTAGATCAGAATTTGTTTTATGCCTGATTATGCTACGGGTGTTTGTTTTTTGAAATACTCGTTTGACGCGTTTTTATGACGGCGCAACGGGCGAGGAGGGTATGCATGGCGAATCCTCGCTGCGGTCC
>NZ_JBEBUX010000125.1:0-11867 GCF_040393045.1 Pollutimonas bauzanensis | reverse complement strand
GCCGTGCCGGACTGGCCTCACCCACCCCGGACAACGTCATCAGAGTCTTGCAACCTCACCAGAGCCTGGCACCGTCACCAGAGCGAGACAACGGCGCGAAAGCACCATGATGCATGCAAAGCCTCATGCATATGCCGTAAAACAATTGATCCGAAAATGCACTAGCCTGGAAACACCAGTTCGCACGTACCGGCACACACCCGCCGCGCGCATTCCCGAGTAGTATCGATACAGCCCCCGTCACGATATACACCGCCGGGGTCACGCAAACGCAACATCCGCGCCACAATACGGTCGACCTCCGCCTCGTCCTGCAACGACTGCGCAACGTGCTCATCGACCACAGCGTCATCCATCAGCAACTTGCCATCGCCATTGCGATACGTAGCGTTGCGCCAGTGGAAAAGCTCGACACACTTTGAACGCAAGGTGAAAGGCTGATCGCGCTTCCAGAAGTTGGTGAATAAACCGTCCCCCAGGTAAAACACCCAGGAGCCTTCGTAGCCTTCGACATTGGAAGAAGGCTCGTCGGGATTACGAAACCACAACCGGTCGCCCGGCACATAATATTTGGGCGGCAAGGGCTCGGCCATGGAGCCATACTCATGCAGGAAAACATCATGAAACTGCCCCGACATAATGGCGCGCGTTTCCCATTGCTGTTGCAGTTGGGCCAAGACTGAGGCATTGCACTCCGCCAATTCCTGCGCAATGCTTAGCAACAGCACATATTCCGTCGCCCGGTAGCAGGAAAACGAATACAGCTTCCCGGAACGGTCTGGTTGGGTGGTTTTTTGCAAAGCCTCAATCAGCGGCTTGCCAGGCTTAAGCGTAAAACCGCGTGCCAGGTCATAAACCCAGTAATCCTCGGGACGCTCGGCATGTTCGGTGTCGAACGCCAACGCCGTGCGGCGGGCATTCTGAACAATGTTTTTTCGTATGCGGACGGCTGACATCAGCTCGTCGCAAGAGGGAAAGAGGAAAGGCGCCGGACTGGCCAGCATGGCCAGCACAATTTCGCGCTCGAGATCCTCTGACACGCCATGCGTGTCCAGCCCCATCTTCTGGCATAGCTGCGTCGTATCGCAGCCAGGCGCGAAATCACGCATGAAGGCTTCGTTTACCGTGAACTGGCTGAAGGGCGTGCCATGACTGCTTTCGCCGCTGCTTTGCACAAATCGGTCAAGACCAAGGCTTTTCAAATACGCCGAAAAGCGCTGTCGCCCGGCCCCGCCGTCGTGCTGCGTTTCACCGGAAAGCCGGATTCCCCAAAGACGCAGCTCGGAGGGATGATTTACCACGTTCATTAGCGAACTCCTCTCAGGGAGGTACGGACATCGGTCGATAGGGAAGCGCAATATTACCCTGAAGTGGCTATGTTTTGTGTCGGCCGCCCCATCAAATAGTTACCGCTCCAGCGGTTCGCCCGGCCCGACTCTGTCAACAATGAGTTGGTAATGTTCGGGGCGACGGTGGCGAGCAAAGTCGAATACGTTCTTTCTAAACACCGCTGCCAAATCCAGGTCTGCATTGAACGTAATGACTTCGTCATCTTCGGTGCTGGCCTGGGCCACGATCTCGCCCGTGGGCGCGACAATCACGGATCCGCCTATCATGTGATGGCCATCCTCATACCCGCACTTTGCAGCGGCAGCAGCCCAAACACAATTTTGATACGCACTGGCTTGCAGGGTGATCAGGTGATGGTGCATTCTAAGATGCACAGGTTCGGGCCAGTGGATGTTTTGCGAGGGTGTGTTGTAGCCCAGCACGACCACTTCAGCGCTTTGCAAAGACATGACGCGCCAGGTTTCAGGCCATCGCCGGTCATTACATAAACACATGCCCATTTTGGTTTGCTCTACGTTCCATACGCCGAACGTCTCATTGCCGACATTGAAGTATTTTTTCTCCAGATGCTGGAACGGCGCATCGGGCTTGTGATCATCGTGACCCGGCAGGTGGATCTTGCGATATTTGCCTATGATTCTGGCTGATTTATCGACCAGAATGGAAGCGTTGAATCGCTGGCCGTCAGGTGTCAGCTCGGCGTAGCCCAGATAAAATCCTATGCCCAATTTCCTGGCTTCGTCGAATAGCGGCTGTACCGCGCTATTTGGCATGGCCGCTTCAAAATAACGCTGCTCGGCGTCTTCCATCGACATCCAGTAGCGGGGAAAGAAAGTCGTCAGCGCCAGTTCTGGGAAAACAACAAAATCGGATTTTCGGCTATGCGCTTCGCGCATCATCTCGATCAATCGATTTACGACGCTTGCGCGATCATCGGCAAGGTTGACCGGCCCCATTTGCGCAACGGCCAAGCCCAGTTTTCGGTGAGATGCAGTCATGACAACTTCCATTGGTTATATAAATAAAACCAAAGCATGCCAATAACCACTCACAGCGTAAACTCCGCCAGCGCTGGCGTCGCAATCACGCCAACAAGACACTTGATTGCCGCAAACCCTCGGCCCCGTTGGACTTCCTCGTGTTTCCTCCCCCTTTCAAGACCGGGGACGATAGCCCCTGGTTATGGGCCAGGATCAAAGTTTGATGGACTCTTCATCAATGACCTTTTTGACAGCGGCAAGCATGCGCCGCCCAAGCAAAGGCAAAGGCTCAACATTGGAATAGGTTGCCCATATGGTTAAGTCCATGCCTGGCGCAATAGGCTTTACCTCCAGATGAGGCAGCGTTTCCATAGACAGGCTCCACATATCGACCAGAGCCAGGCCCAAGCCCTGCCTTACACAGGAAACAGCCATTGATGGCGAATGAACCTCGATCGTTGACCGCGGTAATGGGGCATCGCCGAAAAAGCGACTTAACGCACGCCCCGCGGGGGCATCCGCCGGATAGCCTATCCACTGAAATTCGGTCACATCGTGCGGACTGACAATGTCCAGCTTTTGCAAGGCATGTCCTTTGGGTGCAATACATACAACGGGCACCGAACCCAACGCCACCGAAGTCAAGGAAGGATTGTCTGAAGACTGCAGCGAGATGCCGAGGTGAGCGCGTCCAGCCAGAAAATGCCCCACCATTTGATCGAATGTTGCATTGCGAAAATCCACCTGGGCGCGCGGACTTTTCGCATAAAGATGTGCCAGCGCGCTAGGAATCATCCTCTGCCCGAAGGTCGCGCTGCTTACCAGCTTAAGTGCTCCGAAGCCGGTTTCGCCCAGACTGATGGCCAGATCATTGACCGACTGAATGCCCTCGTAGATTTGCTCAACTTCCCTGAACAGGCGAGTCGCTTCGGGCGTGGCGACCAGCCGGGTTTTGACACGATCAAACAGTTGGTAGCCAAGGCGGCTTTCCGTCAGTGCCAGGACTCGGCTGATTGCCGGCTGTGAGACATGCAGCATACGCCCTGCGGCACTGATAGACCCGGTCACCATAATGGCCCGGAACACCTCGATCTGCCTCAGGCTTAGTGGTGTTCGATGCGTTTTTCCAAGCAAGTCAGGCGCTTCCAACACTGTGGAATCTGGCGCAGGAGAGTCGGGCATCAATACCTCAACGTTATGGGTTAAGTACATTTTTCTATGCATGTATTGTACGAATACAGTGATAGTTTGTAGCCTTTACGGATAAAAGGAGAAGAACATGCGCACCGTCTCGATGTTCAAGAATATCGCAATCATCGCCATGAGCCTGGGAATGGTTCCCGCCGCATTCGCGCAAGACCAATATCCCGACAAGCCGATCAAGTTTGTTGTGCCGTCCGCGGCAGGCGGTTCTCCGGACGTATTGTCCCGCGTGATTGCCAATGCGATGTCAAAAAATCTTGAGCAGTCCATGGTAGTGGAAAACAAACCGGGCGCCGCAGGTAATATTGGCATTGTCCAGCTGATGAAAGCCCCCGCCAATGGCTACACCATCGGCTACGGCAACATCAATACCTTGTCGGTGAACCAGGCACTGTTCAATCACTTGCCTTACAACGTAGATAAAGACTTGGCGCCAATTGGTCAGATGTTCAGTATCTATAACGTCCTTATTGTTCCTGCAGACTCGCCTGTAAAAACGGTGGCGGATCTGGTCGCAAAAGCCAAGCAGAACCCGGGCAAACTGTCCTACGGCGCCTCTGGTGTAGGAACGACGGGTCACATGGGCGGCGAACTGTTCGCAAACCTGGCCAAGATAGATGCCTTGTTCGTCCCTTATAACAGCGGCCCCGCCGCCATGCAGGATTTGATAGGCGGCCGCATTGATTACATGTTTTCCAATTCGTCCGAAGCCATACCGCTTATTCAAGCCGGCAAGGTGCGTCCATTAGGTGTCAGCAGTAGCAAACGCCTGACATTGCTGCCCGATGTTCCCACCGTCGCCGAAGCGGGCATAAAGGGTTATGAAACCGTCTCATGGGGTGGCCTGGTCGCACCGGCAGGCACACCTGCCGACGTCATTGCCACGTTAAGCAAGTCTCTGGAACAAGCATTGCAAGATGCGGATGTCAAAAAATCGCTGGCCACCTTCGGCGCCGATGCGTCTTACAGCACGCCCACCGACTTCAAAGTCTTGATAGACAGCGAAGCAAAAAAATGGGCAGCGATTATTAAAGACGCCGGCATCGCGAAGCTGGACTGATAAGATGAACGCAGGTATGCCAACAAGTTTCATTATTTCAGGCGCAACACTGGTCGATGGATCGGGCGGCGCACGCTTTCAAGCCGATGTCGCCGTTTCAGATGGCGTCATTGCAGAGATAGGCCAGCTCGACAAAGGAGATGGACAGCGAGTTAAACAGGCCGACGGTTTAATGTTGACGCCTGGCTTTATCGACTCTCACACTCACGATGATGGCTACTTGCTGGTTCATCCCGACATGAAGCCCAAAGTCTCGCAAGGCATCACGACGGTCGTCACAGGCAACTGTGGCATCAGCCTGGCGCCGTTGCCTTCGAACGGCGTGATTCCACAACCGCTGGACCTGCTGGGCCCCCAAGCGCTTTTCCATTTCAAGACGTTTGCCAGCTGGATAGCGCAACTGCGTGAAACGCCTGCCGCAGTCAATGTCATTCCCTTAGTCGGCCATACGACCTTACGTGTCGCCAGTATGGCCGACACCGGACGCGCGGCAAGCCCATCCGAGATCGAAGCCATGCAGCAATTGCTGGCCGAAGCCCTGGACGCCGGGGCATTTGGCATGTCCACCGGCACCTTTTATCCGCCTGCATCCCATGCGCCGACGAGTGAAATCATTCAGGTCGGCGCGCCAATGAAACAGCGTGGCGGCCTATACGCAACGCACTTGCGCGACGAAGCCGACCACATCGTACCGGCGATAGAAGAAGCATTGGAGATCGGCCGGGCCCTGGATAGCCTGGTGGTTTTCTCGCACCATAAATTGGCGGGTAGCAAGAACCACGGGCGCTCTGCTGAAACCTTGAAAATAATCGAAGAGGCGAACGACCACCAACCCGTTTGCATCGACTGCCACCCCTACCCCGCCACATCCACCATGTTGCGCCTGGATAGAATACTGATCGCCAAACGCACCATGGTTACCTGGTCGACAGGCTATCCAGAAGCCGCAGGGCGCGATTTTTCCGAAGTCATGCAAGAACTGGGGCTGGACGAACAAGGGACCATGGACCGCTTGATGCCTGCCGGGGCCATCTATTTTCTGATGCATGAATCCGATGTGTCCAGAATCATGGCGCATCCGTTAACCATGGTCGGCTCTGACGGCTTACCCTTCGACTCGCATCCACATCCTCGTCAATGGGGCACCTTTACCCGTGTGCTGCGAGCCATGGTGCGCGAACAGAACATCATGACGCTAGAGCAAGCCATCCACAAAATGACGGGCCTGGCCGCCAAGAATTACGGATTGACGCAGCGCGGCTTGCTGCGGCAAGGCTATTTTGCCGACATGGTTCTGCTTAATGAAAATGAAGTCGCTGATCAGGCAAGCTTTGACGCCCCCATACAAACAAGCCAAGGCATCTGCGATGTATGGGTAAACGGCGAACATGTCTGGAACGGCATCGAAGCTACTGGGAACCGGCCTGGCCGGATTCTTAGCCGGGCATCCTTTAATCGGACTTGAGGCTGGCGGCCCGGCATAGCGGCAAGTTGCCGGGCCGCCAGACCGTTACGCTTACGCCAGCGCCACTTCGGGCTCCTTGGCCCATGCGAAGTGTTCCAGGACGGCCAGCGCCAGCGCGTCGATAGAGTCTGTCAGCACCAGGCCGAATTCGCGCCGGCGATGGTGGGGCACGGCCAACGGTAGTTCCGTACAACCCAGAACAACGGCTACCGCTCCTCGCCGCTCCAGTGCAGCAATGCCCTCCGCAGCCGGGGCGAATGCGGCCTCGACCAGATTGGCTTTCACTGCGGCGATTGACCTCACGCAGCATTGCTCGATTTCGGCTGCGGTCGGAACGAGCGGTTCGTAGCCAGCGCGAAGCAGATAGTGCTGATAAAGGTTCAACTCAAGCGTAGCGGGCGTACCCATGACGCCTATTTTGCCTTCATGAATGCCCTGGCGCCGAAGATCCTGGATCACCGACTCCACGATGTGCAACACGGGCACAGCCACTTCGCCTTGCAACGCGTCGAACCATAAATGCGCCGTATTGCAGGGAATGGCAATGCAATCCACCCCGGACCGCGCCAGAAACTGCATCCCTTCTATCATCGCGGGCAAAGGATCCATGCCACCGCGCAATCGGGATGCCGATCGGTCGGGTATACGGGGGTCGTTACGCAACAAGACAGGGATATGTTCTTGATCGGTACGCGCGGGCGTCAACTGGGCAAGGCGATATGCGAACGAGGCGCCAGCCAGCGGGCCCATGCCGCCCAAGACGCCCAAATAACTTTTCCCCCGCACCGGGACAGTGCGGGTTTCCAACAGTGCTTCCATTTCAGTATCCATGTCGTCGGCAAGCGTATTAATGCGCACCTTAGAGATTGCCTGCCACCTGCGCATTAAACAGCATGCGCGTATGCAAGCATCCCTGCAACCTGCCCATCAACCCCATAAAACGCCTGGAATAGGCTGTACATAAACAGATAAACCCATGATACGGAACGGAAAAATATTTTTTTATAAAATTTTTGCGAAACAATGCATAACAGCAACTTATAAGCAGTGTTCAAATAATGATGGACTCCCATGCATCGCGATGCACCCTATCATTCAGCGCCGAATATTCGGCTAATTTCTTGATAAGGTATAGCGTCGTCAACAAAGCTGAACGTACCGTGCTCGCGCATTTCCTTGCCCGCGCGAACAAACGCCCCCAATGCCGCACGGCTAAGCGCGCTGCCTACGCTTACCCTTTTCACACCGACGCTGCTCAGCTCGGCCAACGTCAGGTTTATACCTGCCGAACCCATTAATATATTGACCGGGCGATCAACAGAACTGACAACGGCAGCGATATCGGCCTTGCTTGTCAGGCCCGGCGCATACAGCACATCAGCTCCCGCCTCTTGATATGCCTGCAAGCGCCTGATGGTATCGGCCAGGTCGGGCCGGCCATGCAAGTAATTTTCGGCGCGCGCTGTCAATGTGAAGGTGAAGGGCAAAGCCCGCGCTGCCTCGACGGCGGCCTGCACACGCTCGACAGCCAGGCCCAAATCGTAAATAGGATCATCGGGCCGAGTACTGGCATCTTCGATAGAGCCGCCCACTATCCCGGTGGCCGCCGCCAAACGTATCGTGTCCGCCACGGTAACCGGGTCATCGGCAAAGCCGTTTTCAAGGTCGGCACTAACCGGCAAATCAGTAGCGCCGGCGATTTGCGCCACATGGGCCAACATAGGGTCGCGGCCCACACGAAAATCCGGCACGCCCATGGAGAAAGCGTAACCCGCGCTTGTGGTGGCCAGTGCCTGAAATCCCAGATGTGCCAACAGCTTTGCAGTACCGACATCCCAGGGGTTGGGGATAATGAAAGCCTGCGCCCCTGCGTGCAACGCACTAAAAGCCCGCCCTTTTTCCGCTTGCGTAGTAGTCATATCGCCCCTATCGTTGTCTATGGCCCGGAAGTCAAAAAATGGCTGGCGGCCTTTGATGCTAGCTTAACAATAGCATTACGCTGCAGCGCTGACGATAATTTCTACCAGCAGCTCTGGCGCAGCCAGTTTGGCTTCACATGTTGCGCGAGTCGGCATATTGGCTTTGTCGGCCCATTCGTTCCAGACTTCGTTCATGCCGCCAAAATCGCGGTCGATGTCTTTAAGCCAAATTTGCACAGTCAACAGCCTCGACTTATCGGTGCCGACGCTGGCAAGATAGCCATCAATCTTTTTCAACGTATCGCGTGTCTGCACCTTGATGTCGGCGGCCCGATCGCTTGACGTCACACCAGCCACGTAGACTACGCCGGCATGTTTAACAACACGGCTCAAACGCTCATTGCTCTCGAAACGTTGAATTTCAGACATTTATCGTTCTCCTTAAGAGGGTAAGAAGTGATCGACAGATCACATAAGGCACTTTAGTCCGAATTAGCAGACAACTTCCCTTACTGCGTCTATCATAAGGACGTTACTTACAAAAAGCGGAGGCTAACCATGTATAAACGTATTCTGGTTGCAACGGACGGTTCCGAACTGTCGGCCAAAGCAGTAGACAGCGCCCTGAACTTTGCACAATTGGCTAACGCAGAGTTGATTGCCCTTAACGTCATAGCTCCCGTTGCCGTCAGCTACTGGGAGGGCACGCCACGCAGCCAAATGCATGACTCTACTGCCGCAAACGATGCCCACAGTCAGGCTGGCCAGGCCATTGTGCATGCCGTCAAAGAGCTAGGCAAACAGAAAGGCATCAACACACAAGCCATTACAATCAAATCAGACTTGGTAGCCGAAAGCATCATTGCCGCGGCCCAAGAATATGAATGCGAACTGATTGTCATGGCATCACACGGCCGCCGCGGCATTAACAGGATGTTGATGGGCAACGAAACACTCAATGTGCTGACTCATTCCAAAATCCCCGTATTGGTGCTGCGCTAACAAGTTATCTACACATGAATCACCCCACTGCCCTTTTCATCCTGGGCCATGCCGGAACCGGTAAGTCATTTATCACTACTCATTTCATCGAGCGGCAGCAGGAAAAAGGGCGTGCCTGGTGCGTACTGGACAAGGACGTGGTCAGCGAGCGCTGGTCGGGTCCTTTTTTGCAGGCGCTGGGGCAGGCTCCCGACGACCGGGATAGCCCTCTGTTCAAAGAAAAAGTGCGCGATCTGGAATACTTGAGCACACTTCGCATTGGCCAAGACCAGCTCGAATTAGGACTGAATGTGGTGTTTCCCGGCCCATGGAGCCGCGAACTGGCTTCATCCGCACTATTTTCGACCGAAGCGCTGGGACTTCCCCCCACAATACATTTGCGTCATGTCTGGCTGGAACTGCCGTTGACGGTTCGCAAGGATCGTATTGTCCGCAGAGCCGACCCACGAGATCAGTGGAAACTTGATCACTGGGAAGCCTATGCCAACGCCTTGCAACGACCCGCCGCAGTTCAAGATGGCCGCGTACCCGTCATGGACGCCAGCCTGCCTCTCATTGAACAAATCCAGACACTAGAGGCCTTGATTCGGTAACATACGCTATATCTGACTAGCGATTCGCTCCAGATTTCCCACTTAGCACGCACAAGAGGTTTCCAGATGCCCCAAAGAGCATCGCCATTAGCCCCCTTTAGACACGCCACTTTCCGCGCGCTATGGACTGCCACGCTGGCCTCCAATCTTGGCGGCCTGATTCAGATGGTTGGGGCAGGCTGGCTGATGACCACCATTTCCGATTCCAACGACATGGTGGCCCTTGTGCAAGCGGCCACTACTCTGCCAATCATGATTTTTTCACTGGCAGCAGGGGCCTTGGCGGATAGTTTCGACCGCCGCAACATCATGCTCACCGCCCAGATCGCGATGATGGTGGTATCAGCCGGCTTGGCCATCTTCGCAGTCACCGGGCTGCTTACACCGTGGTGGCTGCTGACGTTCACTTTCCTTATCGGCTGCGGCACCGCGCTGCACAACCCCTCCTGGCAAGCCTCGATGGGCGACATTGTTCCCCGCGAGGATCTGCCTGGCGCGGTCACGCTTAACAGTGTCAGCTACAACCTGATGCGCAGCCTGGGGCCCGCCGTCGGCGGTCTCATTGTCGCGCTAGCAGGCGCGGCGACCGCGTTTGCCTTGAATGCGGTCAGCTACATCGCCCTGATCATCGCGCTGATACGCTGGAAACCACAGCGCGTACCGTCAACCTTGCCGCGCGAAGCATTCGGCAGCGCCATTTCAGCGGGGCTGCGCTATATCGCCATGTCTCCCAACCTGTTGAAGGTGCTGTTCCGAGGATTCGCGTTCGGGCTTGCAGCCGTTTCAGTGCTGGCGCTATTGCCGGTGGTCGCGCGCGACCTGGTCGAAGGCGGCGCTTTTACCTACGGCATCATGTTGGGTTGTTTCGGGGCCGGCGCCATCATCGGCGCGGTGCTTAATCCGCGGCTGCGCGAAAGCCTGCGCAACGAAACCATCGTGCGCGCCGCTTTCATTGGCTCGGCGCTAAGCGTGGTCTTGCTGGCGTTAAGCCGCGATATGTGGCTTAGTTGCCTGGCCTTATTTCCCGCCGGCGCCTGCTGGGTGATCACGCTGTCGCTCTTTAACGTCACAGTGCAGCTATCAACGCCACGCTGGGTCGTCGGGCGAGCTTTATCGCTTTACCAGACGGCAACCTTCGGCGGCATGGCAATGGGCAGCTGGCTGTGGGGCGTGACGGCCGACGCCTATGGGCCGGACAAAGCACTCATGGCATCAGGTGTCGTGCTGGTTTTGGGTGCAATAGTAGGCTTGCGCTTCGCCTTGCCGGAATTCGGCGCATTGAACCTGGACCCTCTGGACAGCTTTAGCGAGCCCACGCTGCGCCTGGATCTGCGTTCACGCAGCGGTCCCATCATGGTCATGGTGGACTACGACATTGCACAAAAGGATGTTCAAGCATTCCTGGCTGTCATGTCCGACCGCCGCCGCATACGTATCCGTGATGGCGCACGCCAATGGGCACTGTTGCGCGACCTGGAAAGCCCCAGAATCTGGACTGAAACGTATCACGTGGCCACCTGGGTGGAATATGTTCGCCACAACCAGCGGCGCACCCAGGCCGACGCGGAAGTATCCGACCGGTTACGCGCGCTGCACCGGGGCGACGAACCGCCCCGCGTCCACCGCATGATCGAACGCCAGACCGTACCCATACGCGACGACATGCCCATCAAAGAACAGGTAGAAATGCATTAAGCGCTATAACTGCTGCAATCGGTTCATGCGCGAATGGGGCTATGCCAGGTTTTTAAGCCTGGCTTCAAGATCCGCTTTCAGGGTTGGATCCAATTTCAAATTGCGCGCCAGCTCATCAAGGTAGGCACGCTCCATAAAGCTTTCTTCATCGATAACCAACAAGCTGGCAAGATACACTTCCGCAGCAAGCTCTGGACTTGTCGCCAAGGCAGCCACTTGAGACGGGTCGGCAGGCTTGGCCAGCTCTGCATCGAACCACGCACGATCCGATGAATCGCTGGAAAGCTTCACAACCTCGCTTTCCATAAGCTGCCTTTCTTCTGCACCAATATGACCGTCGGCCTTGGCCGCCGCGATCATGGCCGACAAAACGACTTTGCTATGCTGTTCGATACCAGGTGCTGGCAAGCCAAGAACCGGTTGAGCTGCAGGCTGAGATACTGGCTGACCCTGCGCAGCAGCGGCACCCTGCTTGCTTTGCCAGTCCTGGTAAACCTTCAGGCCCAAGGCGCCTAACGCAGCCGCCCCGCCATAAGCCCCCACTTTGCCGCCCATTTTTCGGAATTTCTTGTTGCCCAGCAACAGCCCCAATACACCGCC
>NZ_JBEBUX010000124.1:0-11997 GCF_040393045.1 Pollutimonas bauzanensis | reverse complement strand
CCGGCGCATTCACCAAATGCCGGTTAACCGCCCCAAGAATCGCCACAAAAGACGCCGTCACGATATCCCCGTGGATACCTACACCGAAACCGGTAGGCGAATCCCCAACCCGCAACTCAACGTAGCTAGCTGCCCGGGTATCCGTGCCGATGCCGATCGCGTGCTCGTGGTAATCCATAATCTTGACGTCCATATCCAGCGCATCAACAAACGCCGAAATCGCGCCGTCGCCCTTGCCGACCAAATGACGAACCTCGCCATTTTCCTCGACCTCAACTTCGATCGAGAACTGCTGGCCGCTTCCCGCCTTGGGGTCGCCGGTAATGCGGTGGCGGATCAATTTCCAGGGCTGATCCCGATCCAGATATTCCTCGGTGAAAATATCGAAGACCTTCGCGGCGGTCACTTCTGATCCAGTCTCGTCGGTAACCCGCTGGATTGCGCGACTGAATTCGATTTGCAAGCGGCGTGGCAACACCAAACCATGTTCCTGCTCAAGCAAGTACGAAACGCCGCCCTTGCCCGACTGGCTGTTGACGCGGATTACCGCATCGTAGCTGCGGCCCAGGTCGGCGGGATCGATGGGCAAATAAGGTACGTCCCACAAGGTATTTGGCTGGCGTTGCGCAAAGCCTTTCTTGATAGCGTCTTGGTGCGAACCAGAGAACGCCGTAAAGACCAGGTCGCCGGCATAAGGGTGGCGCGGGTGTACGGGCAATTGATTGCAGTACTCCACACAACGGCGCACTTCGTCGATATCCGAGAAATCCAGGCCCGGATGTATGCCCTGGGTGTAAAGATTCAGCGCCAAGGTAACCAAGTCGACATTGCCGGTGCGCTCGCCGTTCCCAAACAGGCAGCCTTCGATACGGTCAGCCCCCGCCATGACGGCGAACTCGGCGGCCGCTACGGCGGTGCCGCGGTCATTGTGCGGGTGCACGCTAAGCACGATGCAGTCGCGTTGCTCCAGGTTGTTATGCATCCACTCGATTTGATCCGCATACAAATTCGGGGTGGTTGCTTCAATGGTGGCGGGCAGATTAAAAATAATCTTCGATTCAGGTGTGGGCTGCCAGACTTTAGTCACGGCATTGCAGACGTCCAGGGCAAATTCCGGCTCGGTCGTGCTGAACACTTCTGGCGAATATTCATAACGCCAGTATGTTTCAGGGTGCTGGCTGGTGCATTCCTTGATCAGGCGTGTGCCGTCCAGCGCGACTTGCTTGACCTCTTCCTTGCTCATGTTGAAGACGATCTTGCGAAAGGCGGGCGCGCAGGCGTTGTACAAGTGGATGATGGCTTGCTTGGCGCCGGCGGTGGATTCCACGGTGCGGCGGATCAGCTCTTCGCGGGACTGGGTCAACGCGATAATCGTGACATCGTCGGGGATCCGGTTTTCATCGACCAGCATCCGAACGAAATCGAAGTCGGTCTGCGAGGCCGATGGAAAACCTACTTCGATTTCCTTGAAACCGATTTTCACCAGCTGCTCAAAAAAGCGCAATTTGCGTTCGACGCTCATGGGCTCAATCAGTGATTGATTGCCATCGCGCAGGTCGGTGCTCATCCAGATAGGGGGGTGAGTAATACGTTTGCTGGGCCAGGTACGTTCAGAAAATTCGCGGGCGAACGGGACGAACGGACGATATTTGTCGGACGGGTTGGAAATCATGAGGACACCTATTTTTAGCTTGAGTATTATTTGACGCAATCACCGGAGCATCTGTGGCAGGGCTCGTTATGAACGACGGTGATTTTAGGAAACAATGTGGCTGGTACAGGCTGCCGAACTGCCACTAGACGCTAGGTCCGGCAACCGATCGGTAGTAGCAGCGATAGGGCTAGGGAGGACAACAAGCGCGAAGAGTCGCGCTGAACACGTAACGCCGTGTCGGCAGCGATGCTGCGGGCACGGGCGTTATGGGGGAAGGCGTGTTCTGGTGTCATAGGGTATAGTCAACCATAAATTTTGGGACTTGGCAACTTTTATTGGGGGGGTTCCACGTTGACTGGTTTGCCAATAAGCGTGGTGTGGCGCTCTGCCAACGTGATTTTGGCCGCTCGGCCAGCTCTCAGTTCTTGCAAAGTCCGTTGCAAATCACCTACAGTGATTGGGTTTCGGCGATCATTCCATACCCAGCGGAGTACTTCCAGAGCGGGGTCGGACAGTTCGTGCGAGAGCATTCCGATGGTTTCTTCGCTGACATGCTTCCTGCGGACGCTACGCAGTGTGCTTTGCACGAAACCATAAACAAAATAGGCAATAATAAGGGTGCACAGCGCCACTACCGCCCACCAGAAGAAGGGGTTGTACTGTTTAAGCAGCGCAATGGTTTGAACCCCTAAGGCGTGCAAGCCGCCATAATCAATGCCTCGGCCAAAGGCAACTAATCGGTTGAGCAGGTCGTACCAAATTAAGGCTGTCAGGGCGATAACGACCGTACACACGATTTTTTGCGTGGCGGTCAGTTTCAGCAAGGTGTTGCGTAACAGGGCGGCGTCTTGGCGGATGGGCTGTTGAGTATTTGCTTTCATATAACTTATTTTAACTATGCAATCGCGTCAGTCTTTAGAACTTCGTCAGCATCAACAATTGGCGTTGACCCCACAGTTGCAGCAATCAATACGATTTCTGCAGTTGTCTGCGCAAGAACTGGAACTGGAACTGGCGCAGGCCTTGCTTGAAAACCCCATGCTGGAGCATGAGGAGGAGTATGACACCGATGCCGCCGATGCGGTAGAGCAAGAGGCTGCGGATGACCGCTGGTTGTTGGTGGGTGCGGCCAATCGGGCAAGCAATAGTAATGCCGACGACGAGCCGACGCGTCCTGAAACGGCACTGGCCGAAACGCTGCAGCATCATTTATTGCAACAGTTGCACCTGACGCGCGCTCAGCCGCGCGATTGTGCGCTGGTGACCTTGCTTATCGAAGAGCTGGACCAAAAAGGCTATTTGCCCACGCCGCTGGATGAAATTCAACAATACCTGCCGTCTGAGCTGGAGGTTGAAATGGATGAGCTGCAGGCCGCGCTGCGTCTATTGCAGTCATTCGATCCGCCCGGCGTTGGCGCCACTTCTCTGGCCGATTGCCTGGGATTGCAGCTTAAGCGTCTGCAACTCACCTCTCAAGAGCCTATACCGGCCGACATTATGGCTTGCGCAACAAATATTGCCCACCATCATTTGGATGTGCTCGCCTCAGGCAACCTGGCGCGGCTGCGCGAAGCGCTTTCGTGCGATCAGTCAACATTACGGACGGCGCACGCTTTGCTGCTGAGCCTGGAGCCGAGGCCTGCACGCAATTGGGCTACTTCCGTGGCTGATTACGTAACGCCCGAGATATTGGTGCATAAAGTGAAAGGCCGTTGGCAGGCGCGCCTGAATCCTGGGGTGGTACCCAAGCTGCGCATTAATGCGGTGTATGAAAGTTTGCTGGATAAAGCGCCTGCCGCGCCGGCAATGCAAGGTCAGCTTCAGCAGGCGCAAGGTCTTATCAAAAGCACCAATCATCGGTTTGTCACCATTCTTCGTGTTGCACAGGCAATCGTAGACCACCAGGGTGACTTCTTCGAGCAGGGTGTGCGTGCCATGCGGCCGTTGTTGCTGCGCGACATTGCCCAGGAACTGGAAATGCATGAATCCACCGTATCGCGTGCGACCCGGCAAAAGTATGCCCAAACACCCTGGGGCGTGATCGAGCTTAAGCGGTTTTTCGGCACAGCCCTGCAAACCGACGATGGCGAAACCACGTCTGCGACGGCGGTGCGCTCGCTGATTCTTAAATTGGTAAGCGAAGAGTCCGGCAAAAAACCACTGTCGGACAATCAGATAGCGCTGCGTCTGGCTGAGCAAGGGGTGACGATTGCGCGCCGTACAGTAGCTAAATACCGCGAAGCAGCAGGCATTGAACCCGCCATATTACGTAAAGCGCGCGCAGCGCTCGAGTCGTCTTAATTCTGAATTGTGCGGTGCGAGTAAAAATTTGTTAAATGAGATTGATTTCTATCTTGATTCAGATGATAATTCTTCTCATGTTTATTTGCATCTGTAATGCCATCACTGAGCGTCAGGTCCAAACGGCTGTAGCCGGGGGCGCGGCGACTATGTCTGATCTGCAAGGCCAACTTGGGGTCGCGACATGCTGCGGCTGCTGCGCCGACACTGCCGCCGAATATTTACCCGGCGGGCGTTATGCCGGGCAGGCCAGCATGCTTCAGCAGGCGGGCACGCTCGTTGCCAATGCGGCCAACGATTCCAGCGTCATTCCATCTCCAATGGTGACAACAGTCGCGGTTCGCCGCGCCTGACATATATAGTGACAATTTAAGTGGGCGCCAGCGCGTCCGCTTTTTCATGCGCTCACGATACGTAAATCGGCTTGATTTTTGATAATTGCGGCAATGGCCATGCGATTTGGCCGCATGGTACCTACATGTCAAGATTTGGACGACGTAACGACAGCGATAAGCCGATTCATTCCTATTCTCAAGCATGGACGGAAAGCGCCTGTCTGCCTGGGTTTCGCCTTGTTAAAAGGCTGAAAACCACACGTTGGCATGTTAGCCTAATAGGCGAAACGATGCGGCCTGGTGTTGCACATCCCGGATAACTGCTATCGATAGCGTTATCGATTCTTATCTTTGCTCAGGAGCATATGGCCATGAAAGGCGATAAAACCGTAATTCAGCATTTGAATGCGCAACTAAAAAACGAACTCACAGCGATCAACCAGTATTTTTTGCATGCACGCATGTTGAACCATTGGGGCCTGACCAAGCTGGGTAAGCATGAGTACGACGAGTCCATTGGTGAAATGAAACATGCCGATCGCCTGATCGAACGCATTTTCATGCTTGATGGCCTGCCCAACCTGCAAGACCTGCATAAGTTGATGATAGGCGAAAACGTGCCTGAAATCCTGTCTTGCGACCACAAGCTGGAATCCGGTGCGCAGGCTACCGTGAAAGAAGCCATGGCCTACTGTGAGTCGGTGCGTGATTACGTATCGCGCGATTTGTTCCAGGATATTCTGAACGATACCGAAGAGCACATTGACTGGCTGGAAACGCAAATGGAACTGGTCGACCAAGTGGGACTGCAGAACTATCTGCAATCCCAAATGGGCGAGTAACTGATCAGACGCGGTATTTAAAAACTTTTGGCTGGGCAGTCGCGTACGCGGCCCCAGGCATTATTCGGCTCGCAGTATCTGTTGCGGGCCGCCCACGCGCAGCTGGGACGATCAAAAAAGCTTTGTGCGCTGCAGGCTTGCAAGTCTTGACGTAAGCTGGCCTGCCAGGCCTGATTGGTTTGTGCTGGCGCAGCGCCCACTGCCGGCGCTGGTGGCGGTGGTGCGACCTCAATAGGTTGCAGTGGCTGGTTAGCGTCAAAGTTGCTGGCGCCCAAACCCAGATCGCCGACATCGGCAATACCTTTGAACCCACCATTGCCCGATTCGGCAATTCGTACCGCTTCGTCCATAGTGATGGTCGTGGTCGCAAGGTCGATCGTTGCGCTGGACTTGGTTTCGTCGAGCGAGCGCTCGGGTATTTGCCATGCGATTTGCGCGGGTGCGCTGGGCACGCCCTGTTGGCCATTCATCAATGGCTGCGGCGGCTGGGCCACGTAGGGCAAGCCGTTGGCGTCAAGCACCGGGACCGCCGACAACTCGGGCGGTTCTTCGATGACTGGCGCGGTTGGGCCGTGCGCAACAAGCCAATTGCCTAACTGCAGACCGCCCCAGGCGGAAGCGCCTGCGGCTACTACTAAAATTGCTAAGATAAAACGCCAGGACATTCTTACCCTCTGTCTGGAAAAGGAAGCCCAGTATATAAGCTGGGCTCTCTGGGACAACGCAGGCAGCCTGGATGCCGCTTATGCATTTTGCCCAAATACCTGGCCACCGTGCTCGCGCATGGCGTGAAACTCCACGCCGGGATATAGTTCTTGCGCTACGCGCAATTGAGCTGGCGAACTAGCCAAAAATGCAATCGCATCGACTACATCATAGGCGATGTTGGCTGCATTGGCGTCCATGAATTTTCGCAAAATCTTGGGGTCCGAGGCTGTAATCCAACGTGCCATGTTGTAACGTGATGGCATCAGCCGGGCATCGACCGCATACTCGGTTTTCAGCCTGTGGGCGACGACTTCGAACTGCAACTGGCCGATAGCGCCCAGTAATAATGTGCCGCCCGCCGCTTCGGGACGAAAGACTTGAATAGCCCCTTCTTCACCCAGTTGCGTCAGGCCGGTACGTAGTTGCTTGGTGCGCAGCGGATCTTTGACCTCAATGCCCTGGAACAGTTCGGGCGCAAAGAATGGCAGTCCTGTGAACTGCAGGCTTTCGCCTTCAGTCAATACGTCGCCCAGCTGCAATACGCCGTGGTTGGGAATGCCGATAATATCGCCCGCGTAGGCTTCGTCAAGCAGCTCGCGTCGTTGCGACAAGAAGGAAACCACGTTATTGGGGCGCATTTCTTTGCCGGTGCGGGACACCTTAAGGCGCATGCCTCGATCAAAGCGTCCGGAACTGACCCGTACAAAGGCCACGCGGTCGCGGTGAGCAGGATCCATATTGGCCTGCACCTTAAAGACAACGCCGCTGAATTTGGGTTCGTCAGGCTGCACTTCGCGCTGCATGGCTGTACGTGAGCCTGGTGGCGGCGCCAAATCTACCAGCGCATCCAATACTTCCTGCACGCCGAAGTTATTGATGGCAGAGCCGAAAAATACTGGGGTCTGTTTGCCTGTAAGGAAAGCAGCTTGGTCAAAGGCCGGCGCGGCAGCATTGATCAATTCGATTTCTTCATTGGCCTTGGCAAAGGCATCGCCAAAGCGTTCGGCGATGATGGGGTTGTCCAGGCCGGGTATCAGGTCGTCGTGATCGCCACGCCGTTCCTGGCCTGCGCGAAAAACACGCATACGGTCGCGGCGGATGTCGAACACGCCGCCGAACGAACGGCCCATGCCTACCGGCCACGAGAAGGGCACGGCATCCATGCCCAGGTGCGATTCGATTTCCGACAGCAGGTTAAGCGGTTCCTGTACTTCACGGTCCAGCTTATTGATGAAGGTAATAATGGGCGTGTTGCGTGCCCGGCATACCTGCAGCAAGCGCAGGGTTTGCGGCTCTACACCGTTGGCGGCATCAATTACCATCAAGGCAGCGTCGACGGCAGTCAGCACCCGATAAGTGTCTTCGGAAAAGTCTTGGTGTCCCGGCGTGTCAAGCAGGTTGATGACACAGTCGCGGTATTCCATTTGCATGACCGACGAGGCAACCGAAATGCCGCGTTGCTTTTCGATTTCCATCCAGTCGGACGAGGCATGACGGCTGGCTTTGCGTGCCTTGACGCTGCCCGCGATCTGGATAGCGCCTGCAAATAGCAGAAGCTTTTCAGTGAGGGTGGTTTTACCCGCGTCAGGGTGCGAAATAATGGCAAATGTGCGTCGCCGCGCGACTTCTTGGGTGATGCTCATAGTTCGATTTTATCGTGTGTTGTACTCGGGCTACGCAGGTAGCACGGCCCAGGTGCAACGCAGGGTTATTTATGATGGCTGAAAGAGGCCAGAACCGTGCCGGCCAGTATGAACAGCGCACCAAATGTACGGTTAAGCCAGCGAATGTGCCGGGGGGTACGCAGTATTTTCAGCATGCGGGAAGCCAACGAAGTATAGAACCCCATTGCAACCAAGTCGGTAAAGCAAAGGGTCGCGGCTATTACAACATACTGTATTGCCAGGGGCTGCGACAGGTCCAAAAACTGCGGAACGACGGCAAGTAAGAAGACCGTGCCTTTGGGGTTGGTGATATTGATCAGGCAGCCGCGTAGAATCAGCTCGCGTACGCTGAAGGGTGCGGACTTTTGGGATTCGACCGCCACCGGAGCGGCGTCGGTACGAAACTGCTTCCAACCCAGGTAGATCAGGTAGCCGACCCCCAGCCACTTTACGATGCCGAAAGCCAATTCGGACGCGGCCAGCAAGGCGCCTAGTCCCACGGCGACAATAACAAACTGTATCAATATGCCCAGAATAAGACCGACTGTTGTCCAGTAACCGCGCCTGAAGCCGTATTTCAGGCCGGAGGCCATGGCGGAAATGGCGCCTGGCCCGGGCGAAAAAGAAATCGCCCAGGAAGCGGCAAAGAACGCAAGCCAAGTGGAAAAGGACATGAAAGGTCAGCCGGTCGTATTAGGAAGTGGCGAAATAATACGCCTTATTTTCCTAGAAGGGCGGCGCGCTGTCCGTCTGTGTTCCGGCTGGGGCCGCTACGGTGGCGAGATTGCCCGGCTGGTGAGGCTGCTGGGCGACTTTTGCCTGCAGGCCGGCCAGCGCCGCCTTCCGGACGTGCGCTGCTTGCCGAGCGACGTGCTTCGCCATGGCGTGCGCCGTGGCCGGCGCTACCGCTTTTACGCGGGGCATTAGAGCGTCGTGGACGGTCATCGTCGGCGCGGACATGGGCCGGTTCGGCCTTTACCATGTCAGTCGACCAACCGGCAATCGTCGTGCGTTCGATGGGGCGCTTGATGACTTTTTCGATGGCATTCAACAGCTTGATTTCGGTCTTGTCGACAAGCGACAGGGCCGAGCCTTCACTGCCGGCGCGGCCGGTGCGCCCGATGCGGTGCACATAGTCTTCCGGGACGTTAGGCAATTCAAAGTTGACGACATTCGGTAATTGGTCGATGTCGATACCACGAGCGGCGATGTCGGTGGCGACCAGTACGGCAACCTTGCCGTCTTTGAAGCCGGCCAATGCGCGGGTGCGCGCAGCCTGGCTTTTGTTGCCATGGATCGCAGCGGCGGCAAGGCCATCTTTGACGAGCTTTTCAGCCAGGCGATTGGCGCCGTGCTTGGTGCGAGTAAACACCAGCACTTGGTGCCAGCCGCTTTCGCGGATGATGAAACTGAGCAGATCGCGCTTATGGGCCTGCTCGGTCATGACCATGCTTTGCTTGACCAGTTCCGATGCGGTATTACGGCGCGCAACCGAGATTTCGATGGGGTTGTTCAATACGCCTTTGGACAATTCGCGGATTTCATCCGAGAACGTGGCGGAAAACAACAGATTTTGGCGTGTGCGTGGCAGCAGAGCAATAATGCGGCGAATATCGCGGATAAAGCCCATATCCAGCATGCGGTCGGCTTCGTCCAGCACCAAAATTTCAACGGCGGACAAGTCCACGGTTTTCTGTTGAGCATGATCCAGCAGGCGACCGGGGGTGGCAACCAGGATATCCAGCGGCTTGCGCAAGGCGTTGATTTGCGGGTTGATATTGACCCCGCCGAACATCACCATTGAGCGAATCGACGTGTGCTGGCTGTAAGTGCGCACGGACTCTTCCACTTGGGCGGTGAGTTCACGGGTAGGGGTCAGGATCAGGACGCGCGGCTGGCCGGGTTTGCGGCTTTGTGCGGGTGTTTCCAGCAGGCGGTGCAGGATAGGCAGGGTGAAGCCTGCGGTCTTGCCGGTGCCTGTTTGCGCCGCGGCCAATAGGTCGCCGCCTTTCATGACCTGCGGAATGGCTTGTGCCTGGATAGGTGTAGGGTGTGTGTAGCCGGTATCGGTCACAGCACGCAAAAGGGGTTCTGCCAACCCAAGGGAGGCAAATGTAATTTGGGTATTCAAGAAATAACTCCAGCGACAGCCTATCGCTCGAGTTGAGAGATACCAATCTAGGCAGACGATAAAAAGAAGTTGAGAGCAAAAAAGCTCAGGCAAGGCATGAATAGCTTGCAAGACACGTGCTGACTGGTGCGGCACGTAATTTGCCATTGTAGCGTAAATGACCTGATGCGGGGGAATTTCTGTGCGCGCTTGTGTCGTTTCTGGCATATTGGCAAGGTGCGCGCAACCTGCTGTAATTTGCGTATTACCTTTTTTCGGGCTGGTCACAATGAAACGTTTACTTTTGCTTGTTCTTTTGCCGTGCTTGTCGGTGCTATTGGCCGGCTGTGGCTATAACGATATTCAGCGCCTTGATGAGCAGGTAAAGACCGCCTGGTCGCAAACCCTTAACCAGTACGAGCGTCGCGCTGAACTGGTTCCCAAGCTGGTCAATTCAGTGAACGCGTATATGGTCAACGAAAGGGCGGTACTGGTCCAGGTGACCGAGGCGCGCGCTAAAGTGGGCAGTATCCAGATCAGCGCTAAAGACCTCGAAAACCCGGAACTCATGGCGCGCTTCAACGAAGCGCAGGGCCAGCTGTCGTCGGCGTTGTCGCGTCTGATCGCCGTTTCGGAAAACTATCCTCAACTGAAAAGCGATGGCCTCTTTCGCGACCTGATGACACAGTTGGAGGGAACCGAGAACCGCATCGCCACCGAGCGCGGGCGGTACGTACAGGCTGTGCAGGAATACAACCTTATCGTGCGCCAGTTCCCCACGCTTATCACCGCCAAGATTTTCGGCTATCACACCATAGAAAATTACGGCGTCTCCAAACAGGATCAAATCACCAAAGATCCAGAAGTGAAATTCACCCTGCCTGAGCCCGCGAAGCCCTAATGTCTTTGGGACGAAACATGAACGCTGTTGCACATGTTGTTTTTGGCGCGTGCATAACTCGCCGTTTGATGGCCGGCGTGGTGCTGACCCTGATGTTGTTGTCGGCAATGCTGTCAGTCGCCAATGCCGCGCCTGCGGCCTTGCCCGAACTGAAAAGCTGGGTCACCGACACAACCGGCACGCTCGACTCCAACACCAAGGCGCATTTGGAACAGGTGCTGGCCGACCTGGAAAAGCGCAAGGGCGCGCAAATTGCGGTATTGGTTGTACCGACGACAGGCGACGACACGGTCGAAAGCTATGCGCGTCGTGTTTTCGATCAGTGGCGCTTGGGCCGTGAAAAGGTGGACGACGGCATTTTGTTATTGGTGGCCAAAGAGGATCGCAAACTGCGCATCGAGGTCGGATACGGCCTTGAAGGCGCGGTGCCTGACTTGTTGGCCGGGCGCGTTATTCGCGAACAGATTACGCCGCGATTCAAGCAAGATGACTATTCCGGCGGTATCTCGGCAGGGGTAGAAAGCCTGGTCAAACTGGTCGACGGCGAACCGTTGCCGCCGCCGGTTGTGGCTAGTTCGGCCGATACCAATGATGACTCCCCGGCCATCATGCTGTTGCCGCTGGCTGCCATGACCTTCTTTATGCCGGCCGCTTTCGCGGCTTTTGCCGCCGGAATATTCGTAAGCCTGATGTTTGGCAGCATCCTGTTTGGCATTCTGGCTGCGGTTGTCGCCTTTGTATTAAGCAGCATAGGCCGCAAATTCGGTGCTGGCGGCAGCGGTAGCGCCGCTCGCGCCTCACGTCGAGGCGGCGTTATTGGCGGCCTTGGGGGCGGTTTTGGCGGTGGCTTTGGTGGCGGTGGCGGCGGAGGGTTCGGCGGGGGTGGTGGATTTGGCGGTGGCGGAGGCGGGGGCAGCGGCGGCGGTGGCGCCTCCGGCAGCTGGTAATTGCATACCGATTTATATACGCTTAAGGAATAACAGTGCCTCAACGTGGCGGAAAATGGAAGGAATGGACGGGCTGGGCCAGCATTGAAGGGCAGTGGTTACGCCGCAAGCACTTTACGCCCCAGGTCTTGGAGGATATTGCCAATCGCATCAAGAAAAGCGAGCTCGACCACACTGGCGAGCTCATGGTGGTTGTCGAGGCAGTCAGTCCCGCCCATGAACCCGATAGCCGGCAACGTGCACTCGAAGTGTTCGGGCGCCTGCGGGTATGGGATACACCGCTCAATACCGGGGTGTTGCTGTACTTGTCGCTAGACAGGCATCGCCTGGAGATCATTGCCGATCGTGCCGTCGCAGTGCCTGACGATCTCTGGGATCAGGTATGCCAACAGTTGCAGGCCAGGCTGCAACAAGGCGATTATGCCGGCGGTCTGCTGGCGGCAATTGACACTATCGAAGGGCTATTGCGCACGCGTTGTCCGCCTTTGGCGCAAGGGCAGCTTAACGCTAACGACTTGCCTGACGAACCCGTATT
>NZ_JBEBUX010000123.1:0-12008 GCF_040393045.1 Pollutimonas bauzanensis | reverse complement strand
GGCAAGCATGGCAGCTTGCAGGCGACCGCCGGGCTGGGATGGCGCCACGCGTTCGGCGATGTGGACGCTTCGCGTAATTTACGGTTTGCGACGGGAAGCGCTTATACGGTGGTAGGTACGCCGTTGGCCAAAAATGCCATGGTGGCCGAGCTAGGCATCGATTGGGCAGCCAGCGCTGCCAGCCGCATCAGCCTCAGTTATACCGGCCAGATCGCCGGGCGCACACAAGACCACGGTGTTCAGGCGCGGGCCAGTTGGACGTTTTAAGCTGGGGTTGAAGGTATTGGCCGGATCCTTGCGCCTGACGGCGTTTGCGGCCAATACGCAGTAGCAACTGTTGATTTATTCGTCCGTCTTGCGCGGTTTGATGGCGGGGGGCGGGGCTTTGGTGCCGGCCCTGCCGATGGAACCCACAGATATCCGGGTTTCGCCGAACATATTGCGCATGCTGGCAGACCGCCACGCGTGGCCGTAAGCGACTTCCAGCGTCAGGTGTATGGTGCCGTCAAGCTGGCGCTGGTTTTCCAGCGCATCCAGCAGCCGTTGCCGCCACTGCTTGCCTGACAAACCCGGCTTGCGGTCCAGGCTGGCATTGCCACCCAGGGCGCGCATATCTTCCAGCAATTTTTCTGGCGTGCGATAGGTCAGTGTCAGAATTTCCTGATCCATGACCGGGTCGGAAAAGCCGCGTTCGATCAGCAGATCGCCGAAATCGTGCATATCGACATAGGCGGGAGTGGTGGTTTGCAGATTCGCCTCGGTAATGGCGCGGCGCAACTCGGCAAGCGACCCCGGCCCCAGGCAAGAAAACATTACCAGGGCGCCAGGCTTTAGCACCCGCCGCCATTCGCTTAATACTTCGTGAGGCTCGGGGTGCCAGTGCAGCGCCATGTTGGACCACACCAGATCCAGGCTTTCCGGGGGTAGCCCCGATTTGGCCATGTCGGCGTTCAGGAACTCGGCAGGCGGCGTGGGTTTGTTACGCAGCTTTTGCCAAAATCCCGGCTTGGCCAGGTAGCGCTGGCGCGCGGCATCCAGTAGCGGGGCGCAGCTATCCAGCCCTTTATAGTCCATTTCGGGATAACGGGCGCGCAGCGGTTCCAGGGCGTGGCCAGCGCCGCAACCGGCATCCAGCACGGTTACTGGATTAATTCGTATGTAGCTTAGGCGCTGCAGCATACGTTGCGCAATTTCGCCATATAGAAACTGACCCGCATCCAGCGGGCTGCGCCGGGCGAATTGCAAGCTGACATGAGCAGAGTTGATGCGCAGGGAAGGTGGCTGTGACATTTAAGGACTAAGGGTCTGGTGTGGACGAGGGGGCTGTGCTTAGATTAGAAACAATACGCCGCGTTGCTGAACCAGCCCTCTCTTTCATTTATCGAGGACACCATTATGGCCGATCTGCCTGTCTTGCGCGAACCGGCGCGATATCCCCGTGTGGGTTTGCGCCACCGGTTTTACCTGGCCTGCCAGGCCGGTATTGCCCTGGTGCCAACGTCATGCGTGCTATGTCAGGGCAGGGCCAAAGGCGGCAGCCTATGTGTTTTTTGTCATGCAGCGGTGATGCGCTCCATGCTTGATGGCCGGCCGCGCTGCCTTGCGTGTTGCCTGGCCTTGGACGCGGCTATGCAATGCCCCGACTGTGTACAGCGTCTACCTGCTTTCGACCGCGTTATTGCCGCCTTCGACTACGCGGCGCCCGGGGACTTGTTGATTCATTACCTTAAAGCCGGGCGGCGTTTTACCAGCGCAGCCATGCTGGCGGGCTTGCTGGCCCAGGCGGTGCGCCATGCGACTCTGGCGTTGCCGGACGATGCCATTTTGGTACCCGTGCCGGCCAGTCGGGCATCGATACGGGAACGCGGCTTTAATCCTGCGGCAGAAGTGGCCCGCTGTCTGGCACGGCAGCTCGGCATGGCTTGCAGGCCCGGCCTGTTGTTGCGTGCGCAGGAAGGCAGGCGGCAAACCCATCTTGGGCGCATCGAGCGCGTCAGCAGCTCGCTGGCGCTGTACTCTTGCCCGATGCGCGTAGACGGCGCAGCTATTGTTGTGGTGGATGATGTGATGACCACGGGCAGCACTTTGCACAGTATTGCGCAGGTGCTCAAGGCGGCAGGGGCGGCTTCGGTTTGCGGGCTGGTCCTGGCCCGTACGCCTTATGTTTCCAGGCCGGATCAGCAGCCCGGGTAGCGGTAACGGCTATTGGTCATAAAATGCGGTTGGCATACCTTAGATTCAACGGAATACGCACCTCATGTTTCACATCGTTTTAGTCTCGCCGGAAATTCCTCCCAATACCGGCAATGTCATCCGCCTGGCAGCCAATACAGGGGCCAACCTGCATCTGGTGCGCCCGCTTGGCTTTGAGTTGGACGACACCCGGCTTAAACGGGCTGGGCTGGACTATCACGAATGGGCCAACATGCAAGTGCACGACAGCCTGGCGCTGGCTTTCGACAGCATAGGCGGGGATCCGCGGCGCCGGTTCGCCTTGACCACCAAAGGCACGCAGCTAATCGGCCAAACGCCGTTCGCGCCCGGCGATGTTTTTGTCTTCGGACGCGAAACCGCTGGCATGACACCGGAGCAAATGGATTTCTTCCCACCCGAGCAGCGCCTGCGCTTACCCATGATGCCGCAACAGCGCAGCCTGAATTTGTCTAACGCTGTCGCCGTTACCGTATACGAGGCGTGGCGTCAGGCGGGGTACGCTGGCAGCGTGTAAGGCGCCATCAGCGTATTTTTCCGCTACGCTATTTCCCTTCACTTTGCGCCCGTGCTTGCATGGCCCGTCCTACAGTAAGTGCTTTTGCACAATACGTAGGATGCGGCATGAGCCAACACGACGCGAGCTACCGGCAGCTATTTAGCAGCCCGCACATGGTGCGATGCCTCTTCGACGGTATCCTCCAGTCCTGCACCGACTATGGTCCTGGCCTGCCTGGCGCCAACGACCTGGACTGGTGCGCTGCGCAGGCACTGCCAACCAGTTACATTGGCAAAGGCTTGCGGCGGCGTCAAAGCGATTGCGTTTGGCGGATTCCGCGCCGGGATGGCGAAGACCTGTACATTCTGCTCTTGCTGGAACACCAGTCCGGCATCGATACCCACATGGCCTTACGGATGTTGATCTACACCGGTTTGCTGTATCAAAGTATGCTTAAGCAAAATCTGATACCACCCGGCGAACGTTATCCTTCCGTGTTGCCCGTGGTGCTATACAGCGGCGTCACGCCCTGGAATGCGGCGACTCGCCTGATTGATAATATCGATACCAGTCTGCCGTTGCGACATTTGCAGCCGGACATCCGCTACATTGTGCTGGACGAAGGCCGGATGCTGCGGACGGCCAACCTGCCCGAGGGCAATCTGGCCACGCTCTTGTTTCGCCTGGAACACAGCCAAGGTGTTGAGGATGTGCGCCAATTGATGCAAACTATCGGAAAGTGCACCCAGGACCCATGCTACGACGAAGTGCGCCGTGCTTTTCTGGACTGGGCTACCCATGTGCTGCTGCCGCGCGCCCTGGACGGCCAGCCCACCCCCACAGTACATAGCCTACAGGAGTTCGACGACATGCTGGCAGAAAACACACGTTCCTGGACGCACCAGTGGAAGATGGAAGGGCGGCAAGAAGGCAGGCAAGAAGGTGAGGCCGGCCTGCTACAGCGCTTGCTTACCCGCAAATTCGGCCCCTTATCTGAAGCCTTGCAGCAGCGCATACAAACGGCCACGCCTAACCAACTGGAAACCTGGTCGTTGAATATCCTGGATGCGCAAACACTGGACGACGTATTTACAGAATAAGCCGCGCTTTGCTCACATCAGTCCAGCGATAGATTCAACCGGTTGATGATGGCTTCCAGCTTGACCCGTTCCGCCTTGACCATGGCGGCCAGTTCAGCGGGCGAAGAGGGGGCGGGAGTAAAGTACAGCGACGCCATTTTTTGCTTAACGTCGGGCAAATCCAATATGCCGGTAATTGCTGTATTTAAGCGCTGAGCAATGTCAGCCGGCGTACCTGCCGGCACAAAAATCGCATCCCATGAAATGGACTCGAATCCAGGGTAGCCTTGCGATGCCATGGTGGGCATGCCTGGCAAGACATCGCTGTCTTCCAGGCTGGTAATCCCCAGCACGCGTACTTTACCAGCGTTGACTTGCGGCATGGCTACACCTGGCACCATAAAACCTGCCTGAATGTCGCCAGCAATAATGGACGTAATGATTTGCGGGAATCCGGAGTAAGGGATTTGTTGCAAGGTAATGCCTGCCTGGTCTTCAAGCATGGCCATTGCCAAGTGCGAAGAGCTGCCTGGCCCCACGGAGCCATAATTCAACGCACCGGGCTGGTCCTTTGCCAGTTGCACAAATTCCTTCAGACTTTTGGCGGGCGAGTTCTGGGGCACTACCAAAACGTTGGGGCTGGTGCCTACCAGACTGATGGGGTCCAGATCCGTCACGGGGTCGTAACCCAGTGTCTTCTTGTATAGGGCCGGTGCAGTAACCATGGGGCCGTTAATCGTCAGCAGCAGGGTATAGCCGTCGGGCTTGGCCTTGCTGGCATAGCGGGTGCCAATGTTGCCACCTGCGCCAGCCTTGTTTTCCACCACGATCGGTTGCCCCAGCTCTTTGGCCAGGGGCTCTGCAATCGCGCGCGCCAGCGTGTCGGGCGATGAGCCCGCCGGAAACGGCACAACCAGTTGTATTGGCCGGTTTGGCCACGTGTCGCCATGGGCCACGGGTGCAAGCGATATCGCGCCGACGGCGGCCAGGCCGAGAATGGATAGATGCAGTTGGCGGCGCAGGGATGAAAAACGATTCATGGGGATGCCTGAGTAATAAATATCGGAAAGAGTCCAGCGGCTATCCGCTAATGGGCTTCGGCGCGCGCTTCGCGCGATAGCAGGCTGGACACGGCTTCGCTTGGCGCCATTCCATCGAATAGCACACTGCAGACGGCTTCGGTAATCGGTAATTCCACATCATGCTTGCGGCCCAGATCGAGGGCTGCACGCGCACAGCGTACGCCTTCCGCCGTGACGCCGCCGCCCAGGATGCTGGCCGGGGTCTGGCCTTGGCCTATGGATAGTCCGACTTGCCGGTTGCGCGACAGGGCGCCGGTTGCCGTCAGCACCAGATCGCCCAGGCCTGCGAGCCCTACAAAAGTTTCTGCCTGCCCGCCCAGAGCTAACCCCAGGCGCTGCATTTCGGCCAGCCCACGGGTAATGAGCGCGGCGCGGGCATTGGTGCCTAGCCCCAGGCCATCGGAAATTCCGCAGGCGATGGCCATAATGTTTTTCAAGGCGCCGGCGACTTCCACGCCAATGACGTCCGAGCTGGTGTAGATGCGCGCATTGGTGCCATGCAACGCGGTCAGGACGGCCTGTATGGTCGAGTCGTTACGTGTGGCAAGGGTCAGGGCTGCAGGCAACCCTTGAGCGATCTCAAGGGCGAAGGAAGGGCCCGACAGCACGCCCAGGCCGATATCAGGACGCCCAGACAGTGCCGTATGCACTATTTGATGCGGTAATTGGCCTGTTTCGTGGTGGAACCCTTTGCATGTCCACACGATACTGAGTTGCGAACTACAGCCGTGCGCCAATGCTGCTGCGATTTGTGCACAAACGGCGGACAGACCCGCTACCGGAACGCCCAGGATGATAAGACCCTGTTCTGCTTCCGGTGCACATACGTGAGCCATGGCCTGCTGGAAATCGGCTGTGGCACGTAATGTGGCAGGCAGCCGGATATCGGGCAGATACCGCGGATTGACATGGTCTTGGTCAAGCTGGCGGGCAACCTGCGGGTCGCGTGCCCAAAGCAGGGTGTCGGCCTGCGAGCTTGCCAACGCCGCCAGCGCTGTCCCAAAGCTTCCGGCACCAAGCACCGCTACGCGGATAGGTTGGGGAGCAGCACTCATGCGGCGCAGCCTTTACTGGCGTGTCATGCCGGGAGGCAGGATAAGGCCGGCATCGCCTTCCTTGTTTTGCTCTTCCGACAGTTGGGCGACGCGTTGTTCGTACAAGCCCTGGAAATTGACTTCGGCCAGATGCAGGGGAGGTAGCGATGTGCGGGTAATGGCATCGGCCATGTTGGCGCGCAGGTAAGGGTAGAGCATGGTGGGGCACACAATGCCGATGAGCGGATCGAGTTGCTCGGCGGGAATATTGGCGGCTTCGAAAATGCCTGCTTGCGTGGCTTCGACCAGATACAGCACTTTGTCGCCGATGCGCGTGGTGACGGTTGCGGTCACGCTGGCTTCGTACACGGTTTCGGCAAGACGCTGTCCGCCCACGTTGATGGACACTTCAACTGTAGGGCCTTCCTGTTCCAGGAAAATCTGGGGCGCATTGGGCATTTCCAGTGACAAGTCTTTGACATAGGTGCGCTGCAGGCTGAAGCTGGGATCTTGGCTATCTTGTGTTTCTTGGCTGTTTTGGTTCTGGTCGGCCATGGTGTTTCCTGGAAAAGGGGGAGTGAAGTGAAGTAGTGGATTTAGGCGGTCGTCAGCAGCGGCATCAAGCCATCGGCGCGGTCAAGCGCAGCCAGGTCATCGTAGCCGCCTACATGGGTGTCGCCAATATAAATTTGCGGTACCGTACGCCGCCCTGTGCGTTCCATCATGATGGCGCGCTGTTCCGGGCTAAGGTCGATACGAATTTTTTCGATTTCGGTCACGCCGCGCTGTTTAAGCAGCATTTCGGCACGAACGCAATACGGGCACACGCCTGTACTGTACATGGTTACGGTTTGCATCAAGCTTCCTCAATAGCGAAAAACGAATAATCAGGTTTTTTTGGACAGCGGCATGCCGTCTTTGACCCAACCTTGAAGGCCACCTGCCATACTGACTGCCTCATCGTAGCCTTGTTTGCGCAAAGACCCGGCAACGCGTGCCGATTCGCGGCCTTGATCGCATACAACGATAATAGGCTTGTTTTTAGGCAGGGAAGCCATTTTGGCTGCCAGGTCGGCTACCGGCAGGTTGCGTGCCTGGGGTATGCTTCCGGTCTTGAAGGAGTCGGGGCTGCGCACGTCAAGGAAAATACCTTGTTTTTGGTTGGCCAGTTGCACGGCTTGCTGCACGCTGACTGTTTTGCCGCCGCCCTTTATGATGGTGGGCAATAGCAACATGACGCCCGAAGCGATGGCGACAAACACAACAATGAGGTTGTTCTGATCTAGAAAAAAGTCCACGATATATCCCGAATAGGCCCTTGGAAAAAGAGCTGAATCATACGATTATAAAATGGACCGCGAATTTCAACTTTTAGGCGTTTTTTTATCATGCATAAACTTGTTCTGATGCGCCACGGCGAAAGCCAGTGGAACCTTGAAAACCGTTTCACCGGCTGGACTGACGTTGACCTGACGGATACCGGACGCGAGCAGGCCCGGATGGCTGGCGAACTGTTAAAGCAAAAGGGCTTTGAGTTCGACCTGGCTTACTCATCGGTCTTGACGCGCGCCATTCGCACGCTATGGATCGCGCTGGACGCGATGGATGCGATGTACACGCCTATCGGTCTTAGCTGGCGCTTGAACGAACGCCACTACGGGGCGCTGCAGGGTCTGAATAAAGCCGAGACCGCCCAGAAGTATGGCGACGAGCAAGTGCTGATATGGCGCCGCGCTTACGCGATTGCGCCCGAACCCCTGAGCTTGGACGATGATCGCCATCCCCGTTTCGACCGGCGCTATGCCAAGATCGCCGCCGATAAACTGCCCGCTACCGAATGCCTGGCTGATACGGTCGAGCGCGTTCTGCCATTCTGGAATGAGTCGATTGCGCCTGCCATACGTGCTGGGCGCCGTGTATTGATTTCGGCCCATGGCAACAGCCTGCGTGCCCTGATCAAGCACCTGGACGGCATTTCCGACGAGGACATTGTTCACATGAACATCCCCACGGGCCAGCCGCTGGTATACGAACTTGACGACGATCTGCGTCCGATACGCCATTATTATCTTGGCGATCCGGCGGAAATCGAAGCGGCGATGGCTGCCGTCGCCAGTCAAGGCAAGGCAAAAAAGGCATAGCATGCGGCGTGCGCTCGGCGGTGTAGTACTGGCCTTGTCGGCAAGTCTGGCTTGGGGAGCCGAGTCCACGCTTGCCCAAAGGCAGGCCGAGGCGAAAAAGCAGCAGGCTGAATTACGTGGCCGCATCCAGGACCTGCAAAAGGAAATAGACAGCCAAGAGTCCTCGCGCCGCGACGCGGCCAACGACTTGAAGGCATCCGAATCGGCTATTTCGTCGATTAACCTGGAACTGGCCGAGCTTGCTGCGCGCCAGAGCAAGACCGAGCGCGAGCTTAAAACGCTGGACGCGCAAATCGCCGAGCAAAAAAGCCAGCTCGCCCAGCGCCAGAAAGAATTGGGCGACCAGTTGCGCGCCCAATATGCCAGCGGCCTGTCGCCCTGGACGGCATTGCTGTCAGGCGACGACCCTCAAAAGATAGGCCGCGACCTGAGCTACCTGGGTTACATCTCGCAAGCGCAAGCCGACGCGGTGCGTGGCGTTCGCACGGCGCTGGACAAGCTGGCGGCGTTGCAGGCTCGTTCCGAAGCCAACAAGAAAGAATTGATTCAGCTTGCCAAGGAAACCGGCGAACAAAAAGCATCGTTACAAGAACAAAAGGCTGAGCGCCAGCAGGTTCTCGCGCGCATCGATAGTTTGTTAAACGAGCAGCGCAAGCAGGCCCAGCGACTTGAGCGCAACGACGAGCGCCTGGGCGACTTAGTCACGGGGCTCGAAAAGGCGATTGCCAAACAGCTTGAAGAGGCGCGGATCGCGGAAGAAAAACGCAAGGCCGAGGCAGCGCGCAAAGCCGAACAGGCTCGGTTGGCCGAACTGGAGCGGCGTCGTGCGCTGGAACGCGAGCGCCTGGCAGCACAGAAGGCCGAGCAGGCAGCGCGTGCGGCACAAGATCAGGCGCGCCGCCAGCAAGACGCGAAAGAGGCGGAAAAAGCCCGCTTGCAGGTTGAAGCCGCCCGAGCGCAGGCGCGAGCCGCTGAAGAGGCCGCGGCTCGTCCGCCCAAGCCGGAACCGCCTGCCCAGGTTGCTGACGCCGCTCCGGCTAAAGGCGCCGAACAGGTACGCCTGGCGCCCGCCGGTGGCTTCACAGGTTTGAAAAAGGGTATGCCTTATCCGGTACGCGGGGATGTATTGGGGCGTTTTGGCGCCGAACGTCCCGAGGGCGGGATATGGCGCGGCATAGTGCTGCGTTCGCCCGAAGGCACCAGAGTGCATGCCATTGCGCCGGGCCGAGTGGTCTATGCCAGTTGGCTTAGCGGATTTGGCAATATCATTATTGTCGACCATGGGGCCAAATACCTTAGTGTGTATGCCTATAATCAAAGCCTATTGAAGCGAGTGGGCGATATCGTCGATACTGGCGATACGATTGCCAGTGTGGGCGCAACGGGGGGGCAGGTGGACCCGGGCCTATACTTTGAAATCCGGCATCAGGGTACTCCCGTGAATCCTCTGCTTTGGTTAAGGCAGTAAATTCGGTACTATTTGCCTGACGCCTTCGGCGTATTGGTTACTTTGAATTCAATTTCAGGAATGTGCATGAGCACTCGCAGGTTTGGCGGTTTTGGTTTGGTGGTTGCAGGCGCACTGGGCGGCGTATTAATAAGCCTGGGCATCACAGCGGCAGCGCAGCGCGGCGAACCCTTGCCTCTTAAAGAGCTGCAGCAGTTCGCCAACGTCTTCGCTGCCATCAAAGGCAGCTACGTAGAGCCCGTGGGCGACGAGCAACTGATCAATGATGCGATCAAGGGCATGTTCAGCGAACTCGACCCCCACTCCACCTACCTGGATGCCGAGGCCTTCAAGGAAATGGAAGCCATCACGCAAGGTGGCTTCGGCGGGCTGGGTATAGAAATCGGCAGCGAAGATGGCATGCCCAAGGTCATCGCGCCTATTGAAGACACCCCGGCTGCGCGTGCGGGCATACTGGCCGGCGACTTAATTACGCATATCGATGGCAAGCCCACCAAAGGGATGTCGCTGAACGACGCCATCAAGCTGATGCGCGGCGAACCTAAAACGCCCATCGTGCTGACCATTGCTCGTCAGGGCCGCGACAAGCCGCTGGTTGTCAACATTGTGCGTGACCTGATCAAGGTGCGCAGCGTGCGCAGCAAAATGCTGGACAACAATATCGCCTATGTGCGCATTGCCCAGTTCCAGGAGCGCACGGCGTCCGATTTGGTAACGCAGCTCAATGCGCTGGGCGCCAAAGCGCCTCCCAAGGCGCTCATCCTTGATTTGCGCAACGACCCGGGTGGCCTGCTGGACAGCGCCATCGGCGTGTCCTCGGCATTCCTCAAGCCTGATGTGCTGGTGGTTTCGACCAAAGGTCGGGTGCCATCCTCTAATCGCGAATACTTTGCCAAGCCCGGCGACTACATGCGCGGCTACCTGAACGGGGGTAGCGGTTCATCCGATTACCTGTCCAACCTGGCCGGCTGGAGCAAAACGGTTCCGATGGTGGTGCTGGTCAACGTGGGCTCTGCCTCGGCTTCGGAAATTGTGGCCGGCGCCTTGCAAGACCACAAGCGGGCCAAGGTCCTGGGCAACCGCACTTTCGGCAAGGGTTCCGTGCAAAGCGTATTGCCGCTTAGCGAAGACACCGGCATCAAGCTGACTACCGCGCGCTACTACACGCCTTCGGGCCGCTCTATCCAGGTCACCGGTGTCGATCCCGATATTGCCGTAGACGATACCGCCCAGGGCAATCTGTTCCGCCTGCCGCGCGAAGTCGATTTGCAGCGGCATCTGGTCAACGCGGCCGAGGCTGAAGAAGCCGCCACCGGCAAAGATAGCGAGGCAGAAGAGGTCGAACCGAAAATGTTCGAATTTGGCGGCGCTGACGATTATCAGCTGAAGCAGGCTATCAATTTGCTGGAAGGCCGGCCGGTGAAAAAGTCCGATCCCAGTCAAGTGGTAAAGGCTGATAAGGCCGCCGCTTCGGCAGCGCAACCTAATGGTAAAACGCCAGCAACGGAAAAAAAAAGTCCGATAAACCCAAGTAACTCCAAAATCGAGCGTTTCCGGATAACGCCTGAAGGCCTGATCAAGGCTCAGTAATGGACGACCTGCAACTGCTGCGATATGCCCGGCATATCTTGCTG
The DNA here is from genome assembly GCF_040393045.1 of Pollutimonas bauzanensis. Classification (GTDB taxonomy): domain Bacteria; phylum Pseudomonadota; class Gammaproteobacteria; order Burkholderiales; family Burkholderiaceae_B; genus Pollutimonas; species Pollutimonas bauzanensis_A. The sequence goes on along the minus strand of NZ_JBEBUX010000123.1, from coordinate 860 downwards.
GACGAATTCGGCATCGAAGCGCAGGAGCGCTTGCTGGCGGCCAGGGTGCTTATTGTCGGTGCTGGCGGGCTGGGCTCGCCGGCCGCCTTTTACCTGGCGTCTTCAGGGGTCGGGCACATTGTCCTGGCCGACGACGACGAGGTCGAGCTGGGTAATTTGCAGCGTCAAATCCTGCATACCACCGACCGTATAGGCTGGGCCAAGGCCGAGTCAGGCAAACTGATGCTGGCGCAGTTGAACCCTGAAACGCAGGTGCAGGCGCTGGTTCGCCGTCTTGACGACGAGGCACTGGCCGAACAGGTGGCGTTGGCTGATCTGGTGCTCGATTGCTGCGACAATTTCGCTACGCGCCACGCGGTCAACCGCGCTTGCGTTGCGCACCGCAAGCCATTGGTGTCGGGCGCAGCCATACGCTTCGCCGGCCAGGTCAGCGTTTTCGATATGCGTATTGACGACGCACCTTGTTATCACTGTCTATTCCCGGAAGCCGACGACGTTGAAGAGCTGCGCTGCGCGACTACCGGGGTGCTGGCGCCCCTGGTGGGGATTGTAGGCAGCATGCAGGCGGCCGAGGCCATCAAGGTGCTGACGGGCATGGGTGAGCCCTTGGTGGGGCGTATGCTGTGCCTGGACGCTTTGTCCATGCAATGGAACACTGTGCGGTTCAAGCGTGATCCGGCTTGCCCGGTATGCAGTAGCCGTTAGCGTATTTTTAACCAAGGTGTTTACAGAACTCACGGCAGCGCAAGCGCGCCAAGAGGCCGAATTCGCGGGCGTCGAGCCTGCATCGGCGGCAAGGTCGCGTTACTGTGCGGACGTGCTGGGGGCGGTTTTTCGTTCTTGAGAAAGGCGGGTGTGTC
>NZ_JBEBUX010000122.1:0-12054 GCF_040393045.1 Pollutimonas bauzanensis | reverse complement strand
TAAGCGCTGAGCCAGTCCCACCCCCTGTGGCAGCCGCCGCTCAAGAAACCGACAGAGGAGCGCCAGCTAATTAAGACCGATAGTCCGCATTAATACTCACATACTCGTGAGAAAAATCGCAGGTATAAACGGTATCAGACACATCACCGCGTCCCAACGCAATACGAACCAGAATCTCGGGCTCTTTCATGACCCGCTGGCCATCCGCCTCTTGATAGTCGGGATTGCGACCGCCATTTTTAGCGACCAGCACATCGCCGAGCCAGAGATTGATACCGTTGACATCAAGATCCGCGATTCCAGCGTAACCAATGGCGCACAAAATACGGCCCAGATTGGGGTCTGACGCGAAAAAGGCAGTTTTGACCAATGGCGACTGGGCTACGGCATAGGCAACCTTCAGCGCTTCTTCGCTGGTTTTTGCCTGCTCGACCTGGACAGTCATGAATTTGGTCGCGCCCTCGGCGTCTCGTACGATTTTTTGTGCCAGTTCCGTGGCGGCATCGGCCAGCGCTGTGTATAGCGGCTCGTACAGGGGATCCGAGGTCGAGTCGATGCGAACCTGACTTTTGCCAGTGGCGACGATAATGAACGAGTCATTGGTCGAGGTATCGCCGTCAACCGTAATGCGGTTGAAGGAACGGTCGGCAATGCTGCGAACCATTTCTTTCAGCAAATCGGGGGCGATGCCGGCATCGGTAGCCAAGTAGCCCAGCATCGTCGCCATGTTCGGACGAATCATGCCCGCGCCTTTGCTGATGCCGGTAATCGTTATGGTGTTATTGCCCAAAGCGACCCGTTGCGACACGATTTTTGGCTGCGTGTCGGTGGTCATGATGCTGTGGGCGGCCGCGAACCAATTATTGTCTTGCAAGTCGGCGATGGCTTGCGGCAAGCCCGCAGTAAGACGGTCTACTGGCAGCGGTTCAAGGATGACGCCGGTGGAAAAGGGCAATACTTGGGCGGGCTCGATGCCGAGCAGCCCTGCCAGCGCTTGGCAGGTGTCTTTGGCTGCCTGTAGCCCGGTTTCCCCTGTGCCCGCATTGGCGTTGCCGGTATTGATGACCATGGCGCGTATGCCCTGGCCGGCGGCAAGATGTGCTTCGCATAGTTGCACGGGTGCGGCACGAAAGCGATTCAGTGTAAAGACGCCCGCCACGCTGCTGCCTTCGGCCAGGCGAAACACAGTCAGGTCGCGACGGTTGGCTTTGCGTATGCCGGCTTCGGCTGTGCCGATTTCAACACCCGCTACAGCAAAAATATGGGATTCCGGTGGAATATACAAATTGACGGCCATGGCGAAGACTCAGCAGTAAATAGGGTGAAGTAGGGCAAGCTTGCCGCAGAGCGCTGCGGCAAGATGACGAAGCGTTGATTTTATCAGGGGCGGCCGGATAGTTGGGGCTGAGTCAATAACTTGAGTTCGCCGAGTACTTCGAATAGCGTGCCGCGGCTGGCTTCCGACAGGCCGCCGAACATTGCGCGTATCCATTCTTCGTGCGATTTGGCCATTTTCTTGAAAGTACGCCTGCCTTTGGCCGTTAGCCGTATCAGCGAGCTGCGCCTGTCAGTGGCGACCTTGACGCGCTCGACCAGGCCTTCTTTTTCCAACTGATCGGTGATTCCGGTGATGTTGCCGTTGGTCACCATCATGTGGCGCGATAGTTCGCTCATTTTCATGCCGCCGGGCGCTCGTTGCAATTGCGCCATCAAGTCAAAACGCGGCAAGGTCGTTTCGAATTCGGAACGCAGGCGGCTGCGGATTTCGCTTTCCACCAGGTTGCAGCAAGTGAGCAGGCGCAGCCAAAGCCGGAGATCTTGATGATCTTCGGGCACAGTGCGGCTTTCCAGGTCGGGGGTGTTTGGCGTGGGTGCTGTGGCGCTCATGACGTTCTATAGTAGGCTTTAAGGTAACGACGTAGATATTTTAATCTTCAATTACCTGTCGGTGTTAAATTTGCGAAGCAAGGGAAGTGGAGCGTAGTGTAATGATCCGTTCTACTGACGTCTTTGATGTTATGCAGACATATTCAAAATAAAAGAAAAAGGGAGGCAATCATGTTTCAAGCGTTTTTCGGTCAAAGTTATGCTGATGCCAAGAGCCGTTTCCTCGGGGCGGCTGCCCGGCAAGGCTGTCATGTGCAATCCTATGTGAATCCTGCGGCGTCAGGCGTGGATGGCGAGAGCTTGACGACAGATGTGGCATATTGCGGTTCGACTGATGCGCGCTCATTGTTGATCCTGACGTCGGCCATGCACGGAGAAGAGGGCTATTGCGGTTCGGGGTGCCAAGTGGCCTTGCTTAATGATCAGGCCTTGCTCGAAAGGGCTCAGGCCAATGGCATTGGCATATTGCTGATCCATGCAGTGAATCCCTACGGGTTCTCGTGGGGACATCGCACTAATGAAGACAATATTGACTTGAATCGTAATTTTTGCGATTTCAGCAAGCCCTTGCCTGACAATAGGCATTATCTGGCTTTGCATCCGTTGTTGATTCCCGAGTCGTGGCCTCCTGGAGCGGAAAACGCGGCGGCCATACAGGCGTTTATCACTACAGAAGGCGAGCAGGCCTATCGAGAGGGCATGATGCTGGGCCAGTACAGCCATCCCGATGGGCTGTTTTATGGCGGGCTCAGTCCATCATGGAGCAACCTGACCTTGCGCGACATTCTTGGGCAGTTCGGAAAAGATCGCGATCGTATCGCCTGGATCGACTATCACACCGGCTTGGGGCCATACGGCCATGCGGAAAAGATCTTCGTGCAAAAGGGGCAGCCCGAGTATCAACGGGCGCGGTCCTGGTGGGGAGCCGATGTGGTCTCTGTGGTGGATCCTGATTCAAGCACTGTCGATATTGGCGGAACCGGTATGCGGGCCTTGCTGGAAGAGTGCAGCCACGTTCCGGAACTGACATTTATGGCGCAGGAGTATGGCACGGTGCCTATGGACGAGGTGTTTTTGGCCTTGCGCGGTGATCGCTGGCTGGGCTGCCACAAGGATGCGGATCCGGCCCAGCGCAGGGCAATGAAGGCGGCTCACAAGGCTGCGTTCTATCCTGATCATGATGACTGGCGCGGGGCTGTCGTAGGGCAATCCCGCACTAGCCTGCTGCAGGCGATCAATGGCTTGTCCGCAGGGTAAGAAAGCAGGTGAACAGGCCGGCAGCGCTGGACTTGGACTGCTGTCTAGAGCTGCGAAGAGGACATTTGTTTTGGCGGCAAGTAAAATTTCTTGCGCGCCAATTTTTTTGACTATATAGTTTAAGCTTAAAGCAAATCCCAACCAAGTGTCCGGAGCAAGACCATGAAAATCGTGTGCATAGGAGGAGGGCCGGCCGGCTTGTATTTCGGTTTGCTGATGAAGCTTGCCGATCCTGGACACGATGTGACGGTTGTGGAGCGCAATCGCCCTTATGACACGTTCGGCTGGGGAGTGGTCTTTTCCGATGCGACCCTGGAAAACCTGAAAGAGGCCGATCCGGTTTCTGCGCGCCAAATCAGCGATGCGTTCAACCATTGGGACGATATCGAGATCCATTACAAGGGCCGCAGCATGCGCAGCAGCGGCCATGGGTTCATCGGTATCGGTCGCAAAAAGTTGTTGAATATTCTTCAGTCGCGCTGTGAAGAAATCGGCGTGAATCTGGTTTTTGAAACGGATGTCGCCGATGACCAGGCAGTGGCTGAAAAGTATGGGGCGGATCTGGTTATTGCTTCGGATGGCTTAAACAGCAAGGTCCGCGCGCGTTATGCCGACATTTACAAGCCCGACATCGATACCCGTCAATGCCGTTTTGTTTGGCTGGGCACCAAGCAGACTTTCGACGCCTTCACCTTCGCGTTCGTGCACACTGAGCACGGGTGGTTTCAAGCCCATGCTTATCAATATGAGCCAGGCATGTCGACCTTTATTGTCGAGACGCTGGACGAAACCTGGCGGGCGGCCGGCCTGGAGGCGATGAGCCAGGAAGACGGCATTGCTTATTGTGAGCAGCTGTTCGCGCCCTGGTTGGGCGGCAATGCCTTGATTTCCAATGCGGGTCATTTGCGCGGGTCGGCTATCTGGATTCGTTTTCCCCGCGTCATCTGCGATACCTGGGTGCATCAGCAGACCTTGTCTGATGGCCGCAGCGTACCGATTGTATTGATGGGCGATGCGGCCCACACGGCGCATTTCTCTATCGGATCGGGCACCAAGCTGGCGCTTGAAGATGCCATTGAGTTGAATCGATCCATTGTGGCGCACGGCAACGATTTGCCGGCAGCGTTGCAGCATTACCAGGATGTTCGCAGTGTTGAAGTGTTGAAAATCCAGAATGCGGCGCGCAATTCCACAGAGTGGTTTGAAAGCGTTGCACGATATGCCGATTTTGAGCCCGAACAGTTCGCCTATTCGTTGCTGACGCGTTCTCAGCGTATTTCCCACGAAAATCTTCGCTTGCGAGACGCTGGCTGGCTGGAGGGCTATGAGCGGTGGATGGCGGACAAGGCCGGCGCGCTGCATGACAACGGGCGCCCGTTGCCTCCCATGCTTACGCCTTACACGGCGCGCAGCATCAGACTGAAGAATCGCATTGTGGTGTCGCCCATGGCGATGTATTCCAGTGTCGACGGTGTTCCAGGCGACTTCCACCTTGTGCATTTGGGCGGCCGGGCGATGGGTGGGGCCGGCTTGGTTATGGTGGAGATGACCTGCGTTTCTCCAGAGGCGCGCATTACCCCTGGATGCCCGGGGCTTTGGACAGATGGGCAAATGCTGGCTTTCAAGCGTATTGTCGATTTTGTTCATCAAAATAGCGATGCCCATATTGGCATTCAGTTGGGCCACGCCGGGCGCAAGGGGTCGACTCGCGTTAGCTGGGATGGTACCGATATGCCGCTGCCTGAGGGCAATTGGCCCCTGGTGTCTGCTTCGGCATTGCCTTATATCGAAGGTGTGTCTCAGGTGCCTCAAGCTATGACGCGCGCACAAATGGATGCGGTGCGCGATGAATTTACAGCGGCTGCGGTGCGTGCGTCCCAGGCCGGCTTTGACTGGCTGGAATTGCACTGTGCACACGGCTATTTGTTGTCCAGTTTCATTTCACCGCTTACCAACCAGCGCACTGATGAATACGGCGGCTCGCTAGAGAACCGACTGCGTTATCCGCTGGAGATTTTCAAGGCGCTGCGGGTGGTCTGGCCTGAAGATCTTCCCATGTCTGTGCGTATTTCCGCGCATGACTGGGTGGAAGGCGGGATAACGGCAGATGACGCTATTGAAATCGCCGGGCGCTTCAAGGAGGCAGGGGTGGATATGGTGGACTGCTCATCCGGCCAGGTCAGCAAGGCTGAACAGCCGGTGTATGGCCGTATGTACCAAACGCCCTTTGCTGATCGGGTTCGCAATGAAGCGCATATTCCGACGATTGCCGTAGGGGCGATTTTCGAGGCTGATCACGTCAACAGCATTATTGCGTCGGGCCGGGCCGATTTGTGCGCACTGGCGCGTCCCCACCTGGCTGATGCCGCCTGGACTTTGCGTGAGTCGGCCCGCATCGGCGCAACGGATGTCAGTTGGCCCAAGCAGTACTTCCCGGCCAAGCGCCAATTAGAAACCAATTTCGAACGAGCGGCCGCGTATGCGCTGCCGATAGGAAAATGACGAAGAGCAAGAGCCTTGAAGGCAAACATGCATTGGTGACGGGCGGCTCGCGCGGAATCGGGTATGCGATCGCTCAGCGATTGACGGACATGGGAGCCAGCGTAACGCTGGTGGGCCGAGGCGTTGAGTCCCTGGAGCAAGCAGTGGCCAAGCTCGCGGATAGCGGGCAGGTCGCTTATGCCAGCGGCGATATTTCGCAACAAGCTGATGTGCGGCGCGTGTTTGGGCAAGCAAAGGATCGCTTCGGCCCCGTCGATATCTTGATCAACAATGCGGGGCAGGCAGTCAGCGAACGTTTCGACAAACTGGATGAGGCTGATTGGCAGCAGATGATTGCGGTCAATCTTACCGGTACGTTTCACTGCATGCAGGCAGCGCTGACGGACATGCTGGAACGCCGCTGGGGGCGTATTGTCAATGTCGCCAGCACAGCAGGTCTTATCGGCTATCCCTATGTCAGCGCTTATTGTGCTGCCAAGCATGGCGTCATCGGGCTCACAAGAGCGCTGGCTCTGGAAACCGCCACGAAAGGCGTAACCGTCAATGCCGTGTGTCCTGGGTATACCGAAACTGAAATCGTGCACGAAGCGATCGCCAACATTACACAAAAGACTGGCATGTCAGCAGAGCAGGCCATGGCCAAGCTGGCCGGGCGCAATCCGCAGGGCAGGTTGATACAGCCCGGCGAAGTCGCCGATGCGGTGGCGTGGCTATGCCAGCCTGGCGCGGCGGGTATCAGTGGCCAGGCTATCCCGGTGGATGGCGGGGAAGTCATGGTGGGCTAGGGCCAGCCATTATCAAAGGAGAACACGAATGCAAACAGCAGTACATAGCATGGCGGACCATAAAGGTCCTTGCGCAGGCTACCAAGCCAGGAATTTCCTATGGGAAGTTTCTGACGATGGCAAAGTCGCCACCGTTACGTTGAACCGCCCAGAGCGCAAGAACCCCCTGACTTTCGATTCTTATGCAGAACTGCGCGATTTATTCCGCAGCTTGGTATATGCCACCGATATCAAAGCGGTCGTTGTCACTGGTGCGGGTGCGAATTTTTGTTCTGGCGGCGATGTCCACGAAATCATCGGGCCGCTCACGCGCATGACCATGCCCGAACTGCTGGACTTTACCCGCATGACCGGCGACTTGATCAAGGCCATGCGCGCTTGTCCTCAGCCTATCGTGGCGGCGGTCGATGGTATTTGTGCCGGCGCTGGCGCAATGATTGCCTTGGCCTCGGACATGCGCTTGGGCACGCCGCAGGCCCGCACCGCCTTTCTGTTTACGCGGGTAGGTCTGGCGGGCGCGGATATGGGCGCCTGCACCTTGCTGCCACGGATGATAGGTCAAGGCAGGGCGTCGGAACTGCTGTATACCGGCCGGGCCATGACGGCCGAGGAAGGAATGAACTGGGGTTTTTTCAATAGTCTGCAGGAGTCCGATGCGGTGCTGGGAGCGGCTCAAAAACTGGCCAGGCAATTGGCTGACGGGCCAAGCTTCGCGCATGGTATGACGAAGAAACTGTTGCATCAGGAATGGAATATGGGTGTGGATGAAGCCATAGAAGCCGAAGCGCAGGCTCAGGCGATTTGCATGCAGACCAAGGATTTCCGCCGTGCTTACGACGCCTTTGTCGCCAAGCAGAAACCCGTTTTCGAAGGTGATTGAATGAATCCCGCAAGTTGGCTGGAGTGGCCTTTCTTCGATCAGCGGCACCAAGAGCTGGCGGCGGGTTTGGACGAGTGGTGCCTGCGTACGCTGTCTGCGGTTGATCACTCGGATACCGACGCTGCCTGCCGACATTTGGTCAGGGAGTTGGGCGCAGCCGGTTGGTTGCGTATGGTTGTTCCGCAAGGGCCGGATGGCCAGTGGGGCGGACGATGGCCTGAAATCGACTCACGGGCTGTATGCATCATGCGCGAAACGCTGGCCCGCCACGATGGCTTGGCTGACTTCGCATTTGCGATGCAAGGGCTGGGTAGCGGCGCAATTTCGCTGGCAGGCAGCGAAGCCATTCGCCAGGACTATTTGCCCAGAGTCGCCAGCGGCAAGGCGATTGCGGCTTTCGCCCTATCGGAACCCGAGGCGGGATCCGACGTCGCGGCCATGTCGTGCGAGGCGCGGCAGGAAGGCGACAGCTACGTGCTCAACGGTGAAAAAACCTGGATATCCAACGGCGGCATCGCGGACTTCTACTGCGTGTTCGCGCGCACCGGCGAAGCCCCCGGGGCGCGGGGTATCAGCGCTTTCGTGGTGGATGCCGATACGCCCGGTTTGTCGATATCCGAACGCATTGATGTGACTGCGCCACATCCGTTGGCGACTTTGAGCTTCAACAATTGCCGTGTCCCGGCGACGCATCGCCTGGGCGACGCGGGGCAGGGCTTCAAGCTTGCCATGATGACGCTGGATATTTTTCGGGCTTCGGTAGCGGCAGCAGCCCTGGGTTTTGCACGCCATGCGCTTGCGCTGGCATTGGATAGAGCCAAGTCGCGGCATATGTTTGGTCAGACGCTAGGCGATCTGCAGTTGACGCAGGCGGCGCTGGGCGAAATGGCATGTGACATCGATGCCGCCGCATTATTGACGTATCGGGCCGCATGGCTGCGAGATGTAAAAAGCGTGCGCACAACGCGTGAAGCGGCCATGGCCAAAATGGCCGCAACCGAGTCGGCGCAACGCATCATAGATCGCGCTTTACAGATGTTTGGCGCGGCGGGCGTGGTGTCGGGTGCTCCCATAGAAAAGCTATATAGGGAAATTCGTGCTCTGCGCATTTACGAAGGCGCGACGGAAGTGCAGAAACTGATTATTGCGCGGGAATTGCTCAAGGACGGCGAAGACCGTTGATACCGCGGCAGCGCCTCGCCCATCGCGGCGACATTGGCGTCTTTGCACTGCAACGAGACAGGAGACAAGCATGGAAGCCTCAGCACATACCGACACATTTTCGCGTGACCATTTGCCGCCGCTGGATCAGTGGCCAGAACTGTTGCTCGATGGCAACCCCGATGTGGCTTACCCGGCACGGCTCAATTGTGCAGCGGCTCTCGTGGACGAGCGAATTGCGCAAGGGCAGGGCGACAGGATCGCCTTGCGCTGGCGGGAAGCTTCGGGCCAGCGCAGCATGGATTACCGCGAGCTGGCAGGCTTGGTAAACAAGATAGCGCATGTGCTTGTCCAGGATATGCACTTGCAGCCGGGTAACCGCGTGCTGTTGCGCGGCCCCAATAATGTGATGATGGCCGCATCCTGGCTGGCTGCCGTCAAGGCGGGCCTGGTCACGGTGCCCACCATGCCTTTGCTGCGCGCTTTCGAGCTTAAACAGATCATCGACAAGGCCAGGGTACAGGCGGTGTTGTGCGACCACCGGCTTGCACAGGAGATCGAACATTGTCGTAACCCGAACCATCCTGGTTTTTGCCCGCAGCTAGGTCATGTCCGTTATTTTCACGATGATGGGCCGGAAAGCCTGGATACGCTGGCGGCTGGTAAGCCCGATACGTTTCCAGCCTGCGATACCGCCATTGATGATGTATGCCTTATCGCATTTACCAGCGGCACGACAGGCAAGCCCAAAGGCTGCATGCATTTCCATCGCGACGTGCTGGCCATGTGCGATACCTTTTCACGCCACACGCTGAAAATGCAGGCGGACGATGTCGTTTGCGGTACGCCGCCTTTGGCTTTTACTTTCGGCCTGGGCGGTTTGCTGTGCTTTCCTTTGCGAGTCGGCGCGTGCTCAGTGCTTGCAGAGAGGTTGACTCCCGATGACTTGCTGGCGACGGTCCAGGATTTCGGGGTCACCATGACTTTCACCGCGCCCACCTTTTATCGACAGATGGCGGCGATGGTTGGCAATTACGACCTCTCTTCGTTAAAGAACTCGGTTTCGGCCGGAGAGGCCTTGCCCGACGCGACCCGGCAGCTGTGGAAAAAGTCCACGGGCATAGAAATGATAGACGGCATCGGCGGCACGGAAATGATTCATGTGTACGTGTCCAGTTCCGGAAACGAAGTCAGGCAAGGCGCCATCGGCAAAGTGGTTCCTGGCTACGTGGCGCAAGTCGTCGATGAAAATTTTCAACAGGTCGAGCCAGGAGTAGTAGGAAGGTTGGTGGTGAAGGGGCCGACAGGATGCCGCTACCTGGATGATGAGCGTCAGCTTGTATTCGTGCAGCATGGCTGGAATCTGCCAGGCGACACTTTTTCCATGGATGAAGATGGCTACCTGTACTACCAGGCCCGTAACGATGACATGATCGTTTCGGCTGGCTACAACATTGCCGGGCCTGAAGTGGAAGGCGCATTGCTATTGCACGACGCGGTAGCGGAGTGCGGTGTGGTCGGCCAGCCTGATTCTGATCGGGGCAGTATCGTCAAGGCTTTCGTAGTGCTCAAACCAGGGACCGCTGCGGATGCAGCGATGGTCAAGGCCTTGCAGGAACACGTCAAGGCGCAGATTGCTCCTTATAAATATCCACGGGCTGTCGAATTTGTCGACAGCCTGCCACGCACAGAAACCGGGAAATTGCAGCGGTTCGTATTGCGTCAGAAAGCCATTGAACAAGGGGAACGGAAATGAATACTTTGCAGCCGCCAACATGGCTCGAGCCGCGTGGCTATGCCAACGGCATTATGACGGAAATGACAGTGGGCAGTCGGCTGGTGTTTGTGGGAGGACAGGTGGGCTGGAACGCGCAGCAGCAATTTGAAACCGATGATTTTGCCGAACAAGTCGGCCAGACATTAAAAAATATCGTAGCAATTCTGAAGGAGGGCGGCGCAGGGCCTGAGCACATTACCCGGATGACGTGGTACGTCTGTGACAAGCAAGAGTATGTGGCAGCTTTACGTGACGTAGGACGTCATTATCGCGAGATCATCGGGCGTCATTATCCTGCCATGACAGCGGTCGAGGTTGCCGACTTGATTGAAGACCGTGCCCGCGTTGAAATTGAAGTGACGGCGGTAGTGCCAGCAGCGTAGGTTGTTATACCGGAATGAAGTTCTGGTGGCCTCTTGCTACGGCCTTGCCGGATTAAGGGTGAAGGCCCTTAACCCGGCGTCGGTCATGTTGAATAAGCAACGCTTACAGCTTGGCGAAAACCTCTTCCGCCACATCCAGCGTAGTCTGGATAACCGCGTCATCATGAGCTGATGAAATAAATCCAGCTTCGAATGCCGACGGGGCAAAGTACACCCCTTTGATCAGCATGCCGTGGAAGAATTTCTTGAAAAGCTCAACGTCGCAAGTTGAGACTTCTTCGAAAGTTGTCGGTATGCTTTCCCGGAAATAAAGGCCGAACATCCCGCCGACATGGTCTGTGCACATGGTGACGCCAGCCGCTTTGGCGCGTTCGGCGAGACCTTCTGTCAGTTTCTTCGACTGGGCAGACAGGCGGTCGTAGAAACCAGGCTCTGCCAGAAGCTTCAGGGTCACCAACCCTGCCGCTACAGCGACAGGGTTGCCCGATAGCGTGCCCGCCTGGTAGACGTTGCCGATGGGAGCGATGTGCTCCATGATGTCGGCACGGCCGCCAAAGGCGCCCACAGGCATCCCGCCGCCAATGACTTTGGCTAGCGTGGTGATATCGGGCGTGACACCCGTCAGGCCTTGTACGCCTTGCGGCCCGGCGCGAAAGCCCGTCATGACTTCGTCGAAAATCAACAATGCGCCGTACTGCGTGCACAGCGAGCGCAGGCCTTCCAGGAAGCCTGGTACAGGCTTGATCAAGTTCATGTTGCCGGCAATCGGTTCTACGATAATGCAGGCGATATCTGCGCCGAATTCTTTAAACGCCGCTTCGACGGCGTCCAGCTTGTTGTAGTCAAGCACCAGGGTGTGCTTGATGAACTCAGGTGGGACACCGGCCGAGGTCGGGTTGCCGAAGGTCAGCATCCCAGACCCCGCCTTGACCAGCAGGCTATCGGCGTGGCCGTGGTAGCAGCCTTCGAACTTGATGATCTTCGAGCGTCCGGTCGCGCCACGGGCCAATCGGATGGCGGTCATGGTGGCTTCGGTACCGGAACTGACCAGCCTTACTTTTTCGATGGAAGGCAGGCGTGCGGCGATGGCTTCGGCAATTTCGATTTCGCCTTCGGTAGGGGCGCCGAACGACAGGCCGTGAACGGCAGCTTCCTGTACGGCGCGAATGACTTCGGGGTGTGCGTGGCCAAGGATGGCAGGGCCCCAGGAGCCGACGTAGTCGATGTATTGGACACCGTCGGCGTCCCACATGTAGGGCCCTTGTGCGCGCGTAATGAAGCGCGGTGATCCGCCCACCGAGCGAAAGGCTCTGACCGGGGAGTTGACGCCGCCGGGTATCGTTTGGCAGGCGCGTTCAAATAGTTCTGTATTGCGAGACATGGTGTTCGGACTCAAGGCAAGAATGATGGGAGGATTCAGCC
>NZ_JBEBUX010000121.1:0-12193 GCF_040393045.1 Pollutimonas bauzanensis | reverse complement strand
CGACACACCCGACTTTCTCAAGAACGAAAAACCGCCCCCAGCACGACCTTGGCGCCAATGCCGGCTCGACTCCCACGGCTTCGACCTCTCGCGCGCTTGCGCTGCCGCGACTCCTGTAAACACCTCGGCCAAAAAAAACTCTAGTGGCAATCAGTAACGGTCTGGTCCAGGTAAACCTCGAACGCAATATCCTGCACAGCTGCCTTGGTGATTTTTTCCAGATGCTGACTGTTTGCCCACGCTTTGACTGCCTGCTTCAAGTAATCGGCCAATTCGGCGTCATTGCTTGCAACGACAAAAGCAAGGGGTTTGAGGTCTTGGACGGGCAAGCGGGCCGAAAACTTTTTCCATTCGGGCAGCTTGATCAGCTCATTAAGCATTGCACTATCGTGCACCGCGGCATCGCATTCCCCTATGCGCAACGCCAGCAAGGAGTCGGCCGGTGCCTTGAAAACCTTTTCGATGGCCCCGTATTTTTCAGCCAGCATCCCAACATACCTTCCGCCCTCGGCCAGGCATACAGTGCGCCCCTGTAACTGATTCCATTGTTTTATGTCGGTATCCGATCGCATAATCGCCATCGCACCAGCAGAGTAACCGGTAGGAATGACACGCGACGAAGCGCTAGCGGCGTCAGTTTCGGCAACAGGAGCCAACACGACTCTTACCTTGCCATCCTCTAGCGGCTGTGTGGGATTTGCCTGGGTAAACAGCGTCATCTGGGCCTTGGCCGACAAACGGCGCGCAATATCATCGACCAATAATGCATCGATACCTTCAGGCGTACGTACCTTCGCCCCACCCACAAAGGCTGGCGGCGCGTATTCGACGCCGACGGTCAGTGTGCCGGCAGGGACAAGTTCCACGGCCCCATATGCTGGCCAAGCCAACCCAACTGAACACGCTGCCGCCACGGCGGCAAGCAGATGATTCAATCGAACAGGGCGATGTGGGACACAGGTATTCATGGCTAGACGTATTGATAACGCAACAAACGACGCTTCAGGTTTTCCAGGATGACTTGGTCAATCAGAGTCGCCAAGATGGCGATGGTAAGAATATTGGCCATGACACCTATCATGTCGGCAGTCTCGCCGGCATAAGCCAACGACCGCCCCAGGCCTTGGCCGAAGCCAATCAACATTTCAGCCGAAATCAAAGCCCGCCAGGCGTTACCGAAAGCCAGCTGCGCGCCGGTAATCAATTCTGGCATGACTGCGGGCAGATAAACCCTTTTGAGCATGTCCCAGCGGCTTGCCCCCATCACACGTGCTGCGGATACGTGTACGTTGAGCACACTTTCCGTGGCATTCATGACCGACAACGCTGCGGGAAAAAAGGCGGCCAAGGCGATCACAACGATGATGGGCATATTGCCGAACCCCATCATGATCAGGAACAGCGGGACCCACGCAATCGACGGAATCGACTGCAGGATAATAATGGCGGACTTGAGCACTTCACGAAAGAAGAACAATACAGCGCCGATCAGGCCAAAACCAATGCCAAACAACAACGCAAAACCGTAACCAAAGCCCAAGCGCGTCAGGCTGCCCGCCAGCACACTGCGAAACTCGCTGGTTTGAACGTCTTCCCACAAGCGGACCATGACGGCGGGTACGCCTGGCATCAGGAAGTCAGGTAAAAACCAGGCGGCAATTTGCCAGAACAACAAAATGGCGGCGACGGCAACCACCATGGCGAGTTTTTTTCGATAACCGGAAAGACGAATCTGGGTGCTCATAAATGCTTCTAAATCAAGATGGCCGGTTTGAGCCGGCCATCTTCAGGAGTAGGTCGACAGGCCAATTACAGCTTGCGGGTGTTTTGCCATTCAAGGTCAACAATGCTCTTGACGTCGAACTTGCCGCCATCCTTTGTCTTCAAGGAACCCTGCTCTTGCAGGATATCGGCAATTTCCTGCATGCGATCCAGTTCCGCGTCGGTCAGCACCGGGCTGAATGTTTGGCTCTTGATCGCGTCGCGGATGACATCTTCACGCGGCACATCGCCATGCTTCAAGGTCTTGAGCGTAGGTTCTGCGATGAAGTAGCTGGCGATAAGCTTGGCAGCCTCTTCAGGCTTGCTTTGCATCAGCTCAATCGCTTCACGCTGGGCGTCCAGCGACTTCCAGACGCCTTCCTTGTTGTTTTTCAGCGTGTCGCCGGAAGTAATCACAACCATGCACGGAAATGGCCAGACCGCACCGATTTCATAAATTTGCTTAACAGGGGCGATCAGTTGGGCAATGCTGGCCTGCGGCTCGAACAAAAATGCGGCTTCCACACGGTTGCCAACCAGCGACTGGACGGCGACCTGCGGGCTTACACCCATGATCGTCAAATCTTCGGGCTTCAGCCCCGCGTTTTTCAATACGACGCCGCGCAATACGGTGTCTGCCGTGCTGCCCTCTTTTTGCGAAGCCAGCGTGCGCCCTTTAAGACCAGCGACATCGTTGATATTGGCGTCTTCGCGCACCACAATGGCGTGAAAGCCGTGCTGTGCACCACCCACGACCTTAAGGTCCGCACCCTTGGACGACCACGAAGCGGCATTGGTAAAGCCCAATACCCCAGTGTCCAGTTGGCCGCCGACAATGGCCTTAATCAAATCGGTACCTGATTTGAATTCGACCAGTTCAACATCCAGACCGTGCTTCTTATAAAAACCACCTTCGTACGCGGCGATGGCCTGCGCGTCATCCATGACACGCAAATAGCCAACCTTGAATTTTTCTGCAGCCATGACCTGACCAGCCATAGTCAATGCGACCAATGCCGGTATCAATAAACGTGACAGCTTCATACTTCTATTTCCTCTATTAATTTTGCGACTTCATCCTGTTCGGCATGAATCCCAAGCAGCCCTAAAATTTCCCTGCGCATGGCGGCGAATTCCGATAAATCATGGGTCTTTTCATGCCGCGCCAGAGTGAACTCCTTAAGCACCGTCGCTGGGCGCGGGCTGAACACCAGAATGCGGTCCGCCAGGAATAAGGCCTCGTCGACATCATGTGTAACCAGGAGCACTGTCGGACCAGCTTCGCGTATCAATTGGCGTAGCGCATCTTGCAACGTCATCCTGGTAAGCGCGTCCAGCGCGCCAAAAGGCTCGTCCAGCAACAACGCTTTAGGATGCGAGATAAAAGCGCGAGCCAGCGCGGCGCGTTGGCGCATGCCACCCGAAACCTGATGCGGGTAATAGGTTTCAAAGCCTGCGAGATTGACCTTTCCCAGCCATTCACGAGCCTGGCGGCGCGCATCCTTTTTGTCGTTTTTTTGAAACTCGAGCGCCAGCGCCACGTTGTGCTCCAGCGTCAGCCATGGATACAGCGCGTTTTCCTGGAACATCAATGTGCGCTCAGGATGGGGCCCTTGCACGGGCAGCCCATCGGCCAACATGGCTCCGCCAGAAGGCATTTCCAGGCCGGCGGCAATATGCAGCAAGGTCGATTTCCCACAGCCCGAGGGGCCTACCAGCGCAACAAGCTCGCCGTCCTCAATGTCGCGGCTAAAGTTCTCGATGACCTTCAGGCCAGAGAACTGCTTTTCTATATTCTTGAAGGACAGCTTCATTAAGTTTCATCTTGCGGTTTGGTTATATCGCACTTTACTGACTGACTTAATACCCCACAAGAATTTTTATTCACTATGCTTATACGATAAAGTCATATAAGCCACCACTGTCTACAACACCAGTACATTCATATCATCACCAAATACACTGCGCGCGGTGTCAAGCAGATGATCATGATGGCTCAGGAAAATAACTTGCGTCTGCTCAGACAGCGCGGCCAGGGCCTGTAACCCTGCCTTAGCCCTGGCATCGTCGTAATTGATGAACAAATCATCCGCAATAAACGGCAACGGTGCCGCTTGTTGCAAATGCAGTTCCAAGGCCGCCAAACGCAAAGCCAGATACAACTGATCGCGCGTCCCGTCGCTCAAACCGCCTATGCCGACTTTGCCCCCGTCGGCGCGCACCCCTTCCAGCACCATGGGTTCGCGGTCGAAATCAACGGCCAGGCGCTCAAAGGAGCCCAAGGTCAACTGCGAAAAAATGGCACCAGCCCGGGCCAGCATAGGTCCTTGCTTTTCTTCGCGGTATCTGTCGATAGACCAACGCAATAAACGCGCAGCGGTGAACACCTTGATATACCGCTCCGTGGCATCAGCCATACCCGATAGCGCCTCTTGCCGCTGCGATTCAGCCTTGGCGGCCGCGTCGGTACCGCTGATGCTTTCCAGCTTGCGTACCGCGTCGGCCAGCTCAACCGCTATGCGCGTCTGCTCTGCCATAGCGGTATTGATATCGGCATTCAGGGTATCCAGATCGGCGGTAAGCTGGGCCAAATCTGCACCCTCGATTTCTTCTTGTATTTGTTCGCGGGTATAGCCATCGCCATTTTTCAACAGCTCTGCGCTGGCATGGGCCACCGCTTGAGCCAGGCTTCTTTGCCTGTCGGACTGACTGATCGCAAACCGTAACTGCTCTTGATCCTCAGCTGACGCACGTTGCAACAAGGGCTGCAGGTTTGCGCTGGCAGCCTGAATCGAACCATGCGCCAGTCTGGATTCGGACTGCGCATGATCCAGCTGCTTCGCAACATCCGTGGCTTGCTTGTGCAACTGCCGCGCCAAAGACAATCTGGCGCTAAGCGCCTGGCTGATTTGTCCGGCATCGCCACTGACGCTATCGTCACCCAGCGCCTGCACTATCTGCGTGGCGCCAGAGGAAAACCCTTGCAATTCGCTAAGCATCACATCGATGTGTTCGACGTGTCTTTGCCGTATATGCTTCAGTTTCTCAGCAATGATTTCCATCAAGCTCAACGCGCCTTGTACGGCCGCAGTATCACTCTCGACAGGCAGGCCGGCATTGCCCAAAGCAATCGCCCAATCCTGGCGCCAACGATCCATTTCGCCAAGCGCCGTATCCCTGGCGGCTTGCAGTTCGGCCAATATAGGCTCGGCCTGCATTAATTGGTCTGCCAACGCCGCCCTGCGCACCTTGGCCGTTTCTGCAGCCCCTACATAGTCATCGGCCTGCATGCGCAAGGCCGAAAGACTTCCAATATCGCTTACGGGCAAGCCCGCAGCTAGCAACGCTAGTCGCAAGCCCGCCACCACCTGCGACTGCTCGGCGACAAGCTCTTCGTGAGCCTGGCTGGCCGTGGTCAGCTTTTCGGCCGCGGCCAGTGCTTTATCTCTCTGCTTTAACCAGTCCCCAACCTGTTCCAGCGTCATGGACTGTAAACCGAGAGGACGGCAAGTCGCGTCCCAGCGGTCATCGAACTCCTGCAACCTCGTTTCGCTGGCCAACAGCATGCTTCTGGCATGATCGCGTTTCTGTAGCTCGTGTTCGAGCTGATGCTGACGACTTTGCAGTTCGGCGGCTTCTTGAACGTTGTCCAGCCGGGCATCGGCAAGCGCATCGGCCTGGCCAATGTGTTGTTCGAAGGCTTGCGCCGCCTCTGGCAACGCCACCGCGCCGCTGGATATAGACAGCCAGACGTTATCGCGCTCGCTACGTGCCTGTGCGACATCACCTTGCGTAACAAGGTGATGTAATTGCTGGTACTGACGTATCGCCAGTTCGCGCTCTTGCACTATGCCCATCAGCTCAACATGCCTGGCCTTCGCCGCTTTCAGATCAGACACCAATTCCTGGCGCTCGGCGCTTAGGCGCGCCAGATCCTGCGCCGACGGCGTCCGCAAGGCCATAAGCTTATCCACGGTTCTACAATCGCCCGCCAAAGCCGACATAGCCTGATCGAACTCTGCCTGCGCTTTGCCAGCCATTACCACCGCCTTGCGCAGCGCCGTTTCCGGTTCACCCTGCGAAACAGCGAGGCTCAGTGCCGCACGCAATGTGGGCTGAACCTCGACGACAGGCAAATCAGCCAACCTGGCTTTCAAAGTTTCTATTTCGGACCGTCTGCTTTGCATCGCCCTTTCCGTCGACTGCAGCGCCTGCACCAGACTACTATGATCGCGCAAAAGCTGTTCTATATGTCGCCTGGCGGGCAGTATCGGCAAACGCGCCTGAAGGGCTAGAAAGTCGGATTCCGTATGCGTTTGAGCAAGCTTCCAGCCTAACTGCAGTGCGGCGTCGGCGGCATCTTTCCATAGCGACGCCACCTCCCCTTCATAGCGCTCAATATTCTGTGAATGGGTACTGTATCGATGACGCAAAGCGTCCAACGCTTCGATATCTTCGGCCAACGCCAACACGCGTTCGTCAACCACAATGCCCGACAGCAGCTTCTGTAGTCTTCCCGCTTCCGCATCGTGGGTGGACAGCCTTTGCTCCGCCCTGGCCAGTTCGATTTCCGCCGACGCCAGGATTGCGCCCGCATCAACAGGCAGTTCTACCACCGGACCTAGCTCCCGCAACAACCTCTCGTTTTCGGCCAGCATGCTTGCGCCGGGCGCCAGACGGCGTATACGCTCCAGCCTGGTTCGCTTGGCCAGTAATTGTCTGTGCTGTTCCCGTTGTTCTTGGACCGCCGCTTGCAAATCCTGTACTCGTTTATGCGCTTCGACCCATTCGCGGGTACGCACAGTTACCGCCTTTAACGCCGCATTGGCCTCGTCCAGTTGCGCTTGTGCGATGTACCATTGCCGGTCCTTGGACCTCTTTGGCGCCCAAAGCAAAGACGCCTCGGCTTGCAAGGCATCGTAAACTTTACCAAGGCTCGCAACGCCCGCCGCGGCCTGAAACAGCACCTGCCCGACATCATCCTGCGCCTTCAGCATATCGTTGCCGCCCTGCACTAGGCGCGGGTGATCCAGGCCAAACATCTTGTCGAAGAAATCGCCAGTGGCGGTGCCCAGGTAGGGATCCAGCGTGGCGTCGGGCAGCGGCAAATCGTCGGCGCCCCGCAATGTATTTTTGTTGCCTTTCGTACGCTGGAACTCCAGGAGGCCGCCCGCCTGCTCAATGACGGCGCCAAGCCTGAGTTCGCTTTTGGGGTGCAGAAAATCCAGCGGCGTGCGTGCATGAAAGCCGAATAGCAAATCGTAGAATGCCTGGCGCAACGTGGACTTGCCGGCTTCGTTGGGGCCGACAACCATATGAAAGTCGCGCCGGGAATGCGGGAACGCCAGACGGCTATCGGTAAACTTGCCGTAGCGGACCAGATCAAGACGGTTAAATCGCATGTCTATTCCGCCTTAGCCAAATGAGCAATCAAAGAAGGCCTGATTTCACGCAATAGGGGCCCAAGATCGCCATTTTTTATATCGTCAAAGTACGGGACTGCCAGCCTCAGCTCTAATGGAGCCTTGCTGATCAATGCGGATAGATCATCGCGCAAGCCTTCAAGAAAATCAGGATCGGTTTCAGCATTTTCGAGCAAATCCTGCAAATCGGCTAAGGCATCGGCACGCTGCCGCAGTGCCTGGCCGTCGTCAACCGCCTGGGTGGCTAACCTGACCTTTTCCAGCCATAGCCTGTCGTTGCCCAAGGCGGCAATAAATGCCAAAACCTCCATGCGCAATTGCGCCTCCATGCCGAACAGCTCTCCATGCGCCGGCGTTTGACCGATGACGACGACCCTGACGGCCAGCGGCATATTGGCATGCTTATCAACCAGCAAGCCTTCCAGTGCCTCGCCAATACGACGTGCGACTTGTTCCAGCGACTGGCATAGTGAGGCATCCACCTCAAGACTATGCCAACGCACCACATCGACATAGATGCGTTCGACTTCAAGGTCGCCAGCGGCATCGCTGCTGACCAGAACTGCGCCCCTAGGGCCGGTTTCCCTAATGTGGCGGCCCTGCAAGTTGCCGGGAAAAACCACTAGCGACTGGCCGCGCCACATAGCGTATTCGTGCACATGCCCCAAGGCCCAGTACTGGTAACCCTTGGCATGCAGTTCAGCAAGGCTGCAAGGCGCATAATTAGCGTGAGCGGCATTGCCTTCCAAAGCAGTATGCAGCACCCCGATATTGACCATGCCGGGCACGGGATCGGGATAGCCGGCAGCCAGGTTTTCCACCGTAGCCGCATCTTTGAAGCTGCGTCCATGCAACGCCACTCCCATGTGTTCCAGTAAAAAAGTACTAGGTTTGCGGCTGTCGAATACAAAGACGTTATCCGGCAACAGCAGGCGTTTGGTCATCTCACTTTCGGCATCGTGATTGCCATACAGCAAATACACAGGGATGCCCGCCTTTTTTAGACGGCCCATTTCCTTGGCGAAATAAAGCCCGGTGTTGTGATCCTTCCAATTACCGTCGTACAGATCCCCCGCGATCACCATAAAGTCGACCCGCTCGTCAACGGCATAGTTGACGAGGTTGGTGAACGCATCACGCGTAGCAGTGCGCAACATATCGACCGGCGCGTCGGCATACGCGCTTAAACCGGTCAGCGGACTATCCAGATGGATATCCGCGGCATGGATGAATCTCACGTCGTTTCCCTTCTTGTTTATGACTTGGCAATCGTCGCAACACGCAGATAGGCCAGGCAGAGTGAACATTAGCATGCCTGAGCTTGGCAAAATCGCCTGCTGTCACAGGCTGGTCATGATGCGCTGCAATAATCTCTGCGCTTCGCCGCATGGCTCGGTGCCGGCATAACCTAGACAGGTTTGAATCAGCTCCGCGCGCGGCAATACCTATATTGACAGGCGCAGTACATGACGAAATCCCTCACGCTGAAAAAGAGTTTTATTCTTTTTCTGATCACACTCACGCTGCTATCCGCTTTGGTTTTGGCTGCCTTGCACAACCTGACGCAAAGCATAGACTACTTAAAACTTACGGAAAGACAGCGTTACTCGGCGACCGCACTGGCGACCCAATACAAAAGCCTGACTCAGGCAATGACGCGCGATGCAATGGCATTCGTGTCGACCGAACAACCCGAATTCCATGAAAGCTACTTGCGCCACAGCGCCATCCTGCACGGTCAAGCCCCAGACGAACGGGGCGCTCAACAGGCCATGATAGACCGCTTCAGGCAAACGGGATTCACCCCCGAAGAAATGGCCAAACTGGAATCCGCCCACGCTCAGGGAATTGAACTGCAAAAAACGGAAGCCGAGGCCATCAGCACCGCCAGCGGCCAGTTCGACGACGGCCAGGGAGGGATCAAAGTGGCGTTGCCCAACGCCTTGATGGCCAAAGTCATGATCTTCGGCCAACAATACACAGAGGCATCAACGGCTATTGCCCGCGCCATAGACGAGTTCGATGACATGCAGACGACTCGCTTCGAGCAAGACCTTCGCCAGGCTGAGCATGCCAGCCTGACTGCCCAACGCATCGCGATAACGGCCATGGTGGCCCTTCTGCTTTGCAGCACGCTGGCGTTATGGCACCTGTATAAGGCCATCAAACACCCATTGGATCTGGGCGTGCAGCTCGCCCAGCAACTGGCGGCTGGCCACCTAAGCGCACGAATCAGCGTCAAGCGCCGTGATGAACTGGGCCAATTGTTGAACGCACTGAATGGTATCGGCGTCGGCCTGCATCAGGCGATCAGCGATGTTCGCGACCGCGCTATACAAATCGCAACCGCTTCGCACCAAATTTCCGTCGGTAACCATAAGCTGGCTGAACGCACCGATGAGCAGGCGGCGAACTTGCAGGAAACCGCCACTGCAATGGAAGAGCTAAGCATTACCGTCAAGCAAAATGCAAACAACGCCGAACACGCTAAACAGGTCGTATCGAACACCGCCGACTGCGCCGCGCGCGGCTGCCAGACTGTCCAAAATGCCGTAACCGCCCTGCAAGACTTACGTCTGAGCTCACATAAGGTGAACGATATTACCGGGCTTATCAAGAACATCGCCTTTCAGACGAATATCCTGGCATTGAATGCTGCAGTAGAAGCGGCACGCGCAGGTACACATGGCCGAGGCTTCGCCGTTGTGGCGGCCGAAGTCCGCAGCCTGGCTTTACGCTCGGCAGAGGCATCAAAAGAAATTGAAACCTTAATCAAACTGTCGGTTTCGCAAATTGATCAAGGTGCAAATCTTGTTGATACAGCAGGCGGGGCAATGGACGAAATCATGCAATCGGTGCGGCAGGCCGAAAGCATCATGGATGACATCGCGAGCGCCACCCGCGAACAAGCTAGCGGTGTTGAACAAATTACACTGGCGGTGAGCCAACTAGATACCATCACGCAGCAAAATGTGATTCAGGTACAGATGGCGGCCAGGGCCACGCAAATGCAGCAAGAACAGGCCGACGGCCTGGCGCAGACCATTACACGATTTACCCTGGATAAGCTCGCCAACACGGATTCTCCTCAGGAATCTGGCGAAAGCCTGCATTTTCATGGCGCCAGCCAGCAGCAATTTTTACCTATTCCTATGCCTACGCCTAGCTAGCACGCGCAATGTCTTTTAAAAGTTTTGACACATTCAGCTCAGATCGGTAAAGTGGGCAGACAGTCGGCCAGTATGAGCGACAATAATTAGAAGGAGACAGCCACATGCATACGGTCACAACCAGGATGCTCGCGATCTTGGGCAGCAGCATTGCCCTGACGTTTTCTGCTTCCGCTCTGGCACAACAACCCATCGTCATTAAGTTCAGCCACGTCGTGGCTGATGCTACGCCCAAAGGGCAAGGCGCCATCAAATTCAAGGAAATTGCTGAAAAACTGCTTCCGGGCAAAGTTACAGTCCAGGTATTTCCTAACTCGCAATTATTTGGCGACGCTAAGGAATTAGAAGCAGTATTGCTTGGCGATGTGCAGTTTATTGCCCCTTCCCTATCCAAATTCGATCGCTACACAAAAAAGGTTCAACTGTTCGACCTGCCTTTCTTGTTTGACGACATGGCCGCCGTTGACCGCTTCCAACAGAGCGACGACGGCAAAGCTTTGCTGAACTCCATGACCAACCGCGGACTTAAAGGCCTGGCCTACTGGCACAACGGTCTGAAGCAACTGTCCACCAACCAAGACAAACTGACCCGCCCCGAAGATGTCAAAGGCTTGAAATTCCGTATCCAGGCATCCGACGTGCTTGAAGCGCAATTTCGCCAACTAGGCGCCAATCCGCAAAAACTGGCTTTCAGCGAAGTCTATCAAGCTCTGCAAACCGGCGTGGTCGACGGCCAGGAAAACACGTGGTCGAATATCTATTCGCAAAAATTCCACGAAGTTCAAAAAACCATAGCCAATACCAATCACGGCGTCATCGACTATATGGTCGTTACCAACGCCAAATGGTGGGACGGCTTGGCTCCTGATATTCGCAGCGGCCTTGAAACTGCCATGCAGGAAGCCACGACTTACGCCAATAACTTGGCGGCAGAGCTCAACGAGCGTGATCGCAAGCGCATCATCGAAGCCAATAAGGCAAAAGTTCAAGAGCTTAGCAAAGACGATGTGGCGGCTTGGCGCAAAGCCATGGAACCTGTCTGGAAAAAGTTTGAAGGCGATATCGGCCCCGAGCTGATTCAGTCAGCACTCAAGTCCAATAATAAGTAAACGCTAGCGCGGCGACGCTAAAGACTATTTTAGCAGTCGCTGCACTTAGCTGACATACGGGACCACACCATGAAATCAGTCTGGTTTGAGCGGCTGGAAGAAGGGCTTATCGCCTTTCTTCTGGCAGCCATGACGCTTGTCACCTTCGCCCAAGTAGTCGCGCGCTACCTGTTCAATTACAGCTTTGTCTGGGCATTGGAACTAACCACCTTTTTGTTCGGCGGGCTGATTTTCCTGGGGATTTCCTATGGTGTGCGCGTCGGTGCACACATAGGCGTGGACGCCCTGGTCAAGATTTTGCCCAAAAAAATAGCCCATAAGCTAGGGCTGGTGGCCACGCTGCTATGCCTGGTATATGCCGCCATCGTATTTGTCGGCGGCTGGATTTATGTCAGCAAAATGTATGACATCGGTATCCTCGCCCAGGATATGCCCATTCCCCAATGGGTGCCCCGCCTGGTTATGCCCATAGGCTTTGCCTTGCTGTTCTGCCGTTTTGCGCAGATTTTGTACAACATGTGGCAAGGCAAGGATGTGCACTTGCTGGGCGATGAAGTCGAAGATGCCCTTAAATACAGCAGCGATGAAGGCCTGCCAACCCAGGAGCAGAAATGACGACAGCCGCGCTTTTCATCATGCTCTTTGTCTTCATGTTCATGGGCATGCCCGTGGCAGTCTCGCTAGGGCTTTCATCCATACTGACCATATTGGTCTTCGGACACGACTCGCT
>NZ_JBEBUX010000120.1:0-12210 GCF_040393045.1 Pollutimonas bauzanensis | reverse complement strand
CTTGCGGCGTAGCCATAGGCGACAGCCCATTGCATGCCTATCAGCAAGCATTCAAGACCGACCCGACTTCTGCATTTGGCGGCATCATTGCCTTTAACCGTCCGGTCGACGAAGCCACTGCCCAGGCCGTAAGCGGACAATTCGTTGAGGTTCTGCTGGCCCCGGCCTACACGGATCAAGCCTTGGCTATTTTCGCAGCCAAAAAGAACGTGCGCGTACTTCAAATCCCACAAGGTGACGCACACAACGCCTTTGATATCAAACGGATAGGCGGCGGCTGGCTTGTACAGAATCCCGACGACTACCAAGTCCCGCAAAACGCATTCAAAGTGGTGACCACATTGGCTCCCACGGCGCAGCAAATGCAAGACCTCATGTTTGCCTGGAAGGTTGCCAAGTACGTCAAGTCCAACGCTATCGTCTTCGTCGGCAACGGCATGACGCTGGGCGTTGGGGCGGGCCAAATGAGCCGCATCGACTCCGCAAGAATTGCATCCATCAAGGCTGAAAACGCTGGGTTGACGCTAGTTGGCTCCGCTGTCGCGTCGGATGCGTTCTTCCCCTTCCGCGACGGTCTGGACGTTGTCGCCGAAGCCGGCGCCACCTGCGTAATCCAGCCAGGCGGCAGCGTGCGCGATGAAGAAGTCATTGCAGCTGCGAACGAAAGGGGCATAGCCATGCTGTTTACCGGCGCACGGCACTTCCGCCACTAATGCGCATCCTGGGGATAGATCCGGGGCTGCGGCGCACAGGCTTTGGCGTCATTGACGTCCAAGGCTCGCGCCTGCAGTATGTGACCAGCGGCACGATCATCGTGCCAACTGACCAACCCCTGGCCCAACGCCTGAAGGTCATACTGGACAATATCCGCGAGGTAGTACAAAGCACCCAGCCCACCGTGTCGGTGCTGGAAAAAGTCTTCGTCAATGCCAATCCGGCGTCTACCTTGCTGTTGGGCCAGGCGCGGGGCGCCGCCATGTGCGCGCTGGCAGACAGCAATCTCGACGTGCACGAATACACCGCGCTACAGGTAAAAAAAGCGGTGGTGGGCAACGGCCATGCGGCCAAGGAACAGGTTCAGAAAATGGTGCAGCACTTGCTGGCGTTAAGCGGCCTGCCCGCCGCTGACTCAGCCGACGCCCTGGCCTGCGCGATTTGCCATGCCCATTGCCACCCGCTGACCCAGCGCCTGAAAGACACCGGCCAGCTTGCTCCCAACCACACCAACCGCGTGCGCGGCGGACGCCTGGTCAGCTAACCTCTTAGAAAGGACGATCCCATGATAGGACGAATCACAGGCATCTTGCTGGAAAAGACGCCTCCTGTTGTTTGCATCGATGTAGGTGGCGTCGGTTACGAAATCGACGTTCCCATGAGCACGCTATACAACCTGCCGGAAAATGGCGCTAAGGTAACGCTGCATACCCACCTGGCGGTACGGGAAGATGCCCATACGCTATATGGATTTTCTACTGCCGGAGAACGCAGCGCTTTCCGTTTGCTGATCAAGGTTACTGGCATCGGTGCGCGTACTGCGTTGGCGGTGTTGTCGGGCATGACTGTCGAAGAGCTCGCCAGCGCGATTACGCAGCAGGAAAGTGGCAGGCTGACACGGGTTCCCGGAATTGGCAAGAAAACCGCAGAACGCTTATTGCTAGAGATGCGAGGAAAGCTGGGTGCCGATTTAGGCGGTGGCGGTCCAAGCTCTCATTCTGCAGGTCGGGATGATATTTTGAATGCGCTGCTGTCGCTAGGGTATTCAAACAATGAGTCGCAGGCGGCGTTGAAGAATCTGCCGGAAGGGGTGGAGGTCGCCGATGGGATACGGTTGGCTTTGAAGTCGCTGGCTAGGGCTTAACGGGCTGCTGCAGAGTACTTAGCGCTAGATTTTTCTTTACACGCCGTTGCTGTGGTCTTGCAGTTATTTCTGACACGCCGTTCCATCCATCACCTGATCGCCCACCAATCGCCAATCGCCAGCGTCACGCAAAGATGCCAAGCATGCTATCCGACCCAGCGGTGGTTCAAACTTCTATGCCGCAGCGGGGCAGGTCCTGGGAGGGGATGTTGCAGCGACTTTCGGTGTCGAGCGAGACGCACGCGAAGGTAGCCCGAATGGGCGGACGAGCGGGGCGAAGCGATGTTCGGCGCCGCAGGGCGACGAACCGGCAACGAGGAGCAAAACATCCCCTCCCAGAACCTGCCCCGCGGACAAAAGAAGAGATCCTAACGCCAAGGCACAAACGTGCGGATCAAGAGAAACACTGACGCAAAGGACCTGGCATACGGGACCAAGAAAAGATACTGACCCGTAAACGGAACCGATCACGCAGTGCGCAAAAACCCCGCATAAGCCGACAAATCGACATTACCGCCGCTTAACAACACCCCTACCCGTTTCCCTTTGACAGGAACCACCTCGTTAAAAACGGCTGCCGCCCCCAGACACCCTGTAGGCTCCACCACCATCTTCATCCGTTCAGCAAAAAACTGCATTGCCTGTATCAACTGCGGGTCGCTGACGGTCAGAATATCGCGCGCATGTTGCTTGATAATGGGGAAAGTCAGCTTACCTAGCCCCATCGTCAATGCGCCGTCGGCAATGGAATCCGGCGGAGCAATACGGACTACCTTGCCTTTTCGAAACGATTGCTGACCATCGTTGCCAGCCTGCGGTTCAACACCGTAGACCGCACAATCGGGGCTGATTGCATGTGCGGCGAGCAAAGAACCGGACAATAAGCCGCCTCCGCCCAAAGGAATGAACAGCGCGTCCAGTCCACCGACCTCTTCCAGCAGCTCTTTCACGGCGGTACCCTGCCCCGCGATGACATCCGGGTGATCAAACGGAGGAATTAAGGTCAGCCCTTGTTCCTGGACCAGCGTGCGGGCTATCTCTTCGCGATCTTCTGTATGGCGGTCATAGCTGACAACCCGGGCGCCATAGCCCAAGGTAGCTGCCTTTTTGGCGGCTGGCGCATCGTGAGGCATGACTATCGTGGCGGTGACGTCCAGCAACTGGCACGCCAACGCGATCGCCTGAGCATGATTGCCTGATGAAAACGCCACGACCCCAGCCTTACGCTGCGCGGCAGACAATTTTGCTACCGCGTTATAGCCGCCACGAAATTTGAAGGCACCAATACGTTGGAAATTTTCACATTTGAAAAAAACCTGGGCGTCCAGGCGGGCATTGATCGTTTGCGAAGTCAGTACAGGCGTGCGATACGCCACGACATCCAGCGTCTTGCTGGCGGCAACGACATCATCGTAGACAGGTAGGCGAAGGGTCATAAGTCATCAACTCGTTTCAAAAATTACGAAGTAAGCGCAGCTGGAATTATGCTGCAAGCGCGGCAAGGCTGCGCAACTGTTGCATAGTAGAGTACGATAAGCACTGTAAATATACTCAGCACACATCCCATGGCCATTCACTCCGACTCCCTATCCAGCATCGCTGCCATCGAACGCATTGTGGCGCCTGAAAGCGCCTCGCCCAACGAAGATTCCGTGGAACGCGCATTGCGCCCCCGAGCGCTTAGCGAATACATAGGGCAACATCGGGTACGCGAACAAATGGAAATCTTCATTGCGGCGGCTAAAAACCGGGGTGAGGCGCTCGATCATGTCTTGCTGTTCGGCCCTCCGGGGCTGGGCAAAACCACGCTCGCTCACATTATTGCGCATGAAATGGGGGTGCATTTGCGGCAAACCTCCGGGCCTGTGCTTGAACGCCCGGGCGACCTGGCCGCCTTGCTGACCAACCTTGAGAAAAACGATGTGTTGTTTATTGACGAAATCCATCGTCTATCACCGGTGGTCGAAGAAATCCTGTACCCGGCGCTGGAAGACTTCCAAATCGACATCCTGATTGGCGAAGGCCCGGCAGCGCGCAGCGTAAAAATCGATCTGCAGCCATTTACGCTGGTAGGCGCGACCACGCGCGCCGGCATGCTTACCAACCCGTTGCGCGATCGTTTTGGCATCGTCTCGCGGCTAGAGTTCTATAACGCCGACGATCTCACTCATATCGTCAAACGTAGCGCGCATTTGCTCAATGCCGAGACCACGCCCGATGGCGCAGCGGAAATAGCGCGACGGGCCCGGGGTACGCCACGGATTGCAAATCGTTTACTGCGAAGGGTGCGCGACTATGCCGAGGTCAAGGCCAACGGCCGTATTGATACCACTGTGGCCGGCGCGGCACTGGCCATGCTGGAAGTCGACCCGCAAGGCTTGGATTTAATGGACCGAAAGCTGCTGGAAGCGATTATCCACAAATTCGACGGCGGACCGGTAGGCGTCGACAGCCTGGCAGCTGCCATCGGCGAAGAACGCGATACCATCGAAGACGTGATCGAACCTTTTCTGATCCAGCACGGTTATCTGCAACGCACGCCGCGCGGCCGCATCGCCACACAGACCACCTGGCGCCATCTGGGATTGACTCCGCCCAAACCTGCCGGCACGCCTGACTTATTTACGTGACCGACGCCCTGACCTGATGGCGCCTAATTATCCGCTTGGGTGCTAGCCACCCACGCAACGGAGCAAATCCTCGCCATAAGCTTCAAGCTTGCGCGCTCCCACGCCGCTGATGCCACCCAGATCATCCAGTGATTGCGGGCAGGTCATTGCAATTTCTCGCAGCGTGGCATCATGAAAAATGACATACGCCGGAACGCCATGGCTGCGGGCCGTTTCTGAACGCCACGCCCGCAGGCTTTCAAAACGTTGCTGCGCTTCGCCCGGCAAGACGATGGCTTCCTTGTTTTTTGCGCTATCGGAGCGCGAGCTGCGCGCCTTCTTCTCGGGCTCACGCCGGAACATCAATGTTTGCTCGCCTTTTAGCACCGCGCGGCTGGCGTCGGTAAGCGCCAATGTGCCATACCCTTCGTTATCGACAGCCAGCAGGCTTTGGGCCAGCAACTGGCGCAATACCCCGCGCCAGGCCTGCTCGGACAGATCGGTGCCTATGCCGAAAACCGTCATGGTTTCGTGCTCGTATTGTTTGACCCTGTCGGTGGGTTTGCCGCGCAATATATCGATGAGATGACCGGCGCCGAAGCGCTGCCCGCGCTCGCGCCACAATCGATAAACTGCTGAAAGTATTTTCTGCGCCGCCACCGTGCCATCCCAGGCCTGAGGCGGCTCCAGGCAAGTATCGCAATTGCCGCAGGCCGATATGGTCTGTTCAAAATAAGCCAGCAAGCGCTCACGTCGGCACGACACCGTTTCACACAAGCCCAGCATCGCATCAAGCTGCGCGCCCAGGCGCCGCCTGAAGGCGTCATCGCCGGCCGATTCGTTGATCATGCGACGCTGCTGCACTACATCCTGCAAGCCATACGCCAGCCAGGCGGTAGCAGGCAAGCCATCGCGTCCTGCCCGACCGGTTTCCTGATAATACCCTTCGACGGACTTGGGCAAATCAATATGCGCAACAAACCGTACATCGGGCTTATTGACCCCCATGCCAAAAGCAATGGTGGCAACCATGACCATGCCGTCTTCCCGAAGGAAACGCGCCTGGTTCGTGGCCCGCACCGCCTGATTCAGGCCAGCATGGTATGGCAGCGCCGGAATGCCATTTTGGCAAAGATAGTCAGCCGTTTCCTCAACTCGTGCCCGGGACAGGCAATACACGATGCCGCAATCACCCGTGTGCTCGGCCTGAATAAAGGCCAGCAACTGCTTTCTGACCTCGTTTTTTTCGACGATGCGATAACGGATATTGGGCCGATCAAAACTGGCGACAAAATGAGGCGCGGCATCCAGGGCTAGGCGTTGCGCAATCTCACGCCGCGTAACCGCAGTCGCAGTCGCAGTCAGGGCCAGGCGTGGAATCTCCGGCCAGCGTTCGTGCAGAATGGACAGGCCCAGGTACTCGGGGCGGAAATCATGCCCCCATTGCGATACGCAATGCGCTTCGTCAATGGCAAAAAGCGAAATACGACCGCTGGAAAGCATGTCCAGGCACCGGTCTGTCAGCAATCGTTCTGGGGCCACATACAACAAGTCCAGTTGGCCCGACAGGAATGCCTGCTCTACGTCGCGCGCGGTGCGCCAGTCTTGCGAAGAATTCAGAAAGGCGGCGCGCACGCCCAACTCGAGCAGCGCATCGACCTGATCTTGCATTAGCGCAATCAAGGGCGAAATCACGACGCCTGTGCCAGGGCGAACCAGCGCGGGAATTTGATAGCAAAGCGATTTTCCGCCGCCAGTGGGCATAAGCACCAAGGCGTCACCGCCCTGCACGACATGCTCGATAATGGCCTGCTGGTCGCCACGAAAGGAATCGTAGCCAAAGACTTGCTGCAGTGTTTCTAGGGGCGAAATGGTCATGTGCTAATTAATAGGTACTGAAAAGCGAATACCTACATCATAGTCGCCGGTCACTAGTTGGCGTTCGGCCTGAAGGCCAATACGCAAATTCGGGCTATACCAAAACTGCTGTGTCAGTCCGAAACTGCGCTGTATATCTCCTACGGACGAGCGAGAGCTTTCGTACATGCCGCCCAAGTCTCCCCAGCGGCCCATGGGCACCGTCGCTGTTACCCTCTGGCGTATCCCGCCAACCGATGTCGAGACGTCCTGGTAGCGGCTAAGGTCGGCAAACCCTGCACTATGGCTTTCATTCACCCACGACAATTTCAAATCATCCAGCACGTCAACCTCGTAAGCAGCCTGATAGCGCCAGCCCGTCTGTACGCCCGCGCTCGCCCTGGCCACCCCTGCACTCCACGCACCCCAGCCACGCGTCTTGTAGCGCCCTCCTATGCCCGTAGTGACCAGGTCAGGCGCGACTTCGAGCTGGGACTCCAGCACAAACTGCGGACTCATCCGATAGCTTAAAACCGTATTGCTGGCAGTAGGCCCGTAATTCAGATCGCCTTGCGCCTGGCTGGCAGAATAATCCAGCGCGCCAACCGCCATGGAATATCGCCATGCACCACTATCGCCTGTATCGGCGAAAGAAGACTGCGATATGCTGATGCCGCCCATCCGGGTAGAACTCCCCCAAGCCGGAACAGCGATTTCGTTACTACCCAATGTGATGCCCAGACCCTGCTCCCCCGCATAGCGCCAGTTGCTGGCGCCGAGTGTCCAAGCATCTTGCGAGGGTGCCGGTAACCATCGAGAGCGTGAACCTGACGTACGCCGCCATCCACGCGTACCGCGCAATCCAGGCGAGGAGCTTGATACCTTCATTCGATGCCATTGGCGAAAATCAGTTTCCTGCCAAAAGAAATCGAACGATATATCGGGAATGTCCACATCCTCCGAAACATCGCCATCGTAAGGATCCGCTGACGCTTCCAGCGGATCCGGCAGGGGGACTGGCGGAGCAACCGTTATTTCAGGCACAGCGTACAAACGGACGGGGGCCAGGTCGGCCAGCGTCGGTCCCGACTGACCGCCAGCGCCATAGGCCTGGGAACACGCCAGCGCGGCGCACCACCCAAACACGCGAATCGAAACACCAACCGGTGAAAAAAACGTCATTGAAACCAAAACGCCCGTGTCAACGGGCAATAAATAACACGAACGAAAATTAACGGGGCCGCTGTATTGCCTTGAAATCCAGCATCGCTTCGCCGGAAGCGTCCATAGAACGTTTGATAGCGCTGTATTTTTCCAGCACGGCCGACTTGTAGATTACACCGAGCAACTGGGGATGCTCGCCCCGGCTGACCATGGGCAAGCGCTCCCCCTGAAACTGCACAAAGTGATCCTGGGCCTGATCCAGGGTCATGTCAGGATACAGTGTCTTCACGAAATCACGACGCAGCACCTCGCCTGCAAGCTTTTGCTGTATGTCGCCATGGCTCAACAATAAACTGGTGAGGTCTTGTTGCGCAATCACCCCTTGGTAAACGTTGTTTTCATCCACCACATACAGATACTTGACGGGATAATCCATAAACATCTGCAACGCATCGCTCACGGGAGCCGTCGTCGCCACCACCGTTTCCGCCGGCTTCAATAATTCCTCAAGCCTGGTGTGGCGCAGTTGCTGACGCAGCAAGACATCACGATCTCGTGCCACCGTAACTTCGTACATGGCCACCTCGGCAACGGCGCGCGATACAAAGTAAGACACAACGCAGGCCAGCATCAGCGGCAGCACAATCTGGTAGCTGAGCGTCATTTCGAAAATCATCAGTATGGCCATCAGAGGCGCGCTGGTAGCCGCGCCCAGAAAGCTGCCCATGCCCACGAGCGTGAACATGTAGGTTTCCGTGTTCATACCCGGCCACAAAAGCCCAAGCACCTGCCCGAACAAGGTTCCCAGCGCAGCCCCCACAAAGAGCGCCGGCGTAAAGACCCCGCCGACAGCGCCGGAGCCTACCGTCAACGCCGTGGCAAGCACCTTGCAAAACAAAATCAAGATCACCGCATACCAGGCCCATGACGTATGCAGCAGCGAATAGACCACGCTATAGCCATTGCCAGCCACCTGGGGCATGACGATCAGCAGCAGGCCAAGCAAAAACCCGCCAAGCGCGAGCCGCGCGGGCAATGGCAACCCAGTGTCCTTGAAACGGCGCTTAGTCCAGTCCAGCGACTTCAGAAATAACGGTGCAGCCAAGCCTGACAGCGCACCCAGAAGAATAAACGGGAGCACTTCCAGCGCCGGAATTTCGGGCATATTGATGATGGCATAAGTCGTTTGGTAATGCCCGGTCATACGCATGACAATATTGGCCGACGCGGCCGCAACAATCAGCGGTCCGAAGCTTTGCATGGCCATAGTGCCCAGCACAATCTCAGCCACAAATAGTGCGCCTGCGATGGGCGCACCGTAAGCCGACGCCACCCCAGCCGCCGCGCCGCAGGCAACCAGCAGGCGCAAGCGCGTCGTACTGAAATAAGTAAATCGGCCTATGGTCGACGCACTAAGTGCGGCCAGATGCACCATGGCTCCCTCGCGCCCGATTGATCCGCCTGAGGCCACCGTGCATAACGAGGAGAGCGAACGCAATAAACCCTGCCATATCGACAACCGGCCATCGCCTATGGCGACCGCTTCCATGTAATCGGAATTTGCACCAGCCTTGGATCTTGAAGCGGCCCATAACAACAGCCCTGCCACCAGCCCGCCGCAGGTGGGGAACAGCAAGCGTCCATACCATGGCAAGGTTTTGGTTACGCCGACAATAGACCCGCTCTCCCCTGTGACAAGCTGCTGGATCAGGCGCATGCCTTCATGAAAAGCGATAGTGGCAAAAGCCCCCAGCACGCCTACCAGCACTGCCCAGCACAACATAGCCGGCAGGTCCGAGAGCCATAAATAACCCGCCAGGCGTTGACGCATGGCTTGTACGGTGTGCCTTATCATGTGTTCCTTGTACAAAATAAACCATAAGGCTTGCGGCAAGCCCAACACCTATTTCAATCGATTTCCAGACGCTTGCCAGACGCCAAGCCACGAGGCACACTTCATTCTATGGAAAATCCCCTAGTAAAAGTACTGGTTGTCGACGACGACCCCGCATTACGTCAATTGCTGGCCGACTATCTTAATCGCCACAACTACGACACACTGCTTGCGCCCGACGCCAGCGATCTGCCGACGCGCATTCAACGCTACTCGCCTGATCTGGTCGTACTCGACCGCATGATGCCTGATGGCGACGGCGCCGAAGCCTGCCGGCGGTTACGTCAACTAGGCGAAGACATACCCGTTATTTTACTCACTGCGCGCGATGAAACGGTAGACCGTGTCATCGGGCTTGAAGCCGGCGCCGATGACTATCTGGGAAAGCCCTTCGACCCGCGCGAACTCCTGGCCCGCATCGAAGCCGTATTGCGCCGTAAAAAAGGGGCCTCGGCCCTGAACAAAGACAAGCCAGTGGCTTTCGGCCCTTTCATTTTTGATCCCACTACGCGCCAGCTAAGCAAAGAAAATGAACCCATCAAGCTGACTGGCGGCGAAGTGAATTTGCTGGAGGCCCTGGTCAACAACCCCGGTAAACCACTATCACGGGATCGCCTGCTGGCGCTGGCTCGCGATGATGATGAAGGCGAACGCAATGACCGCGCCATCGACATCGCTGTACTGCGCTTGCGGCGCGCAATAGAAGACGACCCCAAGCAACCTCGCTGGATTCAAACTGTATGGGGAGTCGGGTACCGGTTTTCGCCCTAGCCTCCATTACTATGCTTCGTTCAATTTTGCCAAGATCCCTGCGTGCGCGCATGGTGCTGCTGACCCTGGGCACGATATTGCTGGTGCAGGCAGCCACATTCGGCACGGTTTCTTATTACCGTAAGCAGTTCACCGAAGAAGTAGCGGTGGCACTCACGGCCACGACCATCCGCACGCTGCAAGCCGCTCTGGCCGAAATCCCGGCAGAACGACGAGCCGATTTCGTACAGAACGCGTCGCATAACCAATGGCGTCTATGGTCGCGCAGCCTGCCGTCTAATGCCAGCCTCGAAGAGCGACGACCGCCGCACGACAGGCGCAATGATCACCGCCCCCCTCCTCCCACAAACGACATACGCGACAACTTACGTTCGTTCGTTCTGGCCCTGAATCAGCGACTTAGCGACGATACACGCGTGGCGCTTTCACGCGGGCCTCAGCCCAGGGTTTACATTTCCATGCTGCCCGATACCGAGGATGACGTATCTCGGCACAGCCGTGAATGGCTGGTAATCCCACTGGACCGGATTACGCAGCCTGTAGCGACGCCGGTGATCGCAGTGTGGCTGACGGGCATGGGGCTATTCCTACTGTTATCGGCCGCTTTTGCCTGGCACATTACCCGCCCCTTGACCAGGCTGGCCAAGGCCGCCGACCAGTTAGCGGCAGGCCAACCCCAACGCGTGACACCGTCGGGGCCTAGCGAGACACGGATTCTGGGAGAGCGATTCAATGCCATGCTGGACACACTGGCGGAATCCAGCGCGGTACAGCGCACGCTCCTGGCCGGACTACCGCACGACCTGAAAGGGCCGCTGTCGAGAATGTGGCTACGGATTGAAATGGTCGACGACCCGACGTTTAAGGAAGGCATGCGCAAAGATGTCCAAGACATGCAGCGCATGGTCAACCAGTTCATCGGCTTCGTCCGAGGTTCTGACCCAGGCTCCTACCAATTCGCTCCCCTGGCGTTGAATACATGGCTGGAAGAACAAGTCTCCGCCTGGGAGAGCACGGGTAGCCCGGTCAAGCTGATCCGCACATGCTCTGAAGCAATAAAGCTCAAGGCAGACAAGATCGCCTTGGGGCGGCTGCTGGATAACCTGATTACCAATGCACTGAATCATGGGAAAGCGCCGGTAGAGTTGACGCTGGACGCAAGGAATGGTCAAGCTGTGATTACGGTGTCCGATCATGGACCGGGCATTTCAGCGGAACGGCGTGTAGAAGCGTTACGGCCATTCTCTCGATTGGACGATGCCCGCACGTTGACTGGCTCTGTCGGTTTGGGTCTGGCTTTGGCGGACGCCATTACCAAGGCGCACGATGGAAGCCTGGCTTTGGGCGAGGCTGCGGGTGGTGGGCTGGAAGTGACGATTAGTTTGCCGTTGGCGACTTGACGGTTGTTACGGCGTTTTCGTCCTTGCTACAGTTTTTCGATTCTTATGATGGCTTCATCGTTTTTATGACAGGTCCATCGTATTTGTGACGGACTCATCGTATTTGTGACGGTGCAGCGTGCGGGGTGGGCATGGCGAATAATCGCTGCGGTCCCGTTGGGACTTCCCGCGTAACCAACCTGGCTTTGCCGGGGCCGGGCGCGAACTCGTGGCCACGGACAGCACGCTGTCCGTAAGCGGGCCACTCAAACAGCGCGCCCTTATGCCCCGAGCCAGGTTGGCTACGCGGCGCGCTCAATATTCGCCATGCCCACCCCGCACGCTGCACCTCATAATTGCGCTGATTGGACGAGCCTTCTTATGGAAGGGTGGCGGCTGATGTAAGGCCGCTGAAAGACAGATGCCAGTGAGCCGAGGCTAATGGTCAATGCTAGTAGGCAGATACGAATGGCCATATGCCAATGCGCAGAACACCGCTAAGACCCTCTCCCTTTTTGCCTGCATCAGCTGCTGACCGAAGCCGGTTAGGTCAGCCTTTCATGTGACGGCGGCTGCCACAGGGGTTGGGGCAGGCGAAGTCAGCGTGCGCCGGGCCAAGTTTTATTTCCGGTGAGGCAAGCCCGCGCATGTTCGACCAGCACGCTTGCTGACAGTCCA
>NZ_JBEBUX010000119.1:0-12231 GCF_040393045.1 Pollutimonas bauzanensis | reverse complement strand
TTAATGCCGTGCACTTTCAGTGCCAGCAACAAACGATCCGTTACGCCCAGCTTTTCAAATACGGCCGATAAGTGGGCACGTACGGTGCGTTCAGTAATATTCAGGGCATCGGCAATGGCTTGGTTGCTGTGGCCTATGGCAGCGCGTTTGGCAACCTCTTTTTCACGCACGGTAAGGCCTGCTTCCCACTCGCCCTGCTGAGGCATGTGTTGATCGATGTCGCGCAGCAGCCGGGCAAGCAAGGTAGGCCCCAGCCACACATTGCCCGCAGCTATCGTTTGCAGCACAGTACCCAGGCTTTGGGTCGGACTATAGGCGTGTACGTAGCCGCTGGCGCCAGCGGCCAAGGCTTGCTTGCCTTCTTCATCGCTGGTTCGCATACTGGCCACCACTAACTTCAGATCGCGCATGCTGTCGGTCCAGGCCGGGTCGCTCCAGGTTGGCAGGCGGGGCATGCCTGCATCCAGGACAACCAGGCTACGGCCCTGGGCGCGCCAGCGTGCCAGGTCTAGCAGGCTTTGCCCGCGCGCAGGCAGCCATGCGGCCGAGTCAAGCTGACGCCAGTGCTGCCACAGCGCATCATCATGAGTCATCAACAACACAGGAACAGCTTGCATAAGCACCTCTATACCCTCATCAACGTTCGGTAAAAGCGTTGGATTTCGCTCGCAATACCGGCTTAAGCAAGTACTGCATTACCGTGCGCTTGCCCGTCAAAATGTGTACCTCGGCAACCATTCCGGGAATGATGGGCCGGGCGTCGTCGCCTACATAGGCTCTGTCGGTTCTTACCTTGACGATATAAAAAGAATTGCCTTTTTCATCTGTAATAGTATCGGCGCCAATTTGTTCGATCTTGCCCGCCAACCCACCATAGATAGAAAAATCATAAGCAGTGAACTTCACTTCAGCCTGCTGCCCGGAGTGCAAAAATCCGATATCGCGTGGGTTGATGCGTACTTCCAGCAACAAGGAATCGTCGGTAGGCACGATTTCCAGAATATCTTTACCTGGCTGGACAACGCCCCCTACGGTATTGGCCATCAGCGTCTTGATGGTGCCACGTACTGGCGAACGTACTTCTGCCAGCTTTACGCGGTCAACCAAGGCCAATTGCCCCTGGTGCAGCGTCGACAGTTTGGAGCGTACTTCAGACAATTCCACTCGAGCCTGATTACGTATGGTGAGCTCGGACTCTTCGATTTTGCTTTCAGCCTCTTGTATGGCCGCGTGAATACGGTCAATTTGAGCGCCTGCGGCCTTGGCTTCGCCGCAATAACGGGCCACCTCGCGCTGCAAGCGCAGCAGGTCGACTTCAGACACCGCACCGCTTTTCAGCAAGGGACGGGTTACTTGCAGTTCGCGCGAAGTCAGCCCGCAACCCGACGCAGCCTGGTCACGATTGGCCTGGGTCTCGCGCAGCTCTTGCTGACGCTGCTTGAGCTGGTCTTGCGCCTGTTTTACGGCAGCGTTCAATTCTTGCGTACGGGTTTCCCACACACGCCGCTCCATTTCGACAATTTGCGGCGCTTCGGCAAGAATGTCTTCAGGCGCCTTGAAGATCTCGCCGGTGGCCAAAGCCTCAAGCCGCGCTGCCTTGGCAGTCAGCGCCATGAATTCCGCATGGTTTTCGCCTAGCGATGATGAATATCGCGTCGGGTCTATGCGCAACAATACTTCGCCGACCTCGACCGACTGACCTGGCTTGACAAGGATTTCTTCAACAATACCGCCATCCAGGCTTTGTATGATTTGCACTTGGCGCGACGGCACAACCTTGCCTTCGCCGCGCACGACCTCATCGATATAGCCCCACGCCGCCCATATGATCAGGGCGATAACGGTCAACAGCGATACCCACAGCAGTATCCGCGAACCACGGGCCGTTTGCTGGCCGATGGCCTGGTGGGCATCCACGTTGTCGGCTTCGCTTCGGCTGGAAACCTGGGAATTGCTTAACGACAATACCAACGGGAACAAGTGGCGATAAAACCCGAACATCATGCAGCCCCTTTGGCGCGGCCAATACGGCCCTGCCGCAAGGCCTCCACGACTTGGTCCTTGGGACCATCGGCCATGACTCTGCCATTATCAATCACGATCAGCCGGTCAACGAGTTCGAGCAATGCAGTGCGATGGGTAATCAAGACCATAGTCTTACTTACCGCGGCCTCTTTCAGCCGACGCTTAAGTGCCGCTTCGCTCTGGTTATCCATATTGCTGCTGGGCTCGTCCAGTAGCAATATGGACGGGTCGTTGATCAGGGCACGGGCGACCGCAACCGACTGGCGCTGGCCGCCAGACAGCGAATCACCGCGCTCACCTATCATCATGTCGTAGCCGTCAGGATGGCTCGCGGCGAAGTCCTCAATGCCCGCAATACGAGCGACTTCCAGCATATGGTCGTCTTCGGCAAAGGGCGCGCCCAGCGTCAGGTTGTACTTGAGACTGCCATAAAACAAGACCGGATCTTGGGGTACATAGCCGATGGCACGACGCAAGTCGGCCGGATCAATTTGTTTGATATCAATACCGTCGACAAGCACTGCGCCTTCAGTAGGCGCATACAAACCCAACACCAGTTTTTCAAGCGTCGTCTTACCCGATCCGATACGGCCGATAATCCCCACCTTTTCACCAGCTTTGATCTTGAGATTGATTTTGCTTAATGCTGGCTGACTGACGCCCGGATAACTGAAGCTGACATCGCGAAATTCGATATCGCCAGCGAGGAAAGGCCGGGGTACAAATGTTTTTTCAGCCGGGCGTTCAACCGGCATTTTCATGTAATTATCGATGGAGCCTAACGAGGTACGTGCATTCTGGTACTGCATCATCAGCCCGGCCACCTGCCCCAGTGGCGCCAGGCAACGACCTGCAATCATGGACGAAGCAATGATGCCGCCCAATGACAATGCCGCATCCTGGATCAGGAAAGTGCCGATAACAATAACGGCAATAGTGACCAGTTGCTGGGCGGTCTGTACAAACGAAACGGTAACCGATGAAATGAGCTTGATACGGGCGCCGATACGGGCCAGGAACTCAGTGGAGCTTTCCCACTTTCGCTGCGAAGTCCCCTGCGCATTGAGCGTTTTAATGGTTTCCAATCCCGACAGCGACTCAACCAAACCCGCATTGCGCTGGGCACTGGCCTGGAATGACTCCGTCACCAAGTGCTCCATACGGGCTTGCGCGACGAACGATACGATCAACACAACGACAATTGCTATCACCGGGGGAATAATCATCCAGGGCGAAACCCAGGCCAATACCGCAAGAAACAGCAGTACAAACGGCAAGTCGACCAGCGTAGTCAGGCTGGCAGAGGCAATGAAATCGCGCACAGATTCAAACGACCTCAAGTTGGCGGCGAACGATCCCACCGACACCGGCCGACTTTCCATGCGCAGGTCGAGCACACGCTCCATGATCTGCGCCGACAGCTTGACGTCGACCTTCTTGCTTGCGGTGTCGACAACGTAAGCGCGAATGCTGGTCAACACCAAGTTGAACACCATCGTCAATGCGATGCCTATAGTCAGCACCCACAAGGTTTCAATGGCGTTGTTAGGCACTACCCTGTCGTACACATTCATGGTGTACAGCGGCATGACTAGCGCAAAAATATTGATGAGTACGGCGGCGACAAGGGCGTCGCGGTACAAGCGCCAGTTCTCGAACACAACCGCCCAGAACCAGTGTTTACTGCGTGACTTGCTGGTTTCGCGCGCACGCGCTTCGAACCGGAACAAAGGCTTTACGAAATACGCCAGGCCGGCGTAGTCGGCCAGCAGGTCTTCTGCTGAAACCCGAGTGGCACTGCCAGACTCCGGATATTGCACCAGATAAGAACCCTGCCCCGCTTCCAGCAACAGGCACGCCCGCCCGCCATTGAGCACGAGAATGGCCGGTAGCAGCGCCGCCGGCATGTTGTCCAGCTTGCGTCGCAACAATCGCGCCGAACAATGCGCACGCGCAGCCGCGCGTGGCAATAAGGCCAAGGTGAGTTTGTGGTCCACCAATGGCAAGCCCCCTGTCAAGGCCTGGGCCGAGCAGGGATTTCCGTGTACGCGGGTAAGCTCCACGAGGCAGCCCAATAAGGGGTCGTCGTGGATCAGGTGAGGCGAGACCTGTTCGGCTGCGGCCTGTCCAGGTGTATCAGCAATGCCATCCATCAGAACAGATTGTCCTCATCTTGTATTAAATCGAGCGAGTCCCGCAAGCGCTTGCGGGCATGTTTACGCCGACTCAGTTTGGCCAGGGCATCGGGCGGCAAATCGGTAAGACGCAAAGAACCATTGGCCAATAGCGCGTCAATTAGGTCTTCCAGCACACGGATGAACTCCGCATCGAGTGCTGAAAG
Source organism: Pollutimonas bauzanensis (assembly GCF_040393045.1). Taxonomy (GTDB): domain Bacteria; phylum Pseudomonadota; class Gammaproteobacteria; order Burkholderiales; family Burkholderiaceae_B; genus Pollutimonas; species Pollutimonas bauzanensis_A. Next base: position 7,865 of record NZ_JBEBUX010000119.1, on the reverse strand, counting down.
ATCCGTTTCCTGCGGTTCGTCCTGATCCAAACCTATCTCCTTTACTGCGATACCCCCCAGGAACCTAGTTCTTGGCAGGCGCGGTCGTGTCCAGCGTTTTGATCGTAGGTGGCAACATGCCGTCGCGGTACACCATATCGACCGGCGCAAGATTACGGGTATCAGGCGCTGGGGTCAGGCATGCGGTCAGGCTTTCTTCAGGGAAGTCCAGCTTGCTTGCTTCTTCAGGGGCATCCTTATATGGCTGCGACAAAGAAACGGCAGGCAGAACTTGATGCGACAAAGCCAGCCAACGGTATTCCGCTTTTTTCAAGTCGTACTGAGCATTGACCAGCGCGCGGCGCGAGTCGAAAAGTTCGTTTTCGGTATCGAGCAAATCAAGCAACGAACGTTCGCCGATTTGGAATTGCTGCATGTATGCGGCGCGTACTTTGGAGGTGGCCATTTCGTGCTCACGCAAGAAAGGCATCTGCTCGCGCAGCTTCATAATGTTGTTCCAGGCAACCGATAAGTCCTGCTGGACGTTACGGCAGGTGTAGTCGCGTACGTCACGGGCGGCATAGTTCTGCGCAGTGGTTTGGCGTACACGGGCCTGGTCGGCGCCGCCGCGGAAAAGGTTATAAGACAGCACCAGTTGCACGTTAGAGCTTTGTGCGTCGCGGAAAGGTGTGCCGGGCTGGTCGCGATCCTTACCGGTAGCGGCGCGGAATTCCAGCGTAGGAGCATGCCTTCCCTTGGCCGACGACACGCCTTTTTCCGCGGCCTGAACCAGCGCCTGCTTGGAAAGAATAACGGGGCTGCTGCGCAAGGATGGCATGAAATCCTTGGGATCCTTAGGCAGATAACCAGCGACGTCAGGCGCATCCAGCAAGGTAGCTGTGGGGTATTCGCCCACAATGCGGCGATAGCGCTGATTGACGTCGTTCAAGTTATTGCTTTCAGTCATCAAGTTGGATTGGGCCAGCGCCAAGCGGCCATTGGCCTGCTCGAGGTCGACACCACGGCCTACGCCGGACTCTTGCCGTTCGCGCAACCGGCCCAGCGTATCCTGGTGAACCCCGAAATTATCGCGTGCGAGACGTTCCATTTCGCGAAAACGCTGGACATCGAAGTAAGCATTAGCGGCTTCGGCAGCCAGGTTATCGACCGTAGCGAGAAGGTCGTAGTAACCAGACAGCTTTTCAAAGCCCAGCTGCCTTACATTGTTGATCGTCGAGAAGCCGTCGAACAACAACTGGCGCAACTGCAGGCTGTAGCCACTACGGCCCCAGCGATCAGATTGTGTTTCCGATGTGCTGCCGCGCCATTCGCGCCCTACCCAGCCCTGCGCCGTTACTTCGGGCAACAAACCGCCCTGAACCACGTTCTGCCCTTCCATTGTTGACTGGAAGTCCTGGAATCGTGCACGAACCTCGGGATTGGAAATGACTGTGCGCTCTACCACTTCGGACATGTTGCTGGACTGTGCGAACGCTACAGAAGTTACTGAAGCGGCGCCGGCCAACGCCACGCCTTGTAGTATTTTGGACAAGCTCATGAAGATCTCTCCTGGAACTGAAAATCGGACCTCACGCAGCGCAATTATGTTTATTTTGGTAATAGCGCACGGACATCACGTTTGTATTGAAGGATTTAGGCGTGGTCGTGAAGCCGCTTGATAGGGGCACGACAAATAAACATAGGTGGCCCACTAGCCACGGTATGCATATATTGGTAAAACAATGGAATTGAAAAGCAGAAAGCGTGTTGCGCGGGTTTCGGCCGAAATGAAGGGCCCAGCACCGAAGAGCACGGAGACAGATACATAGTAGCCATCATGGAAACGCCACTCTTGGCAAGGCGGAGCTATGGGCTTCTGACCCATATTCTTGAAGCATAACCTTGCGTCTGGATAAAACGGCGCTGCGGATTCCCGAGACTAATGCCGTACCGTCTTGGCGGCCATAGCCGTTCCAAATGGTGTCCGTATTGTATCTTTATTTATCAAATGATTCTAGCGGTAAATGTTTAAAAATTGTCAATTGTCCATCCCCCGTATTGATGAGTTGCTGTAGGCTTAAATGAGTAATAAACGGTATGCTCTGGGGGTAAGACTACAGGCTGTTATGCATCATTTTTTATCAAATGGGAATTTCCAATGTATGAATCTTTAGCACTTTATATCGATGGCGAATTTGTTACAGGTGAAGGCCGGAAAACAGAAGAGGTTACTAATCCCTCTACGCTTGATGTACTAGGCCATTTGCCCCATGCGACCAAAGCCGACCTGGATCGCGCTTTAGCGGCTGCAGCGCGTGCGTTCGAAACATGGCGCCACAGCTCTCCCATGCAACGCTCGGAAATCCTGCGCAAAGTCGGTCAGCTTTCCCGCGATCGTGCCCAGGAAATCGGCCGCAACATGACGCTCGACCAAGGCAAACCATTAGCCGAATCGGTAGGCGAAATTATTTCGTGTTCTGACCACGCCGATTGGCATGCCGAAGAATGCCGCCGCATTTATGGCCGTATTGTTACTCCACGCAGCCCTGAGATCCGCCAAATGGTATTGCGCGAGCCTATTGGCGTTTGCGCTGCATTCACACCTTGGAACTTCCCCTACAACCAGGCCATCCGTAAAGTCTGCGCCGCTATCGGTGCCGGATGCACGATCATTCTGAAAGGTCCCGAAGATTCGCCTAGCGCGGTCATGGCGATTGCCCGTCTGTTCCACGATGCCGGCCTGCCCCCTGGCGTGTTGAATATCGTATGGGGCGTGCCCAGCGAAGTCTCTGATTACCTCATCCGCTCGCCCATCGTGCGCAAAGTATCGTTCACAGGCTCGGTGCCTGTGGGCAAGCATATTGCCTCGCTGGCTGGCGCGCATATGAAGCGCGTGACCATGGAGTTAGGCGGTCATTCCCCTGTTATCGTGTTCGACGATGCAGACATCGACCGCGCCGCCAAACTGCTCGCCCGTTTCAAAGTGCGAAATGCAGGCCAAGTATGCATTTCACCCACGCGTTTCTATGTACATGACAAGGTCTACGACCAATTCCTCGAAGGTTTCGTCGATGTGCTTAAAACGGTAAAAGTCGGCGACGGTCTGGATCCGGAAACCCAAATGGGCCCGCTGGCGCATGCGCGACGTGTTCCCACCATGACCAAGTTCGTCGAAAATGCCCTTGAACTCGGCGGCAAAGTGATACTGGGCGGCGAGCCTCTGGACCGTACAGGCCATTTCTTCTCGCCCACCGTCGTCACCGATCTGCCCGAAAACTCCATGCTAATGACCGAAGAGCCATTTGGCCCCATCGCTCCTATTGCGCGGTTTTCCGACACGGACGACGTTATCAAGCGTGCCAATTCCCTGCCCTTCGGCCTGGCGTCGTATGTGTTTACCAATTCCTTGCAAACAGCCACCAAGGTATCAAACAACCTGGAAGCCGGCATGGTAAACATCAACCACTTCGGCAGCGCTTTGCCCGAAACGCCATTCGGCGGTATTAAAGATAGCGGTATCGGAAGCGAAGGCGGCTCGGAAACCTTCGACGGTTACCTGGTTACCAAGTTCGTTACGCACGTCTAAAATCCGCAGACGAAACACCGGCTTAGACTCATTCTTGGCTAAGCCGGCCAACCGAAAATCCATATAGGCCGATTGTCCAGCTGTCACCGACATGTCATATTTTGATGCTTTAATATAAAATGTAAACGTTTACATCGCATATTAAGCCGCCTAGATGAACATTTTGACTGTCGCAAAAAAAGCTGGCGTATCCATCGCCACCGTATCGCGAACCTTCAATTTTCCAGAGAAGGTGAGCCCGGCTACGCGCGAACTCATACAACAAATCGCACGTGATCTTGGCTACCATCCGAATGCCAGCGCACGCACCTTGCGTACGCAACGCAGTCGTGTCCTGGGCGTTGTTCTTCCTACCTTGATCAACCCGGTATTCGCAGAATGCCTGCAAGGCATAGCACAGGCGGCAGCGTTAAACGGCTATTCCATCATGCCGTTCACCAGCAATTACCAGGACGACGAGGAAGAGCGCATAGTCCAAAATCTGCAAGCCTGCGGCGTGGACGGCATCATTCTGGTCGTTTCGGATCCGGCCTCATCTAAAGCGCTCGACCACCTCCATTCCGTGCAACTCCCTTATGTGCTGGCGTACAACAGTCATACCGAACACCCCTGTATTTCAGTGGCGGGAACACAGGCGCTGGCCTCCGTGGTCCAGCATCTGGCGGCATTGGGGCATCAACGAATTGCCATGGTTTGCGGCCAACGCAGTGCCTCTGACCGTGCTCAGCAACGCTATGCCGGTTTCCTGAATGGTATGGAAAGCGCCGGGCTGCAGCCATGGCCGCTTATTGAAGTTCCGTTCATCAAAGCCGCTGTAGAACAAATTTCCGGCGCGCTTGAATCAGACAACCGCCCAACCGCCCTGATCTGCTCTAACGATTTACTGGCCATCCGCGCCATACGGGCCGCCCATCTAAGCGGCCTGCGCGTTCCCGAAGACCTTAGCGTCACAGGCTTCGATGGCATTCAAATCGGTGAAGACCTGACGCCCACGCTAAGCACCGTCGTGCAACCCAACCAGGAAATAGGCCAACGCAGCGTCGCCCTGCTGGTTGATGCTATTGCGCACGGAACCATGCCTGATGCTTCGGCCAGCATTACCTTGCCCCACACCTTTCGCGATGGCGAGTCTTGTGCACACGCCGCGCCTTAACGCCTGCGCCGAGCAGGCACAGCAGTGCAGCTCCCTACACCTTCCTATTTTTGGAGATCGTATGTCCTCACTATTCAATCGCATCGCCCGTGCCAGCGTGCTGGCAATCGGACTTACCGCCGGCGGCGGCGCCCTGGCTCAGAACGCCATTTGCTACAACTGTCCTACCGAGTGGGCTGACTGGGGCACCCAGCTACGCGCCATCAAAGACAAGACTGGCGTTAACATTCCCGCTGACAACAAGAACTCGGGCCAGGCCTTGGCCCAACTGGTGGCGGAAAAATCCAATCCTGTCGCCGACATCGTCTATCTTGGCGTCTCATTTGCCTTTCAGGCGCAAAAAGTCGGTGTCGTCGCGCCTTACCAGCCAGCCGGATGGGACGATATCCCCGACGGCTTGAAAGACCCTGCAGGCAACTGGTTCACGACCCACTCCGGCACCATGGGCTTCATGGTGAACGTGGATGCGCTTCACGGCAAGCCAATACCTAAATCCTGGGCAGATCTGCTCAAGCCTGAATACAAAGGCCTGATCGGCTACCTGGATCCTTCGTCCGCTTTCGCGGGCTATGTGGGCGCTGTCGCTGCCAACCAGGCTCTGGGCGGCACGCTGGAAAACTTCCAGCCCGGCATTGATTATTTCAAGGCCTTGCAAGAGAACGAGCCCATCGTTCCTAAGCAAACCTCTTATGCACGCGTATTGTCGGGTGAAATTGCCATTTTGCTGGACTATGACTTCAACGCATACCGCGCCAAGTACAAGGACAAAGCCAATGTGGCTTTCGTGATCCCTGAAGAAGGCACGATTGTCGTTCCCTACGTCATGAGCCTGGTCGCCAACGCACCGCACCCCGACAATGCCAAGAAAGCATTGGACTTCGTCATGTCCGACGAGGGCCAGGCTATCTGGGCACGCGCTTACTTGCGCCCAGTACGCGCCAGCGCCATGCCAAAAGATGTAGAAGCGCAATTTCTTCCCGCATCGGAATATGCCCGCGCCAAAACGGTCAACTACAACACCATGGCCGAAGTACAGCGCAGCTTTTCGGATCGCTATCTAAAAGAAGTACGCTAATCAGAACACCACATTCATATGAACACCAAAACATCTTTCTTCGGTAGCCCGCGCAGAATCGTATTGGCGTGCATGGCACCGGCAGCCGCATTCTTTTGCGCATTCTGGCTGCTGCCGGTCGTGCGGCTTATCACGCTGCCAGCGGAACAAGGCTGGTCCACCTATTTCGTGGTGCTGACCGATCCGCGCTACATCGAAAGCATGGTCAATACCGTCGTGCTCTCGCTCTTGGTAACGCTGGCAACATTGGGTATTGGCGCGGCCGTCGGCATCTACCTGGCGCGCCGACGATTTCGCGGACGGCAAATACTGCTGTCGCTGTTGACGCTACCGTTGGCTTTTCCTGGTGTCATTGTGGGGTTTTTCGTTATTTTGCTGGGCGGCCGCCAAGGCTTGGTGGCCGATTTGACCAATGCCCTGGGAATGGGTCGCATCACCTTCGCCTACGGCGCTTTGGGACTGTTTCTAGCCTATCTGTACTTCTCGTTGCCGCGGGCCGTTGCTACCTACACGGCAGCGGCCGAAGCCATGGACATGCAACTGGAAGAAGCTGCCCGCGCCCTGGGAGCTTCAAAACTGCAAATTACCCGCGATGTCTGGTTGCCTCAACTGGCGCCAACAACCATTGCTTGCGGCGCCATCGTATTTGCCACGGCCATGGGTGCATTCGGCACCGCGTTCACCTTGGCCAGTAAATTCGAAGTCGTTCCTATCACCATCTACAACGAGTTCACCAACTACGCCAACTTCGCATTGGCCGCTTCATTGTCCATTTCACTAGGCTTGATCACCTGGGCAGTGCTTTTCGTTGCCCGGATCCTGGGTGGATATTCACCAGCACGCTAGGAAATCCTGATGACGCAAATTACCAATAACCGTGCGCCGATACTGTGCGCCATTACCGTCACAGTCAGCATCTTCATGCTGGCCCCCATGCTGCTTTCCGTCTTTGCCGGCCTGGTCAACAACTACAGCACCGGCATCAAAAGCGGACTGACTACCCGTTGGCTGGAAGAAGTCTGGGCGGTCTATGGCGGCACTGTCGGCTGGTCCATCGCGATAGCACTGGCCTGTGTCGCAGGCACCCTGATTCTTGGCGTACCCTGCGCCTATGCGCTGGCCCGCAGCAAGTCGCGCGCCGCGCGCGCCTTTGAAGAGCTGATCACGCTGCCCGTCGCGGTACCCGGACTGGCAACCGCGCTGGCCTTGATTCTGGTCTACGGCCAGATGACGGCTTTCCGGCAAAGCTTCTTTTTCATCCTGGTTGGTCACATCATTTTCACCCTGCCCTTCATGGTCCGCACGGTCGCTTCGGCCTTCCAGCGCCATGAACTGCTTGCCATCGAAGAGGCGGCTCGCACACTGGGCGCCAGCTTTCCGCAACGATTTCTCGGCGTGCTCGTGCCGGCGGTTTTTCCTGCGATCGTGGCTGGATCGCTCATGGTTTTCACGCTGTCTATTGGCGAGTTCAACCTGACCTGGATGCTACATACCCCTCTTACCAGAACCTTACCGGTCGGCCTGGCGGACAGCTACGCCTCGATGCGGCTGGAGATCGGTTCTGCCTACACGCTTGTGTTCTTCGTCGTCATTCTGCCCATCCTGTGGATGCTCCAGGCAATTGCGAACTTTGTACAAAAGCGCTACGGAAACTAGGAAACCCTCATGGATTTAGAAAAAATCAGCGTTGACGTTCTTGACTGCGCAAAAACCTACGCAGACGGCACGCAAGGCCTGCGGCCTACCAACCTGCACATTGAACCTGGCGAAGTCGTTGCACTGCTGGGCCCATCCGGTTGCGGCAAAACCACGCTACTGCGCTTGCTCGCCGGCCTTGAGTCCGCAGACGCAGGAAGCCGCATCCTGTTCGGTGACCAGGACGTCACTTCGCGTCCGGTGGAAAAACGCGGTGTAGGCATGGTGTTCCAAAGCTATGCCCTGTTCCCGCAAATGACGGTCGAGGCCAACATCGGCTATGGGCTTTCCGTCAGGGGCGTACCAGCGGAAGAACGGCGCAAGGCGGTGGGCGAACTGGTGGATCTCGTTCGATTGAATGGGCTTGAAAAGAAACG
>NZ_JBEBUX010000118.1:0-12335 GCF_040393045.1 Pollutimonas bauzanensis | reverse complement strand
CTGGCACGCGTATCAAGAAAGAAATACTGACGCTAAGAACCGGACACGCGAATCAAGAAGCAATACTTATGGCAGATCTAAGCAAACAACGCCGCACACCGAGCCGCCGTCGCCCGGATATCATCACTTTCAAACAGCCCGCTGATCAAAGCAATGCTATCTGCCCCCGCATGCACAACAGGCCCCGCATTGTCAGCCGTAATTCCGCCAATCGCCACAACCGCCGCCCGAGGTCGCGCCCGGGAGCTTTCCACCAGCATCCGCCCCTGCTCGACATCCTCCAGCGTTGCGCGAACCGCATCCGGCTTCACACTGGACGGATACATTGCGCCAAAAGCGATGTAATCCACGTCATCTTTCAGCGCCTGGATCGCCAATTGCCGCTGGTTGTAGCAAGAACAGCCTATGATCTTTTCAGAACCCAGCGCAAGGCGGGCCTGAGCGACGCTGCCGTCGTCCCGTCCCAAATGCACGCCGTCTGCATCAATCAGGGCCGCCAGCCGCCAATCGTCGTTCACAATAAACAAGATTCCCAGTCCGCGGCAATGCGCCGCCAGGCGTCGCACTTGCGCCAGGCCGCCTTCCGGTGTGGCCGTTTTACGGCGCCATTGCAGTGCAACCATGCCGCCGTTTGTTGCCGCGCTGACGGCATCAAGTAGTTTGTCGGTGTCGTCCCACTCAGGGGTGACGCCGTAAAGACCTTTAGGGAAACGCAGGGAAGAGTTCATGGTGTAGACCGATTGATCAGGCGATGGCCCATGCCTGGTTGAAACGAATTCGTGCCGCCCTGGGCTTGCAGGCGCGATAAGGCGGTTTCGACCGCTACGTGGATATCCAGACCGCGTGCCAGTTGCGCTGTAATGGCACAGGCTAGTGGGCCATCGGCATCACTGAGACGAACTGGCGGCGCTTGCCACGCCCAGTTGGAGGTATGGTTATCCTGGCCTTGCAGCAAATAGCTGCCATGGCCTGGACGTAACGGGGCGCCGCTGGTCAGCACCCATTTGGCGCCGAAGTGCAACAGTGCTTGAGCGGGCGTGTCGGCGTCTGTGCCGGCAAATGCACCTTGCGATTGCCATTGCTCCAGCAAATTGTGGCTTGCCACGACGATGTCGGTTTGCGGCAGAAGCAATTCGAAGAGCGCAGCCTGCACATCCTCGGTGTCGATATCTGCGATTAACGATTCATCGGGCAAGTGTCCAAGGTGCAGAACCAGAGGGACATGGGTGTAATCGGCCGCTATTTGGGCGAGCACGCTTACTGATTCCGTTGTATAAAGTGGGCCGACCTTAATCGCCTGGACGTTCATGTCTTCGAGCAGGCAGCGGGCTTGGTCGTCGATAAGCTCGGGCGCTATGGGCTGGACGTCTTCAATGCTGGCAGTATCTTGAACGAGAATAGCCGTCAGGGTGCTGAGCGCATGGCAACCCATGGCAGCACAGGTAACTGCATCGGCAGGCAGGCTACTCGACCCGCTAGGGTCGAAAGGGCCGAAAATAAGCACTAATGGTGGGGTCGATGCTTGCACAGCGTTGATAATCACATAATTATTGCAATATCTTTGGCGAATAACCAAGGTATTGCTATTGGGTTTAGTAACATTAGCCCCATTCTAATAGAAGCATCCCGGATCCGTGGGATTTGGGTGAAATTTCCAGTGAGTTAAGAATATGCGTACATGGATGTGTTTGATTTGTGGTTGGATCTATGATGAAGAAGCGGGCCTTCCCGAAGAAGGTATCGCTCCGGGCACGCTATGGGAGGATGTTCCCCCTAACTGGGTTTGTCCAGAATGCGGTGCGCGTAAAGAAGATTTTGAACTGATCGAGGTGTAAGCTTATCTAATCAGTACAGTGTTGGCATTTTGGCTAAGGGAGCGATTCATGGTTTCAACAGTTAACCGCGCCAACGCTGAGTCAAGCACCAATTTGGCTCAGCAGCTTCTGGTGGCCATGCCGGGCAAAGTGTCGGGCAATTTGGCCAATACGGTCATCTATGTATGCGAGCATACCGAGCATGGCGCGTTGGGGCTGGTTATCAACCGGCCTACCGACCTCACCGTGGGCGATTTGCTAAAGCGTATCGACCTGGACCTATCTCTTGAGATCGGGCCGGTACAGGATACCCCCGTGTTCTTTGGCGGTCCGGTGCAAACCGACCGCGGCTTTGTGCTGCATGCTCCTGTTGGCGAGTACAGTTCCAGCGTCCAATTGGGCGACGTGGCTTTGACCACTTCGCGCGATGTGCTGCAAGATGTCGCGCAGGGGCGCGGTCCTGCCATGTTGTTGATTACGCTGGGGTATGCAGGGTGGGGGGCAGGTCAGCTGGAAAGCGAAATGTCGCAAAATGCCTGGCTCAATGTCTCGGCAACGACCGATATTCTGTTTAATACTCCTTCCGAAAATCGTTACGAAGCCGCATTAGGCCAATTGGGAATCGATCCGTTGATGTTGGCAGGCGACGCGGGTCATGCCTGAAGAAACCCTCATCGCGTTCGACTACGGAACAAAAAAAATCGGTGTGGCAATCGGCAACACGTTGACCCGGGTGGCGCGACCGCTGGAAATCATCACCTCGGTAACGCGCGACCAACGTTTTGCGGATATCGCTCGAGTGTTGGCTGCCTGGCAGCCCGACAGGGTGGTGGTCGGCTTGCCGCTGACCACCAGCGGGCAAACACAGTACGCAACATTGCGCTGCCGCCGCTTTGCTAATCAATTGCAGGGACGTTTCGGGGTGGTGGTAGCGCTCGTCGACGAGCATGGCTCCAGTATGGAAGCGCAGGAACTGCTGGGCTCGAATGCGCCCGACGATGCGGTAGCGGCTGCTGTCATCCTGCAGCGCTATCTCGACGCGCTGACGCCGTCCTTGACTTTGTAAGCCGCCTTGTATCCTATCAAGAGAATAATTTGAACGTCGTGCTTTTTTTGTTGCGTGCAGTATTTGTCGTAATCTGGATGCTGCTCGGCTTATTGCTGGTTCTTTCGATTTTTCGGTTTTTTCCCTCACCCTATCGATTGGCGATCAATAGACAATGGTCGCGTGTCTTGATGTGCTTATGCGGGGTACGTATCCGGGTCTTGGGCGAACCCCGCCTTCAGGGTCCGGCGCTCTGGGTGGCGAATCATGTTTCCTGGCTCGATGTTTTTGTACTAAATACGGTTCGGCCGACCGCTTTTGTCGCCAAAAGTGAAATTCGCAATTGGCCCTTGCTCGGCTGGCTGGTTGCCGGATCGGGAACGGTCTTCATCGAGCGCGGTCAACGCCACGCTGTGCGCAGGGTAGGCCACCAGATGCAAGCACGTTTCAAGGAGGGTGGGGCAATTGGTTTGTTTCCCGAAGGTACAACGTCTTCGGGGCTTGATGTGGGGCCATTCCACTCTAGTCTTTTCGATGCGGCAATACGCTCGCATGTCGATATCCAGCCTGTTGCCTTGCGGTTTTTTCACCGTGGCCGCCGCAGTGATTATGTCGCGTTCGTTGGCGAGCAAAGCTTGCTCCAGAACTTATGGCGTCTGTTGGGAACAACAGGGGTGGCAGTAGAGCTTGAGTTCCCGCCTGCCATGGATGGCGAATTTTGCGAGGAGCATGGGCGCAGCTCGGTTGCGGCCCATGCGCACCATGTGATACGGCAAGCAGTCGTTGTGCGTGAAGCTGGCGAAGTCGCGCGCTGTTCCTAGTGGCTGTGCGGGGTTTGGCTGGCGACGCAGGGAACTTGAATCAGCTTGTGGTCATGCAGGCGCAGGGCGGTTAGCTGCCTGCCCCATACGCAGCCCGTATCCAGGCAGATGGCGTCGGGGCGTATCATCAGGCCTAGCGTCGACCAATGCCCGAATACGATAGTCTCGTTCTTAATGGCGCGGTCGGGAACATCAAACCATGGCATCAGGGTTCCGCCAGTGACGGGGGCGCCTTTCATGGAAAATTCCATATGACCCTGGATATTGCACATGCGCATGCGCGTCAAGGCATTGATAATGACACGAAAGCGTTTGCTGCCGTGGAAATCGTCTTTCCATTGCGTGGGGTCATTGCCGTACATTTTCTGCAGCGCTGTTTTCCAGTTCGGGCCGCGCAATGCTGTTTCGACTTCAGAGGCCAGGGCCAGTGTTTTTTCAACGGTCCACTTGGACAGCACGCCGGCGTGAACCATCAAGTGACCGTGATCGTAGTGGGCAAGCGGGCAGTGCCGCAGCCAGTCGATCATTTCCTGAGCGTCAGGCGCGTTCAGGATATCACTCAGAGTGTCTGACTTGGTCATTTTTTGCACCCCGGCGGCGACTGCAAGCAGGTGCAGGTCGTGATTGCCCAGCACGGACACCGCCCGGTCGCCCAAGGCCATAACGGTTTTCAGGGCGCTCAGCGAATTAGGCCCCCGATTAACCACATCGCCCGCGAACCAGAATTGGGCGTCGGGGTTGGAATGGATTTCGGGGTGGGTCAGTAGTTCGCACAATGACCCGTAGCAGCCCTGCACGTCTCCAATCATCCAGATATCAGCCATTGACTTCATGCCGCTGCCTTGCTCCATGGCCACCGGCTTTGATTGAAGCGGCGAACGTTATGCTGGTTTTCCATCAAGATCAATGCCCCTAAAGCCAGGCCCAGCGCGCCCAGGTTGGGAATCAGGGCTGTTATCCAAGGCGCCCAGTTGCTTAGCATGCCTACATTTAGCGCTAATTGATTAAGCATGAAAAAGCCTACGCCCAGCAAAATGCCAATAAATACCTTGCTGCCTACCCCGCCGCGGCGCGTCTGCATAAACCCGATCGGCGCGGCGATGGTGATCATGACCAGCAAGGTAAAGGGGTATGCCATTTTTCGCCACAGCGCCACGACCTGGCGGTCGGTCTGCAGTTGATTGCTTTTCAGGTAGTCGATGTAGTCCAGCAAGTCCAGAATGGACATTCGTTCGGGTGTCAGGACCCGGGCAATCAAGCGTTCGGGAGTGAGCGAGGTTTGAAGCACTCGGTTGGGCAAGTTTTGAACTCGGGTAAGCGGCTCGTCGGGTTTTGTTGCGTTCGCCAGGGCAGACACCGAACTGGCATCGATTTGTGTCTGGGTGACGTCGTGCAGTTCCAGCGTGCCTTTGGAGAAGTGGCCTTGCTTCGCCTGGGAAAAGGCGGCAAGTTGTTGCCCTTCATGAAATTCGTATAGCGTTACGCCTTCCACGTCGCCGTTGGCCTTGAGTTGGGCGATATTGATAATTCGTGACTCGCCCTCGCTATCAGTTTCTTTGAACCAATAACCGCTATTGAGCTGGCTTCCACCGGACCTGCCCAGCAGTGTCAGGCTGACTTCGCTGGTTTTGATTTCGGCAGCGGGGGTGATGATTTCGGAAAGTAAAAACGCGCCAAAGACCAATGGAATGGTCACGGTCCAAAGCATGGTCAGCAGCTTCATGCCGCTGACGCCGGATACCCGCAAAATGACTAGCTCGTTGCGTTGAGCCAGACCTGCCAGGGCGAGTATGGCGCCTATCAACAGCCCGATGGGCAACAGGTCGTACAAGCGAGTGGGGAGCGCCAGGGTTTGCATATAGAACAGGTTGAGCAGCGTAAATTTGGTGCCCACGTTGTCCAGGTCTTCGATGAGGGCGAAAAACGTAAACAACCCTATCAGCGCCATGAGTACTACGGCGCTGGAGCGATAGATTTCGCTGGCAAGATAACGGCGGGCGGTGCGCATGGAATTGCTTGATACCTGAAACGATTAAGTAGCGGACGAAACTAGAAGCTTAACATTTGCGGACGTTGGTAAGTGCATCCCAGCTAGGGGATATCCACCAGGCGCATGCGTTTTTGTATGGTATTGCTACGGGAGTTCAGGTAAGAGCTGTTGCGGTTTTTGTCGTAATACACCGGGTTAGGAAGCATTGTCGCCAGCCGAGCGGCCTGGTATTGGGTCAATTTGGCGGCGGAGGTGCGGTAATAGTGCTGCGCGGCTGCCTGGGCACCGAATACATTGCTACCCCATTGGGCAATGTTCAGATAAATTTCCAGTATGCGTTTTTTGTCCATGACGAGTTCTATCATGTAGGTCAGTACCAGCTCCTGCCCTTTGCGCCAGTAGCTGCGTGATTGCGACAGAAACAAGTTCTTGGCCAGCTGCTGCGTAATGGTGGAACCGCCGCGCATTTTGGTTTTGCCTTTACTGCTCTGTCGCCGGTTGTATTCCCAGGCTTTGCGGATGGCGTCCCACTCTATGCCCTCGTGGTCGATGAAGTTTGCATCTTCCGAGGCGATGACTGCGCGCTTGAGCGAATTACTGATGTGGTCGTAGGGCACCCATTGGTATTTCAGGGTCGCCTTGGGGTCGATTCCCCTAAGGTGGTTCAAGGTGGCGTCCATGAAAGCGCTACTGCCGGGATTGCGCACGCTCAACCAAAGCACCATAACGAAGAGTCCGAACTGGTATAGCAATAGGGCGGCAAAACCAACCAGCAAAGCAACGCCGGCCACTTTGATTTTGTTGATTCTTCTGGTGTGCACGGGGTTAGGCACTGCGAAGATGCTGGCGCAGCGCATGCAGCACAGGCTCGACGTTGGGAGTCACACCGTGCCATATGGCGAAGCTCGCGGCCGCTTGCCCAACCAACATGCCTAGTCCGTCGGCAGTGTCGTGGGCGCCTTGTTTTTCAGCCTGCTGCATGAACGGGGTAGGCTGCTGCCCATAAACCATGTCATAGGCCAGCGCTTGGGGGCCATAAAGCCCGGCGGGCAGGTCGGGCGGTGTTTGGCCCAGGCTGCTGGAAGTGGCATTGATGACAATGTCCCACGACCCTGCCGCATCGGCAAGGCCGCCGGCGGAAAGGCGGGACGCCAACGGTGGCATATGGCTGATGACATGTTGATGCAGTTGATGGGCGCGTTGTGCTGTGCGATTGACGATATGCAATTGTGCGCAGCCGCCATCCAGCAGAGGGAAAACTACGCCACGGGCTGCGCCGCCCGCACCAACCAGCAATATTTTCTTATTCGCAGGCGCATGGCCTAAGCGTTCCAAATCGTGCAGCAATCCCAGACCATCGGTGTTGCAGCCATGCAGTTGCCCCTGCTCCATCCAGAGCGTATTGACTGCGCCGGCCAGTGTGGCGCGGGCGCTCAGGTGGGCCTGCGCCAGGACAAAGGCGGCCTCTTTGAAGGGGACTGTGACGTTAAGGCCACAACCGCCTTCGGCAAAGAAGGCCGCTACTACCCCGGGGAAGTCATCCAGTGGCGCCTTGATTTTGTCATAGCGCAAGGCCTGCCCGGTTTGCTGCGCGAAAAGCTCGTGTATGAAGGGCGAGCGGCTATGCTCGATGGGGTTGCCGATAACGGCGTAGTGTTTTGAAAGACTGGCGCAGGTCACGGCGTTGTGGTTTCCAACTGTTGATTCAAGAAATTCCATGTCCGCGTAATGGCGAACACATCGGTGTTTTTCGCAATGGCTGGCGGCAACGGTGCGAATGGCGCCGCCAATTGGACGATGCGGGCGGCAGCCAGGTTCAGTATGGGTTCGCTTGACGGACGATCGATTTCAAGACGCTCCAGCGAGCCATCTTTGCGTATGTATACAGTCAGCTGCAGGCTGCCATACACTTTGCCTCGTGCCTCGTCGGGGTAATGCTCAGTACCCAATAATTCAATTTTTTGGCGCCAGGCCTCTACGTATTCCGCGTAATCCACCGCTTTGGCCGACGGGCCTGAAAACTGTCGGCGCGGCTGGGCGTTGTAACGCGCTATGCGTTCTTTCAGGGCGCTGATTTGCGCATTAAGCACCAGGCTTTCCTGATTGATCGTATCGCTGCCGCTATCGTCTGATTCGTCGGAAATGTCTGGCTGCTCGCGTTCCGGGCGTACTTTTTGCAGCGCGGTCAGTTGCGTGTAAAGACGAAGCTGTTCGGCTTCCAGCTCTGCCTGTCGTTTGTGCAAGGCGGCCAGCACCAATTCGTTGGCCGATTCCGCTGCTGTGCGTGGCAAAGGGGAACTGGCTTGTCCGGCCTGTGCTTGCCCGCCGCCATTGAGTTGGTTTTGGGCAAGCAGTTTCGGGTTCAGGGGTGCAGCCGGGCTGCGGGCATTGACCAGGGTGACCTCAAGTGTACTGGCCTGGGTCTTGGGCGGCGCCGGGTTGGAAAAATGGATCGCCAGGACGGCCGCATGTACTGCCAGCGACAATACTATCGCTATGCGCAAATAGTCGTTGCGCGGCGTGCGCGCATGCAACAGTAAGGCGGAAAGCATAGACATGGCTGTCCAGGATGGAAAAGGGAATCAGGCGGGTTCAGTTTCTCGCAATCGGCAATCCAGTTCAAGCGCCAGTTCGTCGTAGCCCAGAATATCCAGGGTAATGATTTGACCGCGTTCAAGTTCCGGCAAGCCGGGGATGCGTGTGACAAAAGGCGCGCAGTTCAGGCGAACCAGATCGTCACGCAAGACGCTGGCCTGCACGGTACGCATTTCTTGTTGCTGCAGCCAGCGCAAGCACCAATATCGTTCCATGGCCGATTGGTAATCGTTCCAAACCATGTATTGCGATTCAAAGGCGCCGATAACGGCAAATAAATCTGCATCTTTAGGTTTGAAGGGAGCGACCAGCCTTGCTGATACGCCATGTTCGACGGTGGCCAGCAATTGCCACTGATTCACCAGATCGACGTAGCGGCGCAAAGGCGATGTGGACCATGCATATTGCGGTACGCCTATCGCTTCGTGGGGTAGCGCCTGTGTGGACATCCGGACGCGCCCCATCTGCTGCGACCGATAAATGCCTGGTACGCCGTGTTGTGCCAGTAATCCGCCCCAAATACTATTGGTCAGTATCATGTACTCGGCCACAAGACGATCCAGCGGCGCATTGCGGCGGCGCGGCACCAGTTGTACCGGCGTGTCGGGATTGTCGTGAGGGCCTTCCAGGACGAATGAGTATTCGACCCGGTTATTGTTTTCGGGTTTGCCCCGCACTATGTCGCGCTGCGCCGACAGATGTTGAGCGACAGCCCATAGCGGTCGCAACCATTCGCTGTAGGGCAGGTCGGACTGCGGATCGGCCAGCGCTTCTTCGGTTACCAAGGCATCCAGCGTATTGTGACGCAGGTTTTCCCGGACCTGTATGCGTTCCAGGCGCGTTTCTGATGAAACCAGTTCACCGGTAACGATGTTGATTTTCACGTATAGCGACAAGGCGGGCTTGGGTTGACCTGCGTCCAGGGAAAACGTCGCGATAAGTTCGTTGGGCAGCATGGGGATTTTCAGGCCAGGAATATAAACGGTCGATAACCGTGCCCTGGCCAGGGCGTCAAATTCGTTGCCGTGCTTAACCGCCAGTCCCGGGACTGCGATGTGTATTCCAATTTGGACCAGATCATCGCCCAGGGGCACTACCGATAGCGCATCGTCGACTTCAGTGGTGCTGGTGTCGTCGACAGAATAGGCCACGACATCCGCCAAGGGCAGGTCGGCACCGTATTCGCCGACTTGCACCGGCGCAAATTCAGCCCCCTTGGGAAAGTTTGCCGACATGAAACGGTGCTGATGTATGGCAAGCGCATGAGGCCACGCGCCAAGTTGAAGCAACAGCTTTTCGGGGCTGGTGCGCAATTGCTCGACGGCGGCTTCAAATGCCTTCCATTGCAGTGTGTTCTTGTCTGGACGGGTAAGAAAGGTGCTGGCCACGTCTGCAATGGCTTGCGGAAGTTGTCCGGCAACCATCTGCTCGATCCATTCTTGCTGCTGGGCCGCCTGTTTCTGCTTTTTTTCGATGGCGGCCAGGGCGGCAGCCAGGATGTCGGGTGGGGCAGGACGGTAACGCCCTTTGCCGCGCCTATGGAAATAGGCTGGCGCGCTGTTCAGGGCAAAAATCAGCCCCGCTTTTTCAACTGCGCTTGGGGGATGGCCGAAGTATTCCTGCGCAAAGGCGGCCGCGTCGAATTCGTCTTGGGGTGCGCATTCCCACAGGAAATCAATTTCCAGCGTCTGGGCAAGCTCGCGCGCCTGCTCAAGCATAGCCGCAGGCGCGGGCTGCTCGAAGCTGAACAACACGCTGGCGTTCTTTATTTTGCTGCGCTTGCCGGATTCGGACTCGACCTGCATGGTGGAGTCGCTTTGCGAAAAAATCTTTTCTGCCTTGAAGTTTCCGCTGTCTTCGTAAAGAACGTACATAATTTTCCGTCTGGATACGCGCAAGGGCGTATCGATTTGTGTGAGGTATTAGCTGGCTTCGAGCGCGAATGCCAGCACTTCGGGCAGCCACCGATCGAAGTCGGACAGGCCGTGGTCGCCGCCTTCAATAATATGGCCCTGGCTGCCGGCAAACCAGTCTGCCATTTCCCGCCAGTCGAGCACTTCGTCGCCTTTTGCTGCCAATAAATAATAGCGTTCGGGCCGGGCTGGCTTGCCTACCGCCATTTCGGCCAGCTCATCGACATATTCGGGCAAGAAAATGAATGGCTCGTTCGAATGATACAGCGTGTGTTCGCCTACCTGTGTCGCCAGGTCGCGCGCGGCGTAGACAGCCGGGTTAAGGACGACGGCCCGGCATTTCCAGCGTTCTGCCAGGCAGGTGGCGTAATAACCGCCCAGCGATGAGCCGATAATGGCAAGATCGCGTTCCGGCTGTAGGCCGTGATCGCGTATGGCCTGTTCGATAAGGTAGTTGGCCAGCGCAATGGACCGTTGCGGGCTGGCCGGCAGTTGCGGGCACACCCATTGGTCAGCCAGGCCCCGCTCGTGCATGGCCTGTGCCATCAGGGCGGCCTTGCTTGACATGGGCGACGAGCGGAAACCGTGCAGATATAGGATCATGGTGCGGCCTTCAAGGTTGTAAACGGTCGATCAGCTTCTGATGTATGCCGCCGAAGCTGCCATTGCTCATGATGAGGATAGAGTCGCCAGGCCGGGCTGACAAGCTTATGGCGTCGACCAGTTTATCCAGGTCGTCATAGGATGAGGCGCTTTCGCCAAGCGGCGCCAGTATGACTTGCGGGTTCCAGCCTAGCGCATGCTTGCCGGCGGACGCGCCAAAGCAGAATGTCAGGTCGGCCTCTTTCAGGGCATCGGGCAGGCGTGCAGCCATCACGCCCAGCTTCATGGTGTTGGAGCGGGGTTCTATGACAGCCAGAATACGTTGCTGGCTTCCCAGCTGTTTACGCAAGCCTTGCAAGGTGGTGGCAATGGCAGTGGGGTGGTGCGCGAAATCGTCATAAACCTTGATGTCGCGGACGGTTCCCCTTAGCTCCATGCGCCGCTTGACACCGCCAAAGGCCGACAACGCTTCCAGTCCGGCCTGGACAGAAACGCCGACATGGTCAGCAGCGGCGAGCGCTGCCAAGGCATTCATACGGTTGTGCGCGCCGGTAAGGTCCCAGGTTACCGTTCCGGCCAAGGCGCCGTTATGTATGACATCGAAATGCGAGGCATGTTCGCCAGGGTGTGCCTGCCATTGTCCTTGTTCGCCAAATGTCTGCACTGTTGACCAGCACCCGCGTGCCAGTACGCGGTCAAGCGACTCGCAATTGGCGGGACGAACAATGCGGCCTTGCGAAGGGATGGTGCGGACCAGATGGTGAAATTGCGTCTCGATAGCCGTAAGATCAGAAAAGATATCGGCATGATCGAACTCGAGGTTGTTCAATATGGCTGTACGTGGCCGGTAATGGACAAATTTCGAGCGTTTGTCGAAAAATGCCGTGTCATATTCATCGGCCTCTATAACAAACTGCTTCTGGCCGGATTGGTAGCGCGCAGAGACCTTCAGGTCGGTGGCGATGCCGCCGATCAGGAAGTTGGGCGCCAGGCCGGCGTGTTCCAGTATCCATGCCAGCATTGAACTGGTGGTGGTTTTCCCGTGTGTGCCGGCGACGGCCAGTACATGTTGCCCTTGCAGTATTTCTTCGCCCAGCCACTGGGGGCCGGACGTGTAACGCAGGCCTTGGTCAAGTATGGCTTCCATGAGCGGGTTGCCGCGTGTGACCACATTGCCGATAATGAACAGGTCGGGTTTCAGGTCGGTCTGAGAGGCGTCGAAGCCTTCGATCAGACGTATGCCTTGCTCTTCGAGCTGGGTGCTCATCGGGGGGTAAACCCCGGCGTCGCAGCCCGTTACGGTATGCCCCGCCGCTCGCGCGATAAGTGCCAGACCGCCCATAAATGTGCCGCAGATGCCCAGAATGTGTAAATGCATTTTTATCCTCCGGTGCTTATTGTAGTCAGTTGAGCACCGTCAAGGCAGCCCGATCGTGGCGGGCGTTGCGCGGTACGCCTGGTGCTATCATGAAACCGCTTAATGTTTTTTCTGGATTCGATACTATGAAACGGCGAGATTTCCTCCGCCATGCGGCTCTGACAACGGCTGGCGCC
>NZ_JBEBUX010000117.1:0-12547 GCF_040393045.1 Pollutimonas bauzanensis | reverse complement strand
CCCATCGAAGGCAAGGTCAAGAATATCGGCTTTCCCGTGAAGATGCTCGGCACGCCGCAGCAAGTGCGTCGCCATCCGCCGTTGCTGGGCGAACATAACGATGAGATCATTGCCGAGATCAACGCCCGGGTCCGCGCGGATGAGGCGGCGTCATGAATAAATTGGTCAAGCTTGCCATTCACCCAACGGGGGTGGCTGAAATAGTGATCGATCGCCCCGAGCGCCACAATGCCATGACTCTGGAGATGTATGACGCCATGCTGGGGCTGATCGAGCAATGTGCTCAGGAAGCTACGGTGAGCTGTATCCTTTTCAGGGGTGCGGGTGGAAAGTCTTTCATATCGGGCACTGATATCTCGTACTTCAAAGACTTTCGCGAAGGTAAACAAGGCCTTGAGTACGAGGCCTTTGTTGAGCGGGTTATCGATGCCGTAGAGCGTATTGCCGTGCCGACTGTTGCGGTCATCGACGGGTGGGCCGTTGGCGGCGGCCTCGCTTTGGCAACAGCGTGTGATTTTCGCGTTTGCAGCGATCGTTCGCGTTTCGGCGCGCCGATTGCAAAGACCTTGTCCAACACCTTGTCATCACGCAATATTGCGCGCTTGCAGGCAGCGCTGGGTGTGCCGCGCGTAAAGAAAATGCTGATGCTTGCCGAATACCTGACGGCAGACGAAGCGCTGGCTTGCGGCTATGTCTATACCGTGTGTGGGCAAGAAGATTTGGATATGGCGGCCCAGGAGCTGGCGCAGAAACTAATGGGCCTGTCGCAGGTTACGCAACAGGCCGTTAAAGAAAGTCTTAGGCGCATCGTCGTCGAACAGCGGCTCGACGATGATGATTTGATTGAAACCGTCTACGGCAGTCGTGCATTCCATGATGGCGTGGCGTCTTTCACTTCAGGCGCATCAAAGAAATAGCTCGGCCGCAGGCGGTTGTTGCTCGTCAGTTACACGGCGGCTGTGGCAGCACGCTTGCGTTGTGCAAACCAACGGCCAAGCAGCACGATAATCAGTGCGCCGGCAATTTCAGCAGCCAGTTTCACCATGCTGGAGGGCTCGCCGAACTGTTCGACGATGACGATATCGGTGATCAACATCCCGCCTGCGATCCAGCCAAGCAACGCGGCGCCGAAAGTGACGACACTGGGGAAACGGTCGATCAGTTTCAGAACCAGAGTGCTGCCCCAGATGATGATAGGTATGCTAATTACTAGGCCGAAGATGACCAGGCCCATTTGATGGTCCGGATTGGCGTTTTGTGCTGCACCGGCAATGGCGATGACATTGTCCAGGCTCATGACAAAGTCAGCCACGATAATGGTTTTGACCGCGGCCAGGATAGAGCCGCCGCCTTTGATGTTGCTGTGTTCATCGTCATCGGGAATAAGCAGCTTCACGCCGATCCACACCAGCAGTAGCGCACCGACTATTTTCAGGAACGGTACGGCAAGCAGCGTCAATGCAAACGCAATCAAGGCAACACGCAGAATGATGGCGCCGGCCGTACCCCACAAAATACCTTGCATGCGCTGCTTTTGCGGCAGGTTGCGACAAGCCAGTGCAATCACCACGGCGTTGTCGCCGCCAAGCAGAATGTCGATCAAGATAATTTGAAAGACTGCGGCCCAGCTCATCGTCTGTAAAAATTCAAGCATAAATCACCCTTTAGGTATCAATATAAAAGTCGGAAAGGGATACGGATCGGGCTGGCTGTAATGCCGGCTTGCTTGAATGGCGTGTGATGGGGACACGGTGAGCTCCAGACAAAGCAAAAAAGGCCTGATCCGCAAGGACACAGGCCACAGCTATTGCTGGAGACGGACCTTGCCCTTAATGGCAAGGTCTTGCTTGCAACATCTTGATGTTGCCCGAGCACCGGGTGCTTGCAATGTGTTGCAAGACGACCGTAATGACGATGCTGCGGAAGAAAGCTACTCCCCTTGATGGACGTAAGTATATTCGTACTTTGCGTAAAGTCAAAGCATATTAGCCGTTTACCAGTAACACTATCGCGTGCAGCAGCACGCCGATGAGTCCGCCTACCAATGTGCCATTAAACCGGATGTATTGCAGGTCGCGCCCCACGCTTAGCTCCAGTTCGTCCACCAAATGTCGTTCATCCCAGTTTTTGATTGTGTGGGATATATGTTGCGTAACTCCGCTACGCAGGGTCTCGGTCAGTTTTTGTGCACTGGATAGCAGATGATTGTTCAGGGCTTCGCGCAACGACGGTTCGCTGACCAGTTTTGTCCCCATTGCCAACAGCGCCTTTTTCAGATGCTGCGCCAGCGTTGACTCTGGCGTCAGTAAGTCTTTCCGCAGAGCAGCATGAATCTCATCCCACAGGTGCTTAACATAGTCCTGAACCTGTAAGTTATTGATAATGCGCTGTTTAAGTGATTCTATTTGCGCCGCCACATCGGGGTCAGTGCCCAGGCGATCAATATAATCCATCACCCAGTCTTCGTAGTCGCGGCGAACGGGATGATCTGGCTGCGAAAGCATATCGTGCAACTCGTCGATGATCGCCGCCGCCAGTTTGTCGGCAAGCTTGTCGGCCATATCGTCTGTCGACGATACCAGGCCCACGGCACCGACTATTTTCGGCCATTCTTTTTTAGCGTGCTTCAAAAGCAGGTCCGAGGCGCGTTGCTTGACCGGGTCAGTGGCGAGGTGGTTTGCCAGTCGTTGCAAGGCCTCGTCGAGCAGGCGTTGATGGCGGCCATCGCGTGTCAGCAGTCCCAGCACATCGCTAGCGCTGCGCCCCGCATCCCAGCGTTGCAGGTTGGCGATAATGAATTCCTGCATCACTTTACGCACCGCTGCTTCGTCCATAAGATCCAGGACTTGCACTGCCACCTGGCGTGCGGCTTCGCTGACCCGGCCCGCCTGTTCTGGGTCGTTTATCCACTGTCCCAGTCGCGCGGCGGGATCGAATACCTTCAGTTTTTCCAACAGCGCATCGGGATCCAGGAAATGGTCGCGCACGAAAACTGCCAGGTTATCCCCGATGCGCTCCTTATTCTGAGGAATGATGGCGGTGTGGGGAATGGGCAGGCCCAGCGGATGGCGAAACAGCGCCACCACCGCGAACCAGTCAGCCAGGGCGCCCACTGTGGCCGCTTCGCAAAAGGCGCGAACCCAGGCCCAAGCCCCTTGGCCACCCATCAAATGACTGATAATGAAGCCGCTGACCATGGCCGCAAGCAGTGCAGCCGCGACGATTTTCATGCGCCGTAGGGCAGCGTGACGTGGATCCAGGGTGGACGAACCGGCGGGTTGAGGTTTCATGTAGCAATTGTGGCGTGAAAAGCCTTGAAAAGGAACTTGCCTGGGTACGCAAGGTCAAAGTTCGGATGCTTTCGCGCCTTCGCCCCCTTTATCGCCGCCTGCTGGCCGCCGCCCTGATCGCCGCGGCCAGCTTTGTCGGCTATACACAACTTGATGCCTGGCAACGTCAGACCATTTTTTCGCCTGAAGCCGATCGATCGCGGTGGTGGAGCGAGCCGCCGGCCGGAACCGAGGTCTTCGACCTTGTGCTCGACAATGGCCAGAAGGTGCACGCTTGGTACTGGCAACAACCCAGTGCCGATGCGCCTACCGTGCTATACCTTCATGGTGCGCGCTGGAATCTGAACGGCAGCGTATTTCGCATAGAGCACTGGACGCAAATGGGTTATTCCGTCCTTGCCATTGACTACCGTGGGTTTGGTGAGTCGACGGCGCTGCTGCCGTCTGAAGGGTCTGCCTTCGAAGATGCCGCCGCAGCCTTGCGCGAGCTTGTACGTCGCCAACCTGACCCGTCCAAACGCTTTGTCTACGGTCACAGCCTGGGCGGAGCGATTGCCATCGACCTGGCTGCGAGGCCCGACATGCCTGCTGTCGCCGGCCTTATCATCGAGTCCACTTTTACAAGTACGACTGCCATGCTGGCTACGTTGCGCTGGGGCAATCTGCCAGGAGCCAGCCTGTTGGTGACGCAACCTTTCGCATCGATGCAGAAACTGGCTACGCTGACTATGCCCATGCTGCTAATGCATGGCACGGCAGACCGGGTGGTGCCCCACACCATGAGCGATGAGCTATTCGCAGCCGCGCTGAACGTGCCAGAGGGGTTGAAACGCCTGGTCAAGATTGTTGGTGCCTCGCATTCGGGTCTGGTGCGTAGCGGCGTGGAATACGAGTCCGCAGTCAAGGAGTTTATTGATGACGCCAGCGAAGCCTATGGGGAAAGGGCAGGGCGAACGTTTTAAGCCGCTTACTGCCGGCTATCGAAACATAGGATTAATCTTCGTCCACAAACGCCTCTTGTCGTTTTTTCTTTACAGAGGGCAAAGCTACAAGTACGACCAGAATAGCGGCTGCGATCAATAGCGACATGGATAATGGGCGGGTCACGAATGTGGTGAAGTCGCCTCTGGCCAGCAGCATGGCGCGGCGAAAATTTTCCTCCATCATGGGCCCAAGCACCAGGCCCAACAGCAGTGGAGCCCCCTCGCACTTGAGCTTGGTCCAGATATAGCCAATCAAGCCGAATGCCGCGGTCATCCAGATATCGAATACGTTGTAGTTCAGCGTATACACACCGATAGTGCAGAAAACCAGAATCGCTGGAAACAGGATCCGGTAGGGAACATTCAATAGCTTGATCCACAGGCCCACCAGCGGCAGGTTAAGTATCACCAGCATCAGGTTGCCAATCCACATCGACACAATCAGGCCCCAGAATAGATCAGGGTGACTGGACATCACCTGTGGGCCAGGCTGGATATTGTGGATCATCATGGCGCCTATCATTAACGCCGTCACTGCATTGCCTGGAATGCCCAGCGTAAGCAGGGGAATAAATGAGGCTTGTGATCCGGCATTATTGGCTGACTCGGGTCCGGCAAGCCCTGCCGGGTGTCCTTTTCCGAAACGCTCGGGATTCTTGGAAATTTTCTTTTCCAGCGTGTATGACGCAAATGAGGACAGCACTGCACCGCCTCCCGGTAAAATCCCTAGAGCACAGCCCAGGGCTGTGCCGCGAACGGATGCGGGCCATGCCTCTTTGAACTCTTGCTTATTGGGGTACAGAGAGCCGACCTTGCCAGTGATGTCGACGCGTTGATCCTTGAGTTCCAGGTTGGTCATGATTTCGGCAAAGCCGAATACGCCCATGGCTACGGCAGCGAAATCGATTCCGTCCTGTAGTTCGGGGATGCCGAAATCGTAACGGGCTACGCCAGAGTTGACGTCGGTGCCCACCATGCCAAGCAAGAGTCCCAGCAAAATCATGCATACTGCTTTTGGCAAGGATCCCGACGCCAGGACGACTGCGCCGATCAGGCCTAGCACCATGAGTGAAAAGTATTCTGCCGGACCGAACTTGAATGCGACTTCTGCCAGCGGTGGGGCGAAGCCGGCGATTACAAGCGTCGCGACGCATCCGGCAAAAAAAGATCCTAGCGCGGCAATGGCCAGCGCGGCGCCTGCACGGCCATTGCGCGCCATCTGGTGCCCGTCGAGCACGGTTACGACAGCAGAAGTTTCGCCCGGTAATGCCACCAGAATAGCCGTGGTCGAGCCGCCATATGCGGCTCCATAATAGATGCCAGCCAGCATAATCAAGCCTGCTATTGGCGGCAGCACATAAGTAATCGGTAAAAGCATGGCAATCGTCGGCACCGGTCCAATCCCGGGTAGAACGCCGATTAACGTGCCCAACAGACACCCCAGCAGGCAATAAGCAAGATTCTCTAACGTGAATGCTACTGAAAAGCCCAGCATCAAATGTTCAACTATTTCCATTCCGATTTCCCTTTAATCGCTCATGAAAATTTACATCGTGAGGCGATATGTATGGGCCATAAAAGGCGTAGAAAAAAATAGTAATGGTTGAACGACAAAGTAGAAAGTCTGGTTTCCCCTTAAAAATCTGGGGTTTACCCTTGGCTAGCTCTTGATGCACAAAGGCTTGGATTTGCTTCAAGTAGCTTGCGACACATCCACCCATTGCGCCTTGACTAGCGACGCCAAGCGTTCCGGTTCAATGCGGATAGCGCTGTTGGCTGTGCCTGCGGCAGGCATGACGATATCGAAATTGCGCAGGGAAATATCGCAGTAAATGGGAAGGTCGGTGGCCAGTCCGAAAGGGCAGACGCCCCCGACCGGGTGGCTGGTCAGGGCTAGCACCGAATCCGCGTCCAGCATTTTCACCTTGCCGCCAAACACTTGCCTGAGCTTTTTATTGTCCAGGCGCGTGTCACCGCTGGTCACTACCAACACATTCTTGTCGCCGGACCGCAGCGATAGCGTCTTGGCGATTTGACCGGGCTCTACACCGTGTACTTCTGCCGCCAGCGCCACTGTGGCGGTGCTGGCTTCAGCTTCAATGATGACGATGTCGGGTGCATGTTCTGCGAAGAACTGTTCAACGGATTCAAGGCTCATTCTATAAATCGACTAAATACGGTTACTGGCTATGCCGGGCGCTTAATTATTGCCCAGTGCCTGTTCCAATGCCAGCCCTACATTCAGGATGTGTTTGTCCTGGTCTGCCGTCCCGGCGATCATCAGGCCAACTGGCGCGGTGCCGGCAGGATGGCAGGGGATGGAGAGCGCGCAACCATCCAGGAAGTTGATAAGCGTCGGGTTGCGCAGGATCAGGCCGTTGGCGGCGAAATAGGCTTCGTCCGAGGCTTCGAGTTCACTGATGACTGGTGCGATGACCGGTACGGTGGGCATCAGCAGCGCATCGAAGGGCTCCAGGCGTTGTTCGACGGCGGCAATCCATTCGGGGCGTGTCTGCAGCAGTTCGATATAGTCGGCCGCGGTCATGCTTTTGCCGCGCATCATGCGTGACGATACGCGCGGGTCATAGGCTTCGATGTTGTCGGTCAACCATTGCTGATGTAACGCCCATGCTTCCGAGCAGGTAAAGCCGCCAGAGCGGTTGATATAAGCTAGTTGCTCGAATTCGGGTACGGCGATTTCTTCGATTTGCACGCCCAGGCGCTTCAGTGTGGTCAGGGTCTGGTTAAAGACGGCCGTTACGTGCTCGTCGGCGTCATCCATCACCAAGGTGGCGGGCACGGCAAAGCGCAGGTGTTTCAGCGCGGGCGCTACAGGCGCGGTATAAGGCTGGCCACTCAGGATAGCGTCCAGAATGGCACAGCATTCAACAGAGGCTGCCAAAGGGCCGATGGAGTCCAGGCTGGTCGACAAGGGCAGAGAACCCTGGGCAGGCACGCGATGCGCGGTTGGCTTGAAGCCGGTCAGGCCGCAGAAGGCTGAAGGAATGCGGACCGATCCACCGGTGTCGGTGCCGATGGCGGCAACACTCATCTGATCGGCTACCGATACCCCCGCACCTGACGAGGAACCGCCGGGAATGCGCCGGGTTTCGCGATCCCAGGGGCTGCTGGGCGTACCGTAATGCGGGTTCAGTCCCAGTCCCGAGAACGCGAATTCGGTCATGTTGGTGCGCCCGACTATGACTGCACCGGCGTCGATCAGGCGCTGCACGATGACGGCATTACTGGTGGCCGGGGCTGCGTCTTTCAGGACGACGGATCCGGCCAGCGTGGTTTCACCGGCAACATTAAAAAGATCTTTGATGGAAATTGGCAGGCCGTCGATAGGCGAACGTGCCAGGCCTGCCGCGCGCAGGGTGTCGGAAGCCTGCGCCGCCGCCAGTGCTTGCGCGTGATAAACCTTGGTGAATGCCAGGCTACCTTCGCCTTCGGGCGCAGCGATGCGTGCCAGTGCTGCTTGGGTAAGTTCCACCGACGTGGTGTCGCCTTGAGCCAGTTTGTTTTGTAGCGCGAGTAGAGTGGGTAGCATGGATTCAACCGTTTAAAAAAGGTATGGAAGCAAACTGCGTGATGCATAAGGGCCGCCCAGTTGGGACGGCCTCTGTATGGGGATAATAAGCGTTTTGCTCTTATGCGATTTCAGGCAGGATTTTCAGGGTGTAACGGTGCCGGATGCTGCGCTCGCGCTTGGGATCGAAAAGCTCCATCTCAAACGATGGTGAAGGGCGGATGCCGCCGATGGCGTTAACTGTGCCGCAGGTCATTCCGGCATGCTCGGGGATGGTGCTTTGTGCAAAGTGGCCTTGAATCAGGTCGGAAGGGTGGCGCAGCGTGGCCAGCGTACCTTCCTGATACAAGACTTTAGTGCCATTTTCTTCGATCCAGGACCGCAGCACCAGCTCATCCCAATGGTCGGCAACGTCGGCATAGCGCCAGGCATCGGTTGCTACAGGCTTGACACACAGCTGTTTGGACAGCGCTACGCTGTGCGATTCCAGCTTGCGGTCGGTGTGGTCCGAGGCCAGGCTGACCAACATTTCCCCGCCCTGCGAGAAAACAAAAACTTCGGCTTCACCCGAGGAGCCGTCGCCGACGACTTCGACTTCTGGTTCTTGCGAAAGCTGGTTCGAGGCGATACGGTAATACAGCGGCACCGCGCTGGGGCGTGGTACACCGATTTCAGCGAGCTCTTCGATATGGTGCTCGATGGCGGCCAGATCGCGCCCCGCCCACCCAGCTACGATGCAGGTCGTGATGTCGACGGTAATGGATTCGCTGCCAGTGGCTGATGCGACATTAAAAGAAAGTTTCATAACAATTCATCCAAAAAAGATGGCATTGCGCCTCGTGTGCATTGAGGTTTGAGGCGCAAAATATTTAGCCAAAGACAGTCGGCAGCCATAGGGCGATGCCGGGGAAGGCGGCCAGCAGGACAATAAGCACCATCATCATGATGACGAAGGGGAAACTGCCTATCATGACGTCGTTCATGCTGCCGGTTTTACGCAGGCTTTGCACGACGAACAGGTTCAGTCCGACGGGAGGTGTGATCAGCGCGGCTTCGACCAATACGATAATGACGATGCCTAGCCAGATGGGGTCATAGCCTAGCGCCATCATGATGGGCGCGACGATGGGGATGGTCGTGATCATCATGGACAGGGTTTCCATGAAGCAGCCCAGAACCAGATAGAACACCACCAATATCACCAGCATCCAGCCTGGGGACACCCCTAGTCCGGTGATGGTGCTGGTGATCGCGGTGGTCAAGCCGGTCGCCGACATGATGAAGTTCAGAAATGCCGCACCGACCACGATCAGCATGATCATGGCGGTGGCTTTCATGGTGCCTTCAAGGGCTTCTTTCAGCATCGTAAACGTAAGCCGTTTCACGCAAGCGGCGAGTATCAGGGCGCCCACAACTCCTAATGCAGCGGCTTCGGTCGGCGTTGCCAGGCCCGCGTAGATAGACCCTACCACCAGCAGAAAAATGAACATCGGCGGGATCAGGTGAACCAGGCTGGCAATGCGTTGACCCCAGGTCGCCTGAATTTTCTCGCCGCCCCATTTAGGCTTGATGATGCACGCGATGGCAATACTCAACATGAACAACGCTGCCAGTCCGAGGCCTGGAATAATACCGGCCAGGTAGAGCTTGGGCACCGAAGTATTGGTCAGCACGCCATAGATGACCAGGTTGATTGAAGGCGGAATCAGTATGCCCAGGGTTCCGCCTGCAGCCAGGCTGCCCAGGAATAGCGATTCGTTGTAGCCCTTTTTTTGGATCTGAGGAATGGCTACAGTGCCGACTGTGGCCGCGGTTGCCACGCTGGAGCCCGATGTGGCGGCAAACAAGGCACTGGCGCCAATATTGGCATGCATAAGCCCACCGGGCAGCCATGACAGCCAAAGGCTCATTGCACCGTACATTTTTTCCGCGAGGCCGGAGCGCAGCAGAATTTCGCCCAGCATGATGAACAGCGGTATGGCGACCAGCAGGAACTCATTGCTGGTGCTCCATGACACTTCGCCAATGGCGCGCGTCAGGGGAAGCATGGAATACAAAGGATCCAGGATGAGGCCCAGCACCCCCAGGGCGGCGCCCACAGGAATGCTCAGGCCCAGCAGGACTAGTAAAAGCACCATGGTTGTTGCGATCATTTTGAATCTCCTAGAACCATGCGTTCGCCCGCCAGGGCTTCTTCGTCGGCTTCTTCTTTGGTACTGCGAATGCCGCAAATTTCACGGACGGTTTCCAGGTCGCCGGTTACCAGTGCGATAGAGGAGCGCAACAACATCAGGGCCAATACAACGCAAAGCCAGGCAAGGCCGGCAACCCACAGATACTGGGGAATCCACAGCGGCGTGGCCAGAATGGTGTTGGCGGTGGAATTGTTTGCCCATGACAAGGCGGCAACGTCGCCGGCATAGTAGGTCAGGAAAACAATGAACACACCCAGGCAGACAAGCGCAATCCAGTCCAGCAGTGCGCTGATCCGCACAGGCATAAGCTGGTACAAGGCATCGATACGAATGTTGGCGCGTTGCAGGGTGGCAAAGGACAGCGCCCAGGATATGCTGATGGCAAAGGCGTAGCCTGATAGCTCGTCCGAGCCGCCCAGGCTGAAGCTGAAAAATTTGCGCGTGATGACGTCGGCGGAAATGTAAATGGCGCTAGCCAAAGTCAGCCCGCCTGCGATCCAGATCGCGAGGCGCGATAGACTTGTGGCCCATGCCAGCAATTTGCTGACAAAGGCATAACGATCTGATGGTTTCATGTTGGTCACCGGTGGATAAGGCGGTGGCTATCTGGAACACAAGATAGCCACCCGGGAAATTTCCCGTTAATTACTTGGAGGCCGTCAGACCCAATTGCTTGCCGATCGTGGCATTGAAGTCTTTTACGCACTCGGCCGAGCAGCGTGCCGCCCACTTGGGAACGATGGTTTCGGCTGTGATTTTCTTGAGCAACTCGCGATCCGCTTCGGTGGGCTCGACCAGTTTCATTTTGCCTTTGACCGGCAGTGTGCATGCGGCTGCACCGGTGTTGCAGTCATAGCCCTGTTGGGTTTCTTTCGCAGCGGCATCCCAAATGTGGTCGATCATGACATCGATGTTCTTTTGCAAGAAGTCCTGAACCTTGGGATCGAGCTTGTTCCAGTAAGTCAGGTTGGCAGCATGGATCTGTTGGTTCCAGTTGATGGGCAAGGCGTACAAATGAGTACTAACTTCGTACCATTTTGCTGAATAGCCTGACATCGAACCAGTGATGGCGCAGTCTACGACGCCATTTTGCAGGGCGGGAACGACATCGCCAAATGGGATGGTGACACTGGTGCCGCCGAGGGCCTGCACGAACTCGCCTGTGGTGCGGCTGCTGGTGCGAACCTTTTTGCCCTTGATGTCAGACAGGCTGGAAATGTTTGCATTGCAGAACAAGACTTGTCCAGGGTAGGTGGACAGGCCCAGCACTTTGATGTTGTTCTTTTCGTAGAATTTTTCGTAGACCGGTTTAAAAGCGTCGGTGACTTCGCGGGCGATTTTGGCGGAGGGCGCCAAGCCGGCCAGGTCGATAGCTTCGTTAATGGGATTGTCGCTGGCGAAGTAGGCCAGGGTAGCCGTGCCGATAGGTATAACCCCTTGCCCAATCAGGCGCAGGATTTCTGGGCCTTTCAGGCCCATTTCGTTAAAGCCCTTGATGGTGGCCGTGACTTGCCCGTCTGAAAGCTCGGTGATGGTTTTGGTCCAGAAGGGCTGCTCGAAATTCTGATAAGCGGTCAGATTGCTTAGGCCGCCCACGACTTGAAGTTGGGTTTTGGGCAGGCCTGCGACTTTCTCTTGGGCAAAGGTATTGACGCTCAGCAGCAAGCTGCTGGCGGCCAAGGTCGAGAGGACTAAGCGTTTCATAGTGTGTGTTCTCCTGGATGATTTTCCGACGATATGATTGATTTGCTTTGCGCGCCGGATTTCGCGTACAGCTACTGGTGCAACGGACTAAAAGGAAGCCAGCTGCGTGTTGTGCAAGTCGGTAATCAGCATGTGGCCAGGGGCGTGAGTAATGCTGAATTCTGGTTTGACTGTCTGGATAATCGACTGCGGGGTTACGCCGCAGGCCCAGAAGACCGGGATTTCGCCATCGTTGATGGGCACTGGATCACCGTAATCGGGCTTGTTGATGTCTTGGATACCGATCAGCGCCGGGTCCCCTAAATGGACGGGGGCGCCGTGTACTGAAGGAAAGCGCGACGTAATTTGAATGGCACGGATGGCGTCCCGCGCTAGCATGGGTCGCATGGAGACGACCAGTGGGCCTTGCAGTGTGGCGGTGGCCTGGGTGGGTATGTTCGTGCGGTACATGGGCACGTTTGTACCCTGGCTGATATGCCGTACATCGATGCCGTCGGCCAGCAGGGCTTCTTCGAATGAGAACGAGCAGCCAATGGCAAATGTGACCAGGTCGTCTTGCCATACGTCATGCAAATTGCGGGGCTCGGCGATCAGTTCGCCTTTGCGCCAAACACGATACTTGGGGACGTCGCTGCGTATATCCAGATCTTGACCCAGGCCGGGTAGGGCGAATTCACCCGGTTCGGAAACCGCCAACAACGGGCAGGGCTTGGGGTTGCGCTGACAAAACAGAAGGAATTCAGCCGCCAACGCCTGGGGCAGTATCATCAGGTTGGCTTGTACAAAACCCGGGGCCAGCCCGGCGGTGGGGCCATTATGCGTTTCTTGCCGAATCGCCTGGCGGCA
>NZ_JBEBUX010000116.1:0-12608 GCF_040393045.1 Pollutimonas bauzanensis | reverse complement strand
GCATTGGTCTGACGCTTTGCTCTGGTGAGGGCCGCGTGTTGAGTTCGGATTGAAACAACAGTCACACAGCAACTGATAAGGAGTTTTTATGTTGGACCACACAAACAAGCCCCTTCGTTGGGGCTTTTTTACGCCCTCACCTTCGATGCTCCCAAGCCGGGCATGGCGGTTGCTGTCACCTGCATGCCTAGGTAGCCTTCGCAACCTACGGGCAACTTAGCGAATGAAAGGAAGCATTATGGATAAAGATCGAATCAAAGGCGCAGCCCACGAAGTCAAGGGTGCTGTAAAGGAAGCCGCCGGCAAAGTCTCCGGAAGTCATAGTACCGAGGCCAAAGGAAAAGCCGAAAAGGCAGCCGGAACCGTAGAACGTAAAGTCGGCGAAGCGAAAGACGCCGTACGAGACGCCGTTAAAAAATAACCTTACGTTTAACCATGCCCTCTTCGGAGGGCATTTTTATGCCCTTACGCTCGGTGCGTCTTCAGCCAATCGCGCAGAGCATGATTCATACGAGTCTGTCAGCCGTCGCCACCGGCCTTATTTCGGATTTTTTGTGGGATTGATTCGACCCTTTTCCAAAATCTTCGCGAGTTCAAGACGATTTGAACGACTTTAGAACCAAATGACTTAATTAGAGAGGGCTAATGGATTACCATATTAATGAAACAGAATATATCCGTGCCTATCAATATGTACATAGGTCACGAAACGGCTCTTGAGCCATGCCCGACTACAACATTATCAGTCTTCATAAGGAAATGCCGATGCGCTTGAATCTGCCTGTCTCGAAACGTGAGTACCCTTTTCCCAGCGGTGCAACGTTGGTTTCAGTCACTGACCCAAAGGGCCGCATTCTGTACTGCAACGAGATGTTTGCTGAAGTGAGTGGCTTCACCATGGACGAACTGCTCGGGCAGCCTCACAATTTAATTCGTCATCCCGATATTCCGGAAGAGACCTTTCGGGATCTCTGGCAAACCATACAAGAGGGGCGGCCGTGGTCTGCAGTTCTGAAAAACCGACGCAAGGATGGTTCATATTATTGGGTAGTGGCCAATGTCACGCCTCTATCCGATGATGGCGAGCCTATCGGCTACATGTCGGTTCGCACAGAAGCGACCCGCGAGCAAATCGAGTCTGCAGAGCGGCTATGTGAGCAAATGCGCAGCGAGAAAGAAGCTGGCCGTCTCACTACGGTATTTCGTAGAGGACGTATTTTGCGACTCACTCTTCTAGGGCGCCTATCTGAAATACTGCGCCCAGACTTTTCCACGAAGATACTGTTAAGTTTGGCGCTGCTAGCTGCTGCGGTAGGCGGCCTGACCTGGTTGGGGCAACAACCCTCTACCCCACTCGCTTGGACTACGGCGGCATGTGCGATAGTGGTATTGCTATTGTGGTACGTCATGCAGCGGTGGTTCGTAACGCCTATTGATGCGCTAATACGAAGCGCCAACCGTATTGCTGCCTGCGATCTCACGCAGGTTATTGTCCGAGACCGCAACGATCGCTACGGAGAACTACAAGCTGCATTGGGGCAAATGAGCGTTAATCTGCAGTCCATCGTACGCGATGCACGAGACCAAAATATGCGTATGCTTTCCGGGGTACACGGCATGTCGAGCGACACCGCCGAATTGGCGCGGCGCACCGAAGGCCAAGCTGCAAATTTGCAGCAAACCGCAACAGCACTAGAGCAGATCACAGCCGCCGCGCGCGCCACGTCCGAGTCTGCGCGAAGTGTCGCGGAGGCGTCTACACAAACAGTGGCTATAACCGAGCGCAGTGCAGACTCAGTTGAGGAGTTGGGACAAACCATGGAGGCAATACGCGACGCCTCCGTTCGCATCCACGATATCATCAAAGTGATCGACAGCATCGCATTCCAGACCAATATTCTTGCGTTAAACGCCGCAGTGGAGGCAGCCAGAGCCGGCGAAGCAGGTAAAGGCTTTGCCGTGGTCGCCTCCGAGGTCAGAGCCTTATCCCAACGAACATCGACAGCCGCAGCGGAGATAGCTGCGCTAATCACGGAATCAAGCGCTTGCATTGGCGAAGGGCACCAAAAGAGCAAGGCCGCCCTGGCGTCCATGACCGACGCCGTCGCAGGCATTCGCAACGTGCATACAGCCGTGAGCGAGATCGACCAAGTGATGACCGAGCAACTGGGCGGAATATCGCAAATCAATTCAGCGGTTAGCAGTCTGGATGGCGCAACACAAGAAAACGTGGCGTTTTCTGCTGCCATGGCTGAGGCAACGCGAGAGCTGGAACGGCTTGCGGAAGCCACCACCGAAACCGTACGCGTTTTTCGCGTCGAGTCCGGCCCTCAAGAAATGCGTGATGCCGTAACCCTGCGTCGTGAGACAAAACAGAGAATGGATCAGCCTGCTTTAACTCAAGCGTAGCCGCAGGAATAAGGTTGCGCGATCCATCCAATCCCAGCCCTCTAAGTGGGGCTCCTTATCCCCGGCGCTAACGTAACGCTACTTATCAGGATTACCGCCAACGCCATAATTACCGGGCCTAGCCAGTCATAACCTATCGGCCTCGCGCCGAACCGCGCCCCGTTTGCATGCGGCCATGCACCGACTTCGCGTTTTTGAGCCCCGAGTTGCCAGAGTTGCCACCCAGCCCGGGCCAGCGCGGTTGCTTCAGTACAGGCTTGGCGTTCGCAGGCACCACTGCCGTTTGGTCTTGCTTCTGATCGTCGTCTTTCTTGTCCATTTTTTCCCTACTTTACTTTCATGTGGCCGGAACGGGTTTGCTACGACCAACCCATCAGCATAGGCCAGATCCCAGAATAAAGCTCGGCGTCACCTCGTCCGCCAGAAAACCGGGGTTGCACCCGACGCCATCTTGTCCATCAATCCTACTGGCAATCTGGTTGGCGCCCGGTAGGCATCTAGTCCAAATAGGGGGTAGCCGCGATAACGCTCACTGAGCCAAAATAAGTGGTTTGGTGTACTTTTAAGGAAGACATGACAGTTAGTTATGGAAAGTTCGTCGGTGAATTAAGCAAAGGAATAAAGGGCTTGATTCTCGCCTATGACATGGATAAAGCAAACGGCCGCTGCGTGCTTTATCTGAAAACCACAAATCAGAAGATATTCATTGAGAAGGCGGTGATTCAGCAGGCCCGAACAGAAGCGATATCTATTCTGCGAGCCAAGATCGTCGAGGGACTAGGCGATATAGCCGTCTTAACGTTAAAACTTCAAGACGACTCATTGATCTTAGAGGACGGAAATCCAGACGTTAAATCAAGCACGCGAGTCCGGACACAGTAATATGCGCAGTACCCTGCTCAGCAGTAAAAGCCCTTGCCTCATATAGCTTTAATGATGTCCCACTCCGGATCCTCTTCGAGCGCGACTTTTCCATCTGCCGACCACACGCGCCATATCTTTACTGTCGCTGTGGTCGTTCCGGAGACACTGTAACCAATCGCTCTGACTGTAAAGTCAGACCCTGCGTCCTCTATCAATTCTATGAAAACCAAACGCCCACCGCGGGTCGCATAGTAACCAAGCTGTGTAATGATTCTGATGCTCTTGCCCATTGCGCTACCTCCGGCGAGCGTTGTTAGGAGCGCGCAATGCGCATCCGACAAGACCATTTTGGACGCTTACTTATTTAACTCAATAGGTTAAGTGTCAAGCAATGCAAACCCAGCAGCTGATTAATTGGTGTGTTTACTGATAACCGCTTTGACAACGGCCCCGCCTACGACAACGCGATAGGTAACTGGTAAATAGCAGCCCTATAACAACGGAATGAGCCCAGCTGGAGATATGAAAACGCAGTTAAGCGCAGGTGATGCTATTACTCCTTACGTATCAATAGAACCACTCCGGCTGGATCGTTTGTCCACCGCCCTTCCCGACCCTGACTTGCCTGTCCTTGAAACCCTAAAACGACATCCTACATGCCCATATACTGGCAATGCGTAACCGGCATTCCAAAAAAAAAGCCGAACCCAATGCTTAAAAGGGCTCGACCTGTTATCCAATCGCTCTGCCTGCTCACCGATTTTAGCGAGCGCAGCAGCGCGATTAAACCACTTGAATCATAGTCGCTTGAGGGCCTTTCTGCCCAGCTGTTGATACATACGACACGCGCTGGTTTTCTTCGAGGCTTTTATGGCCATCGCCCTGGATGTCGCTGTAGTGCGCGAAATGATCCTTGCCGCCGGATTCAGGCGAGATGAAGCCGAATCCCTTGTCATTGTTGAACCATTTCACGATGCCAAATTCTGTTTTCAATGTAAATCCTAAGTAGTGGGGAAAAATAACCCCGCAGTAAGTATAGGGGCCAAGGATCTACGATACCAGAACAGTTACCAAACAACTCTCTTCGCGCCTTCAAACATGCGACCAACTACATCAGCGCTATAGGTAAGGTCTCTGCATTCTACTTCTGCAGTAGGGTGAGGCTTTCACGAGACCGTTATCCGGGAAAAAGCGCACATTCTGCACTCCAGAGGATGGGGACACTCCGTTGATATAGCCATCGGCATATACCAAATCCATCTTAGTTCCATCCTGAAGGTAAAGCGTCCCATTAGCCAATTTGAAATTGCTTACCGAATCTCTGCCGTTCCGGGAGGAGCAAGACACGCCCCGGCCATCTTCGTCAATACGCAGCGTGATTGAAGAGGAGCCGTTTGTTCCAGTCCAAAGTCCAGCATAAGACTTATTTATCGGCTTTGGCACAACGCCGGAATATCGGTTGGAGGCCATGTCACCCATGGACAAAGCGCATCCCGACACTAAGAGCACCATCGAAACTGAAAGGAGCGATCTCATAATGCCTCCATTAATTAGCATTACGAAGAATATACTCCAGCCAACTATTCACGATCCATTTTCAGCCCGGATGCGTCTATCCGAAAACGAGCCCTGACTTATTCCGACACAGGTGACTGACTAAGATACTGCGCCACGGCCTCAAATGCAGGTATCGTCGTTGGATCATTTGCAGCGTTGCTGGCAATTGGGTTCGATGCATAGCGCACAATCACCATCTCGGCCCCTGGGTCGATATAAATTCTCTGGCCATGTACTCCGCGAGCCGTAAAAGCGCCATTTTCATTATGTGTTATCCACCACATATTACGGTAGCTCCAGCCCTGTAAAAGCGGATATCCCCCCTTAGCGAATGCGTGCTTGTCACCGCCCTGCCGGATATCATCAACAACAGCCTTCGGCACAATTTGCTGCCCGTTGAGCCGGCCGTCATTTCGCAGCATTTCCCCGAAACGGGCTAGATCACGCAGGCCGGCGTTCAATCCGCCTCCTGCGAACGGCGTGCCGATCGAGTCGACCGTCATATAAGCATCCTGTTCGGCCCCCAGCCGACTCCAAATACGCTCGGAAAGCAACTCGGCTACGTTGCGCCCCGTCACTCTCGCAATCACCCAGCCCAATACGTCAGTATTGACGGTTTTATATCCAAAGCCTTCGCCGTGCTTACCCCGCGGTTTCACGGTTTGAAGAAACTCGTAATAGGTCCGCGGCCCCGTATAGTCTTTCGGTTTTGGCAAGGGATTGCCGGCCAGGGCGTGCGCCCAAACCTCAGCGCTGGGATCTTCGTAGTCCTCACTGTACTCAAGTCCCGTTGTCATATCGAGCACTTGACGCAAGGTAGCGTTACCGAAAGCCGACTGGGCAAGTTCTGGCACATAGTAGGAAACCGGCCTTTTAGCATCAAGTAGGCCTTCAGCCACCAGCATGGCGCCAAGCGTACCAACTACAGACTTAGTAACGGACATTACCGCGTGCTGACCGTTTTCTTTGAGCACTCCGAAATAACGCTCGTAGACGATACGCCCTCTATGCATAATTACTATGCCGTCGGTGTAGTTGGCCGCCAGAGACTCCTGCCAAGTCATAGACTGGGTGGTGCCAATCGGTGTAAAGCGTATTGCATCAATGTTCGCCTGCATCGCGCGAGGTAACGCGACGGGTGAGCCCAAACCTCGCGAGACATTGATCGTAGGCATTAATTGACGGAAGTTCGATATGCTCCAGCGCAAGGCAGGGAAACGGAAATAACTTCCGTCCTCGAACCGAACAGTTCTATCTTTAGAGGGAGGCGAGCCCACCATCCAACCCAGCACAGCCGGGTCGCTGGCGTCCGCATCTAGAGCAGCGCGACGCTCTGAACTCGACGCATGCACAGCCAATGGCCCAAGCGATAACGTGGATGCCACAATGCCAATTAAGCAGGCCATATACCAACATACAGGACGGCGTTTAATCATTCTTTTACGCACAAAGGTGAAATTACCAGCCCGCCTGACCAGCGGCGTTTGCTTTCTCAAGACGCAATTGTCCTGCCCCCTAATGTATCAGAACGATTGGCTTTTGGGATCAAGCCAATCTGTTCGTAGTAGCGAATCATCTTCGCCGAGACACCGGAGAGCTTGGCCGCTTGACCGATATTCATCTTTCGCTCCTCCTGGGGAATTAATCAAATACCACCCGAAAAACCGGGAGGCTTACCTACGCTACGCGCCGATGCTTCTGCGGGCGTCGACCGTTATCGGTGCCTGGAAGCGCTTGAGCCGCAGCGCATTGCCGAGCACGAAGACACTGGAGAACGCCATCGCGGCCGCGGCGAAGATCGGCGAAAGCAAGGTGCCATTCACTGGGTAGAACGCGCCCGCTGCGACCGGGATCAGCACTGCGTTGTAGGCGAAGGCCCAGAACAGGTTCTGCTTGATGTTGCGGATCGTCGCCTGGCTGAGCGCGATGGCATTCGGCACGCCACGCAGATCGCCCGACATCAGCACCACGTCAGCCGCCTCGATCGCCACATCGGTCCCCGTACCGATGGCGAGCCCAACGTCCGCTTCGGCGAGTGCCGGCGCATCGTTGATGCCGTCGCCCACGAAGGCGACTCGCGCGCCATTGACTCGGAACTTCTTCAACGCCGCGACCTTGCCGTCGGGCAGGACCTCGGCCGCGACTTCATCGATGCCGAGCTGCCTGGCAATCGCTGCGGCGGTCGCCGCATTGTCGCCGGTGATCATCGCGACCTTCAGTCCGAGCGCATGCAACGCCTTGATCGCCTCGGGCGTCGTCTCCTTGATCGGATCGGCGACCGCGATCACCGCGGCCAAGCGGCCGTCGATCGCGGCATAGAGTGGGCTCTTGCCTTGCTCGCCGAGACGCTGGGCGGTTGGCAGGAAACTCGCCACGTCAAGACCGAGCTGCGTCATGAACCGGTCCGCGCCGACGGCAACGGTACGACCGGCGACCTTGGCCGACACGCCGAAGCCCGGAGTTGCGTCGAAGCTCTCGATGGGTGCCAG
Source organism: Pollutimonas bauzanensis (assembly GCF_040393045.1). Classification (GTDB taxonomy): domain Bacteria; phylum Pseudomonadota; class Gammaproteobacteria; order Burkholderiales; family Burkholderiaceae_B; genus Pollutimonas; species Pollutimonas bauzanensis_A. Next base: position 5,289 of record NZ_JBEBUX010000116.1, on the reverse strand, counting down.
GGTAAGGTTCAACTGCTTGGCGGCAGCGACGATCGATTCGGCGATCGGGTGCTCGGAGCGAGTTTCGACCGCTGCAACAAGAGCGAGCACTTCGTTGTATTCGAAGCCCTCGGCGGGGACGAGGTCGGTCAGCTCGGGGCGTCCTTTTGTCAGTGTGCCGGTCTTGTCGAGCGCGATGACGCTCACATCGCGCAGCGCCTGCAACGCTTCGCCCTTGCGAAAGAGCACACCGAGCTCGGCCGCACGGCCCGTACCAACCATGATCGAGGTCGGCGTAGCCAGCCCCATCGCGCACGGACAGGCAATAATGAGAACTGCGACCGCATTAACGAGCGCAAAGGTCAGCGCCGGGGCCGGACCGAAGATCAGCCAGACCAGGAAGGTCAGCGCGGCCGCTGCCATCACCGCCGGGACAAACCACATTGTCACCTTGTCGACCAGCGCCTGGATCGGCAGCTTGGAACCTTGCGCTTGCTCGACCAGGCGAATGATCTGCGCGAGCACCGTATTCGCGCCGATCTTGGTGACGCGGAAACTGAAAGCGCCCGTTTTGTTGATCGTGCCGCCGACGACTTCGGCGCCCACCCCCTTCGACACTGGCACCGGCTCGCCGGTGATCATGCTCTCGTCAACATAAGAGGCACCCTCGACGACCTCACCGTCGACCGGAACCTTCTCGCCCGGACGAACGAGCACGATGTCACCGGCCCTCACCTGATCGAGCGCAATCTCGACCGTATCGCCGTTGCGCTGGACGCGCGCGGTCTTGGCCTGAAGTCCGACGAGCCGCTTGATCGCCTGCGAGGTTCGCCCCTTGGCGCGCGCCTCCAGTGTGCGTCCGAGCAGGATCAAGGTAACAATGACCGCGGCGGCCTCGAAATAGACGTTGGCGGTGCCCTGCGGTAGCACTTCAGGGACGAAGGTTGCAACAATCGAATAGCCATAAGCCGCTGCGGTACCGACCGAGACCAGCGAGTTCATGTCGGGGGCGCCGCGCAGCAACGCCGGTACGCCCTTGCGGAAAAAGCGCAGACCCGGACCGAACAGGACCAGGGTGGTGAGCGCGAACTGCACATACCAGTTGGTCTGCTGCCCCAGGACTCCCATCACCCAATGATGCATGGCGGGAATAAGGTGCGAGCCCATCTCGAGGATGAAGACGGGCAAGGTAAGGATGGCTGCAGTGAGGAAAGAGCGTCGCAGTGCCCGTGCTTCGCTCTCACGACGCTCCGTGTCCTGATCGTCCGCATTCGCCGTCTCGGCGGACAAGCGGCGGGACTTGTAACCTGCCTGCTCGACCGCTGCTTCAAGGTCAGCCGTAGCGACGACGCCGGCAAGGTGACGCACCCGCGCGCGCTCGGTCGCCAGGTTGACATTGGCTTCGAGCACGCCCGGGAGTTGTGCGAGCGCTTTCTCCACCCGGCCCACACACGACGCACACGTCATGTCCTCGATCGCGAGCTCGGTCGTCTCTTCACGCACAGCGTAGCCGGCGCTCTCGATGGCGCGCACAGTCGCCTGCGGGTCGGCCAAGCCGGTGAACGTGATGTCGGCGCGCTCGGTGGCAAGATTGACCGCGGCCGTATGCACGCCGGGCACCGCTTTCAGCGCGCGCTCGACACGGCCCACGCACGATGCGCACGTCATGCCTTCGACCGGCAGGCTCAGACGATTGCCTAAGGACCTGGATGAATTGGAGCCTTGTTGGAGAGCAACGGAAGCCATTGAACTACCCCTTGAATGTTTGTATTGAAGCAAAGCTTAAAGTTTCCTACGATAGGAAGGTCAAGGCCTGTAAGTAATTTGTTTCATGCGGGGCGAATTCGGCATGTCATCTGCGCCGCCGCAGTTGTAATCAGCCTCTGAGCAAACTTCCCAGCCGCCGCCTTAGCGTGCTGTTTGCGGCGCCATAGGCTTTGAAGGCATTGTCGGTTTCCTGTAGGGCGCGCAACACGGCCCGGTCATACACGATCAACGCCTCCCTGGTGCGTGGCGAACGCCGCGCTAAGTACATCTTTTACGAGATCGCGGACCATCATGTAAGCCGCGTTCTTCACGACATGACAGTCCATATCGCTGAAGATCATCATGAGGACTGAGAAAGCGCTTTAGCCTGGGTCTCGTCAACCAATTACCGGCCTCCACGGCACGAGCCTGAATCCCAGGCCGTCATCAAGCACGACAAACCGCTCACTGGCGAGCAGCTGCCCGATCTTTTCTATAGTTCACTTTCCTGTCGGGTATCAGGTTTCGGTGCTGCGGAAGGTTAGCTATGACCCTGCATGGAGTGGCTTACTCGTCATATGGCAGGAAAACCAGAACAAGCAAGGTGCAGATACCCACGCAACCGAAGGCGTAATCGTACCGGCCGCTGAACGCGACGAAAGTCGCGAAAGCAGTAGGAACCAGCATGTTGACTAAACTGATCAGGATGCTGGATCCCGCAGCAGTTTCGGAAATCATGCCAGGAGGTGAACGCCGCGCGATTTCGGCAATTTGCACGCCATTCCAGCTTGCGGCAGAACAACCAGCAAGAAATACCAAGGTCACCACGGCCCATAACGGCCAGGTGGTGTCGCTCAACCCCAGCAGCACCGTTGTTGCTGCAGACACTATCGCTGCGATGGACAATGTTGCGGTGGCTGAGTGGACTCGGTCCGATATCCAGCCGAGTACGATGCGACCAATAACGCCTCCTACTTGCATGATGGCAAATACGATACCTGCCAACCCCAGTGAGAAATCCAATTCATCGATCAAATAAATCACGGTGAAGGTGAACCAGCAGCTTTGGGAGACCGCGAATAGACTGCCGACGACAGACATTTTTAACAGGCCGCGGCTGTGCGCCAAGGATTGCAAGGGCACACGAAGAGCCCGCAATGATTGCAAATTCGGCAAACTGAAGAGCCGGCGTCTAGAGGCCGCCGACTCATCCAGTCGACCGCCTATGCGCCAAGTCAACACTGTTGTCAAAATAACTAAAAACGCGCAGATGAACACCGCAGCGCGCCACCCTGCCACAAGGACGATTGATGGGATTACCAACCCTGCGATGACGCCGCCTAAAGGGACGCCGGCTTGCTTAATGGAAAATATAAGGTTGCGCTTGTCAGGCGGAGAGAACCGCTGCAAGACTTCGCTGCCCGCTGGATTGGCGGTGCCATTGCTCAACCCCATCAGAAAGCATGCCGCCAGAGCGATGCTGATGCTTGGATGCAGAAAAAGAGCCATGCTGGCCGCACCTAATAACAGGGTGAATTGCATGGTGCGCATCCCGCCGATTTGTTTAAGCAGCGTTGACCCCCCGACCAGAATGGCAAGGCCGCCTAAAGAATTGGCTGCGGTCAAATAACCAATAGAACTACCGTCCCATCCGAATTCATTTGACATGGCGGGAGCAACAATAGGAATAAGTCGCGCTAGAAACGCTGTAGTGGTTTGCAGGATGAAAATTGCCGCTACAGGAGCAAACCAGCCAGGCACTGCCAATGACATCAATATCTCAGCTATCTATGAGTTGGAATGCTTCAGAAGAATGACAAGGTAGATACTTTGTATTGCATTTCGTTGTGTATTATCGTGTCGTTTTGTCACGGCAATGCTAGCATAACCTTCCTCTGCTGCTGGCGACGGATATACCTGCCGCCGATACTTCAGTCTCGACACTACAAGTAAGAGCAAGCACTTGGCCCACAGATGTTATCGATGGTACATTTGCGCAATATGTCAGATGACCGAGCATCCTGCCTAACTACAAAGCCCAATAGGTTATGTAAAAATTGATCAGGTTGCTATTCACTTCCCTTCTCTTCTCGCTTTCCGGTGCCGCTGCTGGTCAAGCCTGTACGATTGCCTCGGTATACGATGGCGACAGCTTGCGTGTGCGCTGCTCTTACGCAAAAGAAACGATTCCGATACAGCTTTCGCAGATAGACGCTCCCGAGCTTCAGCAGGATCATGGCAAAACGTCGCGCGATTTTCTACGATTCATTTGCCCTGTGGGTATGAAGGTTCAAATTCAAAACCACGGCGAAGATCGGCAGAAACGTACATTAGCCACCGTAACCTGCAATGATATCAATGCGAATGTTGCAATGGTAATGGCCGGTCATGCCTGGGTTTATGATCGGTACGCATCAGCCGCGAAACTTTATAAAGTTCAAGAAGAAGCGCGAGCAAACCATACGGGGCTGTGGCGCCGTCCACATCCAGTCGCGCCATGGGAGTTCAGGAAGATGGGCCGCTGAGCCCTGGTTATGAAGATGATGGATGCGAACGAACCGGTAAATCTATGACAGAGCATCAATTTTTCGTTCTTGCCGACCTGCTTGGACTGCGCCCCTCGGATCGCGACGCTGCGCACGCGGTGATTTTTGACGGTAAAGAGTTAACCACTGCGGCGACCGCTATTGCTAAGAGGTTGCGCGAAGCCGACGCAACGATCCGATGCGCATATGTTATCCATGGACCTATGGAGTTCCGCATTACGGTTGGGCATCGCGATACGCACCGTGCACCAGGGGCGGTGCCCCTGGCAATTGGTGATATGGTTCGCCTGATTGCCCATTCGACTGAGCATTGGATATCCATACGCATTACTGCCCTGCCGGAAACGCCCACTGATTACTATAGTGGCGTTATTGTCGAGCAAATGGTCAAGGCCAGTCGCTACCAGGTAGGAAACGGCGTCAGATTTAGCGAAGATCAGGTAGTGACCGAAGCACCGACGGCGGCATCGACACCGCGCAGCCGACATTAATCTACATCGTTATCCGCTGGCGAGCGTGATCACTTAATCGAAAACATCGTAAAGGATGTCAGCTACCACTGCAGTCGCTACGCCAATCAGGATCAGGTCAGACCCAGCAACACGCCATTCGTAACCTGGGTATCTTGGCAGACGACCAAGCAACAACCCCGGCACCATCTTCTTTTCAATACCTGGGGGGAGGGGTTTGCCACGCGCCAAATTTTTGCGGATGCCGGGAGGCAATGAAGAGTAGCCGGTCAGGCCGTAATCGACCGCATATCCATGCGCCAATGTCGCGGTGATACCCGCATACACAAGACCGGTGACCGCATCACCCCCGCGATGGCGGCCGCTGGCATCCCTGCGATCATCGAAATAATCGTAGTTGCGCCCACGCGAATCGTAGCCGCTGCGCCCAGCACTACTGGCTTGATCCCCTTTGTTGCTTCCCTGCTTGCCCTGCTCGCTCGAATTGCTTTTGTTCGAATTACCTTTGTTCGAATTACCATTACTCGAGTTGCTTTTGCTCGAATTGC
>NZ_JBEBUX010000115.1:0-12731 GCF_040393045.1 Pollutimonas bauzanensis | reverse complement strand
CGCCTAACCAACTGGAAACCTGGTCGTTGAATATCCTGGATGCGCAAACACTGGAAGATGTCTTTATCGGCTAGCTGCACTGCCTTGCCATACCACCGGCCTAGTGTTTGCCCTTATATGGCTTTGGCAAGACAGCAGGTAGTATCTCGTCGTCGAAGAAAGAATATGTAGAAGAGACCAGCCGAATTTGCGCTGGCGCCGACGGAGCAACCGCCCCGGAAACTCTCAGGCAAACAGGACTGCATGTTTCTAGACAATCTGGAGAGCGGCGCTGTAACGCGCCCACCGAAGGGGAATCATTCGCCGATGGCGCAATGATGAAACTCTCAGGTACCAAGACAGATGGGGTGTCGTCGCCATAAGGCGGCGGCCACTTTTTTCTTGGGACCGTCATGCACCACATTGCCATTATTGGCGCCGGTATTACCGGCGTCACCTCTGCGTATGCGCTACGCAAACTCGGATACGAAGTCACCCTTATCGACCGCCAGCGCTATTGCGCCATGGAAACGTCATTTGCCAATGGCGGGCAGCTGTCCGCCAGTAACGCGGAAGTCTGGAATAACGCTTCCACGTTGATCAAAGGGCTGCGCTGGATGCTTAAACGCGATGCGCCTTTGCTGGTGAATCCTAAGCCCGGCTGGCATAAGTATTCCTGGATGGCTGAATTCGTGCGCAACACCACGAATTATCGCGAAAACACCATTAAAACGACCCGTCTTGCTATCGAGGCCAGGCAGCATCTTTATAAGATGGCCGAGGACGAGGGTATTGATTTCGACCTGGAGCAGCGCGGCATTCTTCATGTTTATCATGACCGGAAAAGCTTCGAGGCGGGGCGGCGTGTAAACGGGTTATTACGCGAAGGGGGGCTGGAGCGTCACGAAGTCAGCCCTTCCGAGGCGCGTAGCATTGAGCCGGCATTGCAAAACGAGTGTTATGGCGGTTTCTTTACGCCTTCGGATGCCACGGGCGATATCCATAAGTTCACACGCGGGCTTGCTGCGGCCTGCGAACGGAAGGGCGTGCGCTTGCGCATGGATGCCGAGGTTCGGTCGATTACACCTGTTGGGCAGGGGCATCAGCTATTGCTCCGGCAGATGGGTTCGGAAGAAGAGCACCGTCTGGATGTTGACGCCATCGTGGTTTGCGCTGGCGCGGCAAGCCGGCATTTTGCCGCGATGCTGGGCGATAGGGTGAATATTTATCCGGTAAAGGGTTATTCGATTACGGTGAATTTGGCTGACGACGCCAGTGTGAACGCGACCCCATGGGTTAGCTTGCTGGACGAGGAGGCCAAGATTGTGACCAGTCGGCTGGGCCGCGATCGTTTTCGTGTGGCGGGCACGGCGGAATTCAATGGCTTCAATAAAGATATCCGTTCTGATCGCATTCAACCGTTGGTCGATTGGGTAAGGCGCAGCTTTCCGAATATTGATACCGCCAGTGTGGTGCCGTGGGCGGGCTTGCGCCCGATGATGCCTGACATGATGCCGCGCGTGCGTGCGGGGAAACGGCCTGGCGTTTTTTACAACACTGGCCATGGGCATCTGGGATGGACGCTTTCCGCAGCAACAGCACAAATGTTGGCAGATATGTTGCAACAGCACTTGAATCCGCCCGCGGCTTTCAAGATTAACCCTGCCGTGATCGCCTAAAACCATTTGCCAAATGTGGTTATATATAACAAATTGATTCAATATGTATCATAATTCCGAGGGTCAACAAGTGACATATTGACCTATCGGAGAATACTATGAGGAAACGCATATTGAGTATTGTGGTCTGGCTGGGCGCATGGTGTATCAGCATGGCTGGTGCGGCATGGGCCCAACCTGCCGTCGAATGGATTTACAACGAGGCGCAATGGGGTTCACCCGATGCGCCTTTTCTTTTTTCGGGCGATACCTTGTACACGGCCGGCAGCTTTGAGTCGGGTCGCCAGGTGCTGGTCGGCCATACCCCGGCAAGTATCCATGTGCTGGACGATACCCGCCTGCATTTAGGCGGAGTCATTTCCAATCAGGAATCGGGCCTATCCGGTCTGGAAAAATTCGGAGCGGGTACCTTGGCGTTGTCTGGCCAGAATACCTATGTGGGTAATACGCTATTGCATGAGGGCACGCTGCACATCATGGGCGAGCATGCGCTGGGCCGCCAGAGCAACGCCTTATTGGCTTATCAGGGCAGTATCGTGCATTACGCGGCTGGGGTCTCGGTATTTAATCAACAGCATTTGCGGGAAAATAACCTGGCGCCCGCAGACAGCGTTCAGTGGCGGGTAGACAGCGGCGTTGCGGTACAGGCTGGCAATCTGCAGGGTTCGGTTCCTATCGTCAAGCAGGGGCTGGGGACGCTGCGTTTTACCGGCATTGCCAGCTACCCATCCTTTTTCACGGTGAATCAAGGGGCGCTTGCCGTTGATTGGCATCTTGCCGGTGCGGTTCAGGTCAACCAGGATGCGCGGCTGGAGGGTAGTGGGGTGGTGCGTTCCGCGACCATACAGGGCGGCGGGGTGTTGTCGCCCGGAAACGGCAGCGGAGATATCGCGGTGCTGACGGTAACCGATAGCCTGGAATTCATGCCTGGCGCGATACTAAAGGTGGACGCAAGGGCAACTGGGGAAGCGGATCTGGTGCAGGTAGAGGGCAAGGCGTTGCTGGACGGCCAGGTAATAACCTTGGCTGGCGACGGCGATTGGCAGTCAGGCACCCGTTATACCGTGTTGCAGGCAAACGAAGGTTTTGACGGTACGCGCTTTGTATCGGCGGCAACGAATCTGGCCTTTTTGACGCCCTCGCTTAGCTACGATCAACAGCATGTCTATTTAAGCCTGGATCGTAATGAAACGCCGATGGAAGAGGTGGCCGAGACGCCTACTGAAAATGGCGTTGCCGGTGCGGTGGATGGTGGCGACAATCCCGGGGTGAGTGAAGAGGTCGAGGCAATGGACAAGCCGCAGGCCCTGGATGCCTTCAACCAGTTGTCGGGTAGTTGGGCCGCATCGCTGCGATCCGCCATGTTGGAAGATAGCCGCTTTGTACGCGAGGCGGTATTGCACAATACCCGTTGGTCGTCACGTCCTCACGCGCCGCGTGCCTGGTCCCAAGCTTTTTATTCTTCCGCGGATCGCGCTTCGCAAGGCGGTACGCCCGCCGACGCACGCGATATCGGTGGCATGGTGCTGGGCCTTGAGCAACCGCTGAATGCAGATTGGCGCATCGGCGGCTTTTTCGGAGCGCAGCATAGCGAGTTGCGACGTCATGCCATGGCGACTGCGCGCGCTGACAGCCAGCATGCCGGGCTAAGTCTGGCCGGTCGTTGGCGTGATGTGGACCTGGCCGTGGGCGTGGCGCGCACTTGGCATAAGATCCGCAGCCAGCGCAGGATAGCCGTGGCTGGGTTGCATGATGCCTTGTCTGGAAATTATCGGGCGCGCACCTTGCAGGTATTCGGCGAGTTGGCTTTTCCAATACGTTGGCTAGGGAAAGTGCAGGCTGCCATGCGTTCGTCAATGCTGGACGCCGTTCCGGCTGATCAGTCGACCTCACCAACCTTAAGTCCGTTTGTACGTATGGCATGGGCGAAGCTGGGTACGAACGGGTTTGATGAAAGCGGGGGCGCGGCGGCGTTGGCAGTGTCGCCAGAAAATCAGACGGCCTTGTTTTCCACGCTTGGGCTGCGTGCCGAACATAATCTTGAAACACCTGCCGGCAGTGCGAAGCTGCGGGGTGAATTGGCGTGGCGCTATGCCACGGGCGATGTCCGTGCGTTCAGTCGCCAACGTTTCAGGGACGACATTACGCGAAGTGAGTTCGTGTCAGAAGGCCTGCCGTTGTCGCGACAGGCTTGGTCGTTGCAATTAGGCGTAACCGCCGACCTGGCCAAGCAGGTCAGCCTGGGCGTGTCCTATGCCGGGCAATTTGCATCGCGGCGGCAGGATCACGGCGCCAGGGTTAATGTTGCTTGGGTGTTTTGATCCCATTTATTCTTCAGCGAGATTTTTACGTCAACTCGAACCGAAAGCTCTTGCCGAGTGCTTTTGCCGCGCTAGTGAGCGTGGTTAGCGTCAGGCTAGTATCGTTTTCATCCAGTAGTCGATTAAGCGCAGCACGGCTTGTCTGCATTTTGGCTGCCAATGCGGTTTTGGTCAGGTGTTGCGCTTTCATTTCCTGGGATATCTGCCAGGAAATGACGCGTTTTGTGGCGACTGCAGAAGCCTCTTCCAGCATGGCTTCTTCCGCCAAAAAATCATCAAAGCTACTGCCTATATATGTATTTGTATTCATTTCGCGCTCCTGATCTGCTTTAGGCGATTCTTTGCCATATCCAGATCGTCCGACGGGATAGCGGGAGATTTTTTGATGAATCCGTGAAGCAGCACCATAATCCCGTGAACAACCGTAAATAATATTCGGGCAATTCGGTCAGTTAAATGGACGCGTATTTCCCATAAATCTTTTGTCAATTTGCGTACAAGTGGCATACCCAAGGGCCAGCCAAATTGCACTGTTTTGATTTCCTCGCCTATTTTGCGCCGCTCTGAGACAGGCAAAGCCTTGAGCCATTCCCGAACCGGCTCTGCACCACTTGCCGTGGTGAAGAAACGAACATCAAGTGACGAAGTGCTCATGGAAAGAGTGTATCAAAATTGGTACGGTTTGGGAAGCGATATGGGAGTGAATATAGATTACAACCGAAATAGTTGTAAATACGTTTGGGTGGGCATAGTTATCCTGGAGGCTGGGTTGATTCTCTTACTGTGCGCAGCCGGAATGCGCACTTAGCCGCAAACCGGCATGCCCACGATATTTAATCTTGGCAGCCCTTACACCGTATCTGCGTACAAATCGTATTCGTCCGAATCCGTAACCCGTACGCGGACCATATCGCCGGGCTTCAGCGTTTTTTCGGTGTTTACAAACACGCTGCCGTCGATTTCTGGCGCGTCGGCGCTGGATCGGCCTACGGGGCCGTCTTCATCGATTGTGTCGATGAGGACATCGATTTCGCGGCCTACCTTTTGTGCCAGGCGGGACGTGGAGATGGCTTGTTGATGCGCCATGAAGCGGTCCCAGCGTTCTTGCTTGACTTCGTCGGGCACGTGGTCGGCAAGTTCGTTTGCCCTGGCACCTTGCACAGGCGAATACTGGAAACAGCCTACGCGATCCAGCTGCGCATCGGTCATCCAGTCTAGCAAGTACTGGAAGTCTTCTTCGGTTTCGCCGGGAAAGCCGACGATGAAAGTCGAGCGCAGGGTCAGGTCGGGACAGGCCTCGCGCCAACGCTTGATGCGCGCCATGGTGCGGTCTTCGAAGGCGGGGCGTTTCATGGCCTTGAGTATTTTCGGGCTGGCGTGCTGGAACGGAATATCCAAGTAGGGCAGGATTTTGCCGTCGGCCATTAGCGGAATGACTTCGTCAACGTGCGGATAGGGGTAGACATAGTGCAGTCGCGTCCAGACGCCGAATTCGGACAGTGCTTCGCTGAGCTGCGTCATGTGGGTCTTGATGGGACGGCCGTTCCAGAAGCCACTGCGAAACTTGACATCGACGCCGTAGGCGCTGGTGTCTTGCGAAATGACCAGCAATTCTTTGACGCCGGCTTTGACCAGCCGTTCGGCTTCGCCCATGACATCGCCTATGGGGCGGCTGACCAGGTCGCCGCGCATGGACGGGATAATACAGAAGCTGCAACGGTGGTTACAGCCTTCGGAAATTTTCAGGTAGGCGTAGTGGCGCGGCGTAAGTTTGATGCCTTGCGGGGGAACCAGGTCAATGTACGGATCGTGGTTAAGACTCGGTGGCGCGGCTTCGTGCACAGCGCGCACGACTTGTTCGTATTGCTGGGGGCCGGTAACAGCCAGCACGGCGGGGTGGATTTCGCGGATCAGCGATTCTTCTACGCCCATGCAGCCGGTAACGATAACCTTGCCGTTTTCGGCAATGGCTTCGCCGATCGCGTCCAGCGACTCGGCCTTGGCGCTGTCGATGAACCCGCAGGTGTTGACCACCACTACGTCGGCGTTGTCGTAATCGGGCGTGATGATATAGCCTTCAGTGCGCAATTGGGTCAGGATGCGTTCGGAATCAACCAACGCTTTAGGGCATCCCAGACTGACAAAGCCGACTTTTGGGGAACTCATGAATAACCTCGTTGAGCCAATGGCTCGATAAAGAAAAAGAATTTTAGCGGTTACGAAAAGGATCGCCGCAAGGCTATAAGCCATTTGATGATAAAGTCGGGAACAAATCCCATTTACACAGGCCTTAGCATTCGTGCCCGATACTTCTTCCAAACCCGCCCGTAGTTCCGCATCCTTATCGGATACCATCCTGGCCAGCGCGCAAAACGTGCAGGCCGTCCTGGCTGGCCGTTCGTTGTCGGACAGCCTGGCCGCTACGCCGGTTGCCCAGCGCGCAGCCACCCAGGCTGTCGTGTTCCACGTAATGCGTCGGCTGGGCCTGGCGCGCGAAATCAAGCAGTTGCTGGTGCAGCGCACGCCGCCCAATGCCTTGTTCGACGCCGTGTTGCTGGTATCGCTGGCATTGCTGGATACGGCAGTGGAATTTGCCGACGAAACGAATACGGATCATGCTGCACGCCGCGATGTGCCTGTATATGCCGTGCATACGGTAGTGGACCAGGCGGTAAATGCCGTGGCCAGCCAACGTACGCTGCAGACCTATAAAGGCTTGCTGAATGCAACGCTAAGGGGCTTTATTCGGGAAAGACCTGCTATTTTAGCTCACGCGAGGCAAAATCCGGAAGCGGTATTCAATCATCCCAAGTGGTGGATAGCGCAGGTGCGCCGTGCTTACCCACAAGAATGGCAGGCTTTGCTGTCGGCGGCCAATCGGCCCGGCCCTATGACATTGCGTGTGAATGCCAGACGTTCGTCCGTAGAAAAGATGATGGCCGAGCTCGAAGCGGCGGGTATCCCTGCCACGACGCCGGCACCAGGGGCGATTGTGTTGTCTACGCCACGCCCGGTTCAGGCAGTACCCGGTTTCGAGCAAGGATGGTGGTCTGTGCAAGACCTTGCCGCTCAGCAAGCCGCACAGCTTCTGCCGATAGCGTCGGGCATGCGTGTATTGGACGCGTGCGCCGCGCCCGGCGGGAAAACCGCCCATTTGCTCGAGCGTGCCGACCTTGATTTGTTAGCCCTGGATTCCGACGCCGCGCGGCTGGAGCGTGTGCAGCAGAATTTGCAAAGGTTGGGCCTGGATGGGCCTACGGTCGCCGTGCGTTGCGCCGACGCCCTGGATCTTTCCGCGTGGTGGGATGGCCGCCAGTTCGACGCCGTGCTGGCGGATGTGCCTTGCACCGCGTCGGGCATTGTTCGCCGCCACCCCGATATACGTTGGTTGCGCCGCGAGGCCGACATCGCCAAGACGGCGGGCTTGCAGCGCCGCATCGTGGACGCGTTATGGGAAACGGTCAAGCCGGGAGGGCATTTGCTTTATGCGACCTGCTCGATTTTTCCGCAAGAAGGCGAACAGCAGGCGGTACAGTTTGCGGCAAGGCATAGCGACGCGGATAGACAGAAGGCGCCGGGGCAATTACTGCCATTGGCAGGCGCGCCGTTGTCATCGTGCGACGGGTTTTTCTACGCCTTGTTTGCCAAGCGAGGTTGAGTCGTCAAGAATGGTGTATTGGCTACGTTTTTTCGGTACAGGTGAGTGGTAATGCTACGACTCTTGCTGGGTTTTATTTTGTGCTTGCCCCTGCTGACGCAGGCCCAGCCCGCTGCCGCTGTCAGCGAGCCGAACGAAGCCGAGCGTATCGTGCGCGTGGAACCTATTATTCGCGATGGCAAGCTGTATATCGATGCCGATGTGGATTTTGTGATTAGCGGCGACTTGCGCAATGCCGCCCAGAAGGGCGTGCCAATTTACTTTACTGCTGATGTGGAAATCATGTCGAAGCGCTGGTGGTGGTTCGACAAAAAAGTGGTGAAGGAACAACAAACCTGGCGGGTGGTGTACAACGCCCTGACCCGGCAATGGCGTGTAGGCACAGGCGACTTGTCCATGCCGGAGTCATCGCTGGATGATGCCTTGTCTTTACTGCGCAATATACGCGGCTGGGCCGTTGCCAATATTGCTGATCTGGACGCCGACGAACTCTACGAAGGCCAGATCCGCCTGCGCCTGGATACATCGCTTTTAGCCCGTCCTTTTCAGATCGATGCTTTTAACAGCAGTGCCTGGTCCCTTGCGACACCATGGAAAAACTTCACCTTTTCAATCTCTCGCGACGAGCTCCCGCACTAGTGCGCTGGGGGCTGCGTGCGGCGTTGGTCGTTGCCGCAGGCAGCGCGCTGGCGCTATTGGCGCTCCTGGTGTGGTCCACAGGCAATGCGTCGCGCTATGCCCAGCAATATGACACATTGCTGGTGCTTAACGGCATTCTTGCTGTCGCTCTGATTTTTTGGGTGGTGGTGTTGGCTGCGCGTTTGTTGCGCCAGATTCGCCGGCGCCAGTTCGGTGCGCGCCTGACCGCCCGTTTTGCGTTGTTCTTCACCTTGATAGGGGTCTTGCCGGGGGCATTGATTTACGTGCTGTCGGTACAGTTCATGTCAAACTCCATCGAGTCCTGGTTCAACGTGCGTGTCGATAATGCGCTGGAGGCGGGCCTGAACCTGGGCCGCGCTGCGTTGGACTCGCAACTGAGCGATCTGAATTCCCGTGCGAAAGAGATGGCGACCCGGCTGGGCAATGGCAGTGATTCGGATATGGCCCTGGTCATTACGCAGTTGCGCGAGAACAGCGGTGTCACGGAAGCGATGGTGTTTACCGGTAATGGCCGGCTGGTGGCGTTTTCATCAGCGGCTTATGGGCAGTTGCTGCCAGATATGCCGCCATCCGGCGTGATGAACCAGCTAAGGGTGTCGCGTGGCTATTCGGCCGCCGAGACAGACGAGGTCTCTGGGGCACCCGATGAAGATGGGGGCGAAAGCCGCGGTCTGCGCTTGCGCGTGGTAACGCCCGTTAACTCGCCAGATCGTTTGGCGACAGTCCTGGGTGTGTCGCCCGATACGCGTTGGCTGCAAGTGATACAGCCGGTGCCAGACCAGATAGCGCGCAATGCCAACCAGGTGCAGCAGGGTTTTCGTGATTACCAGGAACTGGCCTTGTCGCGCTTGGGTTTGCGCAAGCTGTATGGCATTACGCTTACGCTGGCTTTGATCCTAGCTGTATTTGCCGCAGTGGCGATTGCCCTGGCAGTATCACGGCGCCTGGTGCGCCCCTTGCTGACCTTGGCGGCAGGTACGCAGGCAGTGGGCGTGGGCGACTACCGTCCATTGCCAGAGCCGCCCGCGAAAGATGAAATCGGGCAATTGACTCGGTCGTTCAATGCCATGACTCGCCAGCTGGACGAGGCGCGCCATATGGTCGAGAACAATCGTCAGCAGTTAGAGCGCTCTAATGTTTATCTTGAATCGGTATTAAGCAATCTGTCTTCGGGTGTGCTGGTGTTTGACGAAATGTTCCGCGTGACCATGTTCAACCAGGGCGCGCAAAGTATTTTGCATGTGGATTTGCGATCGGTAAAAGGCCGGCCGCTGGAAACCGCCGACGGCGCTTTCGCATTGTCGCAACTGATTCGCCAGGCCTTTGCCGCCCACACGGCAGTGGGATCCGAGCGCCTGTTTTGGCAGCAGCAGTTCGAGCTGGAACTCGAGGCGGCCACCGACAACGAAACCAAAAAGCACATCATTACTTTGCTTGCGCGTGGCACGCATTTGCGCGTGGATGGGCGTGGCAATGGCTACTTGGTCGTGTTCGATGACATCAGCGAAGTTATTTCGGCCAACCGCACGGTAGCGTGGGGCGAGGTGGCCCGCCGCCTGGCGCATGAAATCAAGAATCCGTTGACGCCCATTCAGTTGTCGGCCGAGCGCCTGGCCATGAAGCTTGCCGGCCGATTAAATGAGACGGACGCTGCCATGTTGACCCGTTCTACGAATACAATCGTGAATCAGGTGGCATCCCTTAAGAAGATGGTCGACGATTTCCGTGAATATGCCCGTACGCCGCCGGCACAAATGCAGAACATCAATATCAACAATTTAATTGCCGATGTGCTGGCCTTGTATGGCTGGGATCCGGTCGGGGGCCAAGTGCGCGATGATGGGCAAAGCGTTCAGATCGAAGTGGACTTTGACCCCAATGTGCCGATCATTGAAGGCGACCCGACTCAATTGCGTCAGGTGATTCATAATTTGCTGGCGAACGCGCGCGATGCCGCGACCCAAGACCGGCCACTTGCCGAAGCAAGAGTTTATGTGCAGACTAAGGTCACGCAGTCTCGCACCGATGATGGGGCTGAGTATTCGGCTGTGCGGCTTACGGTGTCCGATAACGGTCCTGGTTTTGCAGCGCAAGTATTAACGCGGGTTTTCGAACCCTATGTCACAACCAAGGCAACGGGAACCGGGCTGGGCCTTGCTATAGTTAAAAAAATTATCGAAGAACACAGTGGCCGGATTGATGTTTCAAATCGCCGGGAGGGGGGCGCACGCATTTCCATCCTCTTGACGCGTCTTGCTAATTCTACGTCCCCGCTGGACGTAGTTACGTAAGCGAACGATAATGCGGAAAAATTAGGTGGGAATGCTTTATGGCCAGAATACTGGTTGTTGATGACGAAATAGGTATACGTGAGCTCTTGTCGGAAATTCTTTACGATGAAGGGCACACGATAGAGCTTGCGGAAAACGCCGCTCAGGCGCGGGCAGCACGGTTACGGTCTCGGCCGGATCTGGTTTTGCTTGATATCTGGATGCCTGACACTGACGGGGTCAGCTTGCTCAAGGAATGGGGCTCGCAAGGTTTGCTGGATATGCCGGTAATCATGATGAGCGGCCACGCCACGGTAGATACTGCCGTCGAGGCCACCCGTATAGGCGCGGTCGACTTTCTTGAAAAGCCGATCACGCTGCAAAAGCTGCTCAAGACTGTGGCCGCAGGCCTGGCGCGGCCTGTGGTCACGCCCGCATTGGTTGCCGCAGCGCGTATGCCTATCGAGCGGCGAACCGATCAGGCCCAGCCGTTGACGACGCAGCCTGTGCCGGAAGCTGCCGAGCCTGCCGGGGAATTGAATCATTCCTTGTTGGGCGGGATATCGCTGGACCAGCCATTGCGCGAGGCGCGCGACCAGTTCGAACGGATTTACTTCGAATATCATCTGGGACGCGAAAATCACAGCATGACGCGCGTCTCTGAAAGAACTGGCCTGGAACGCACTCACTTGTATCGCAAGCTGAAGCAACTGGGCATCGACTCTTCGCGCAAGAAAAACGCGACTGCATAAAAGCCAGGGTGCGCGTGCACCGGCTTTACGGACAAGCATGCCGGATTAGGTGCTTTTAGCACTGATTCGGCATGCAAGAAATATAAAAAATGATCAGAGGGTCGGTCTTAAAGCCGTATACCCCTACAACTGACATAGTCTTTCCATTACAATTTGCCCTCAAATTAACAATTAATAACATTGGGCGAATTCATTTTCATCATGGCGAGACGATTCAATTTAAAACCATTGTGCGCGAACATTTGCGCGGCGTTGGTCATAGCGGGCATGCCTTTGGCAGCCCAGGCGCAACAATTTTCACCCGAAAGTTTTGTCGACGCGGAGTTCAAGGCCAGTCACGCCCTGGAATTGATACGAGCTCAATATGCCTATTCCTGGGGTTATACCGGCAAGGGCATCACGGTTGCGATTGTTGATAGCGGTCTTGACATCAATCACCCTGAATTCAGCGGTCGCGTGTCGCCTTTCATGGCAAACTACGAGCCCGGCCATAGCGCCACGGATGTGTACTCCGGCCTGGACGTGGGTGGTAACAGCCACGGTACCCATGTTGCCGGCTTGGCTGCGGCGGGTCGCAATGGTTTTGGCATGCATGGCGTGGCATACAACGCCACGGTCTTGCCGTTACGTACCAGTTTTGACGACGAGGAACTTGACCAGGCGTTTGCGCAGGCCATAAAGGCGGGCGCAAAAGTGCTGAATGGCAGCTATGGGCCCGATGCGTTTGCACCGAGCTATATACCCGATTCAAATAATCCTGGGCAGTATATGAAGAATGAGGGCCATAGGCAGCTTAACTTCCAGGCTGTGTTGCCGAATATCGAGTCCAATTACGAGCAGATGAAAGCGGCAGCGGCCGCCGATATCGTGATGGTCTTTTCCGCAGGAAACGAGCGACAATTTCAACCGGGCGAGTATACGGCGATTCCTTCCGGAAATGGCATGTTGCCGTTGATTACGCCGGCCAACACCAGTTTGGCTGGCGGCTCGAATCCGCTTTATCGTTTTCTGAATCCCGGGGAGGATTTTGACAGTAACGATGCTGAAACTTTCGTTTATGTCGATGAGGCTGACGCTTCCGACTCCGATCGGCAGGAAACCGAATCCTGGGATTTTTCCGACCTGAAAGGGACGCTGATAGCCTCGGTGGCCACCGACCCTCAGGGGAAAATTGCTGCATACAGCAATTGGTGCGGCGCCGCAGCTGCATGGTGTATTGCGGCACCAGGCGGTGGAGGGAGTGACGACAATTCGATGTATTCGGCCGTTCCCTATGGAAGTTATGGTGACAAGTCGGGAACATCCATGTCGGCACCCGTGGTAGCGGGGGCTGCCGCGGTATTGCGCGAAGCCTTCCCTTACATGACGGCGCGCCAGATCATTGAAGTTCTCCTGACCACAGCCGACAGCAC
>NZ_JBEBUX010000114.1:0-12810 GCF_040393045.1 Pollutimonas bauzanensis | reverse complement strand
GAATGGACAGCGGACGGTGGTTTTCCGGTAGTTGGCTTATGGATCTGAATGCCAGTTCTTAGCGTCAGTGTTTCTTTCTTGATACGCGTGCCAGGTCCTGGGAGGGGTTGTTTTGCTCCTCGTCGACGGTTCGTCGCCCTGCGGCGCCGAACATCGCTTCGCCCCGCTTGTTCGCCCATTCGGGCTACCTTCGCGTGCGTCTCGCTCGCCACCGAAAGTCGCTGCAACACCCCCTCCCAGGACCTGTCCCGCTGCGTCATAAAAGATTGACACATCGCTGGGACGGGCAGCGTGCTTGGCATCTTTGCGAGAGGCTGGCGATTGGCCACCGGTGCGCGAACGAGCGATGGATGGCAGGCATGCCATGAGTGCAGCCAGGCCAATGACGGCCGACCATAAGCCGTGGCGTATCGCTGCCATCACCGATACTGCAACGGCCGCCAAGTTGACCCGCGACCATTATGGCAGTCGTGATCGCCACCGTAATGCTTACCGTGACCACCCACCGCCGCTATTACGACCGTCGCTGATACCTGACTCAATGTCCGGAGTGCCCCGGCTGGCGGGGCTCGCAGGACGAGCGCATGAGTTCTTTTGAACCTACCGAGGCCGTCGAAAGCATGCCAAGCACGCCACCCGTCCCAGCGACCTTGCAAATCAAATTTAACGCAGCCGTGGCTGCGGTGATGAGGATATGCGCGACTTTCGGGGCACGCCAGCGGGCCGGAAGCGAAGGACGCCCCGAATGGGGCAAACGAGCGAGGCCACGCTGGTTCGGCGCGCAGGGCGCCGAATCGGGCCACGAGGAGCGCATATTCTCATCACCGCAGCCACGGCGTGATAAGAAATAATCAGCAAGACCGCGCCAACGGAGTGATAAGAAATAGCCAGCAAAACCGCAGCAACGGCGTGACAAGAAAAAACTAGCTAGGCAAACAACAACAGCATGCAAAGAAAACACAGGCAGGACGACCAAGCGCACTAACTCCGTATGTAAGGCCACGGCTAACGCCCTAAAGAAACGCCCTCCCGCCGAGGATCAGACCCGCCTTCCAGCCCGTCCGGCGTCAGCACCACCCCCTGCAGCCCGCTGGGAAAATCCACCTCCCGGACCTCATGCCCCATAACCCGCAAGCCCGCTGCCAAGCCATGCAGAGAAGTATTCTTCTCCAGCTCAGTAAAGGAATTGCGACTGCCGCGGTTCGGCAGGTCAATCGCCTGCTGGATATTCAGTTCCCAATCCAGTACTCCCAATAGCGTCTTCGCCACGTAGTTGATAATCGCGCTGCCGCCGGGCGAACCAATTGCCATGACAGGCTTGCCATCCTTTAGCACCAGCATCGGCGCCATAGAGCTTCGCGGCCGCTTCAAAGGCTCAAGCCGATTCGCCACAGGCTTGCCCTGCGCGTCGACGTTGGATAAAGAAAAGTCAGTCAATTGATTGTTCAGCAAAAACCCATCAACGAATATCTTGCTGCCAAATGCCGATTCAATAGTGCTGGTCATCGACACCACATTGCCTTGCGCATCGACCGCCACGATATGCGTCGTGGAAGGCTGTTCAGGCGATGCATCCTTGCCTCGAACTGCCAGCATGCCCGCCGGATCGCCGGGAGGGGCTCGGCCTATCGTCTTGTCAGGGCGAATCATGCCCGCGCGCAGGGCAAGGTATTCCGGATCCAACATGGCTTTGACCGGTACATCGATGACATCCGGATCCGCCACATAGACGTCTCTATCGGCATAGGCGAGCTTGCCCGCTTCGGAGAAATAATGAACAGATTGCAAAGAATCCGGGGGCAAATCGGCAATTGGCGTGTACGCCAGGATCCCCAGCATTTGCATGACCGCCAGTGGCCCTGAACTAGGTGGAGGCATCCCGCATAAGGTGTAGATCTTATAGGGAGTGCATACGGGAGGCCGCTCCAGCGCCTTATAGCTAGCTAAATCCTGCAGTGTCAGGTCGCCGGGTACGGCATGGCCAGTAACGGCGTTGACGATACCCTCGGCAACCGCGCCTTTATAAAAAGCCTCGGGACCGCGCTTGGCGATCTGCTGCAATACCCGCGCTAATGCGGGGTTAGCCAGCCTATGGCCAACCGGCCATGGCTCGCCATTGGCATCGTAAAAATAGGCAGCCGCCGCAGCCTGGTCGCGCAAGCCGTTGTTATCGATAAGCAGAGCATGTAAACGCGCCGATACGGGAAAGCCTTCATCGGCCAGGGCGATCGCTGGGGCGAAAAGACGATGCCAGCTCAAATGCCCATGCTTTTCGTGCATCAAGGCCAGGACATGTAGCAACCCGGGCGTCCCCACCGATCGGCCGCTATTGACGGCCTCCCAAAATGGAATGGCTTGTCCGTTTTCCATGAAGCGGTCACTGCGCGCAGCAGCAGGTGCGGTTTCTCGGCCATCGTAGGCCCGCACGGACTGCGTTGCCGCATCGTAAGCCACGATAAAAGCACCGCCGCCTATGCCCGAGGATTGGGGCTCGACCAGGTTAAGCACCATTTGGCTGGCGATGATCGCATCCGTCGCGCTTCCGCCCTCGGCCAGCACATCTACGCCCGCTTGTGTCGCCAGCGGATTGGCGCTGCTAACCATATAGTGCTGTGCCTGCACGACGTCCCGCTTGAGCAATACGGACGATGATGCGGCTTCTGGGTTGATGTCCTGCACGTTTACCTGAGTATCCGCGTCGAATGCCCAGGCGGCCGGCCAGGCCAGGGTCAAAGCCACACACAATACATTCGCTGCTACGCGCTGCCCTATCATTCCCGCTCCTTTTTCGGGGCATGCGTAATGCCCTTCAACCACGCCTCGAATGCCAACAGTGCCTCACTGGGCTCGATAGCCGCCGGATGACTGAAAAAATACGCGGCGCGAACACGCAAGCCTGTCGTCACGGGCATCACCAGCCCGCCGGAATCCAGTTCATCTTGCACAAGAAAGCGGGGAACCAGCCCCACCCCCATCCCTGCTTTGGCGGCGGCCAAAATCATAGTAAACAGCTCATATCGCGGTCCGGCGCTTATCGACGGCGCGTACTCCTTGTTCTGAGCGGAATACCACTGACGCCAGGCATCAGGCCGCGACGACATATGCAAATGCGTCAACCCGGCCATAGGATCGGTCGGATCGGCGACAGCCGCTAAAACGGATGTCGAACACACCGGCAGCAGCTCGTCTTCGTCGAATAACTTGATTCCCCGGGTTTTAGGCCAGATCTGCTCCGCGTGATAAATAGCAGCGTCGAAAGGGTGATCGTTGAACTGGAAAGGCAAAGTGCGTACCGACAAGCTGACTGTGACGTCACCATGCTGGCGCTGGAAATCGGGCAGACGCGGCACCAGCCATGTCGTGGCCAATGTGGGTAAAACCGCCACATGCAGGCTGCGCCCCATGCCAGAACGCGACATTACCCCCAGCGTATCTTTTTCCAGCTGCTCCAGAATATGCCGCACGCGCGCGGCATATTCCGCGCCAGCGCTGGTGACGGCCACACGTCGGCGCACGCGCGTCAATAGCTCCACACCCAGGCGCTCTTCCAGGCCTGTAACCTGGCGATAAACCGCGCTGTGGGTTAACGAGAGTTCTTCAGCGGCCCGCGAAAAAGACCCCAGCCTGGCAGTGGCCTCGAAAGCCTGTAAAGCACCTAAATTGGGAATCCCATTTCTCATAACGTGTCCAGTCGCATAAAGTACGCAACAGTAGAATCAGTGATTATTACCTGTAGCGGCAATATCTTGCATAATAGGCAAGACATTGTGCAATTTTATCAATTGCGTTGTGCCCTCAACGCACACTATCCTGATCCATTATGAAAGCAAGCTCAAATTCCGTACTTAGCCCCCGCATGGGCGGCCATATCCTCGTAGATCAACTGATCGCGCAAGGCGTTAAACATGTGTTTTGCGTGCCGGGTGAAAGCTACTTGGCCGTGCTCGATGGCCTGCACGATGCCGCCATACAGGTCACGGTATGCCGCCAGGAAGGCGGAGCCGCCATGATGGCCGACGCCCACGGCAAGCTTACCGGCGAACCCGGAATCTGTATGGTCACCCGCGGCCCCGGTGCTTCGAACGCGCTTGCCGGCGTGCATATCGCCATGCAAGACTCGACGCCCATGATTCTGTTCGTAGGCCAAATCGAGCGCGGCATGCGCGAACGCGAAGCCTTCCAGGAAATGGACTATCGCGCCGTATTCGGCACCCAGGCCAAATGGGTCACCGAAATCGACCAAGTCGACCGCATTCCCGAAATCATCTCCCGCGCATTCCATGTTGCCACATCGGGCCGCCCCGGCCCCGTGGTAATCGCCTTGCCAGAAGACATGTTGGTGGAATACACCGAAGCCGCTGACGCACCGCACTACGACGTCATTGACAGCGCCCCGACGGCGGCCCAACTGGATACCCTGGCGCAACAGCTTGCCAATGCCAAGCGCCCTATTGCCATTTTGGGCGGCACACGCTGGAATCAGGCAGCGGTTGACCAGTTTGCAGAATTCGCCACACGCTACCAATTGCCAGTGGCCGTGCAGTTTCGCCGGCAAATGCTGTTTTCGGTCGATCACCCCTCGTTTATTGGCGATGTCGGGCTGGGCGGCAACCCCGAATTGATGGCGTACATCAAAGATGCCGACCTGATTTTGCTGGTGGGCGGCCGCATGTCGGAAATCGCCAGCCAAAGCTATACCTTGCTGGATATTCCCGTACCCAGCCAAACCTTGGTGCATGTCTATCCGGATGCCGGCGAGCTGAATCGCGTTTACCGGGCAGACTTGGCCATCAACGTCTCGCCAGCGTCTTTTGCCCAGGCCGTCGCTACTTTGCAACCAAGCCAGCCCGCCGCCTGGTCAGCCGACCTGGATCGTATACGCGCCAGCTATCTGGCATGGACCGACCCGCAAACAATCACTCACCCCGGCACGCTGCAAATGGGCCAGGTCATGTCATACCTGCGCTCAGCGCTGCCTGATGACGCCATTATGTGCAACGGCGCGGGCAACTATGCGACATGGCTGCACCGCTTCCATCGATTCACACGTTATGGCACACAACTTGCCCCCACCTCGGGGTCCATGGGCTATGGCCTGCCGGCCGCCGTCGGCGCCAAACGCATCGACCCTTCGAAGACGGTAATCTGCTTCGCCGGCGATGGCTGCTTCATGATGCATGGTCAGGAATTTGCCACAGCGGTCCAGTATCAACTGCCGATTATCGTCATACTTATCGACAACGGCATGTACGGCACCATTCGTATGCACCAGGAACTTCATTACCCGGCGCGGTTGTCAGCCACAGCCTTGCAAAACCCCGACTTCGCTGCGTATGCACTAGCCTTCGGCGGTCATGGCGAGCGCGTCGAAACCACGGAACAATTCGCGCCTGCCTTTGAACGAGCCATTGCCAGCCAAAAGCCGGCCATTCTGCACTGCCTGATCGATCCGGAAACCATTTCTCCTTCGACCACGCTGGAAAAAATTCGGCAGAAAGCATTGGCCGCACAGGCTTAAAAGACCTTACACGCCTGCCTCGGCAGGCCATGCACTTTACACATTATTTTTATTGAATCGGAGCCTCATCATGTCGGCAGCCCCCTCTTTTCACTGGCAAGACCCCCTATTGCTGGATTCCCAGCTAACTGAAGAAGAACGCATGGTGCGCGACGCGGCGCAGTCCTATGCGCAAGACAAACTCGCCACGCGCGTGCTCGAAGCCTTCCGTCACGAAAAAACCGATAGCGCCATCTTTGCCGAAATGGGCGAGCTCGGCCTGCTGGGCGCAACCATCCCGGAAGAGTATGGCGGCGCTGGCCTGAACTATGTCAGCTACGGCCTGATTGCCCGCGAAGTCGAGCGCGTCGACTCCGGTTACCGCTCGATGATGAGCGTGCAGTCCTCGCTGGTGATGGTTCCCATCAATGAATTCGGCACCGAAGAGCAAAAACGCAAGTACCTGCCCAAGCTCGCACGAGGTGAGTGGATAGGCTGCTTTGGCCTGACTGAACCCAATCATGGTTCCGACCCGGGCAGCATGGAAACCCGCGCGGTCAAGACCGCCGACGGCTACAAGCTTAGCGGCAGCAAAATGTGGATCACCAACTCGCCCATCGCAGACGTATTCGTCGTTTGGGCAAAAGTGGTCGGCGGCGATGACGACGGCAAGATCCGCGGCTTTATCCTGGAAAAAGGAATGAAAGGCTTGTCAGCGCCAGCCATCCACGGCAAAGTCGGCTTGCGCGCCTCGATTACCGGTGAAGTCGTCATGGACGAAGTGGAAATCGGTGCAGAACAAATGATGCCCGGCGTCAGCGGACTGCGTGGCCCGTTCACGTGCCTGAACTCGGCCCGCTTCGGCATCGCCTGGGGCGCCCTGGGTGCCGCAGAAGACTGCTGGCATACCGCCCGCCAATACACCCTGGATCGCAAACAGTTCGGCCGCCCGCTGGCTGCCACGCAGTTGATTCAGAAGAAACTGGCCGACATGCAAACCGACATCACCATGGCACTGCAAGGTTGCTTGCGCCTGGGCCGCATGAAAGACGAGGGCACCGCCGCTGTCGAAATCACTTCGATGATGAAACGTAATTCCTGCGGCAAAGCCCTGGACATCGCCCGCCTCGCGCGCGACATGCTGGGCGGCAACGGCATTTCCGACGAGTTCGGCGTAGCCCGCCACTTGGTCAACCTGGAAGTCGTCAATACCTACGAAGGTACACACGACGTGCACGCCCTTATCCTGGGCCGCGCGCAAACCGGCTTGCAAGCATTTTTCTAAATAGCGTAACCAGCGCCGGATGATACGCCGCAGCTGGCGCTAATCGGGCACATTCCCTGTTGCATCAAAACGCCACCGTCCAATGGTGGCGTTTTGTTTTGCTTCGACGTATTGGCTTGCTTAAGCGCTAGCCCCGCCCAAATCAAAAAGACTGGTCGCTTCGAGTTCCAGGACCTGTTCATCGCGCTGATTGATCATGCGCCACGACCAGCGGATGATGCCCAGATCATCGCGGCTGGAGGAAATTCGCTTCGAATCGACAGAAGCTTCCAAACGCAACGCGTCGCCTGGCCGCACAGGCGCTTGCCAACGCAATTTTTCCAGACCTGGCGACCCGAACGATTCTGAGTCGTGCAAAGCCGAATCAACCGCCATGCGCATGGCCATGCTGCACGTCAGCCAACCGCTGGCGATAAGCCCGCCCCAACGGCCTTCTTTCGCACGCTCTACGTCGACATGAAACCACTGTGGATCGTAAAGCTTGGCGAATGCCAACATCTCTTCTTCGGTGACTACGACAGGCGGATGCGTGATCACTGCCCCAACTTGAAACTCGCTGAATTTCATAGCAAAACCCAACCACTCATTTGATAGGTAAAGCGGAAGTTTACCCTTGTTGCAGCAATATGGCTTCCTTCTGGTGTCGCCCTGCCTGACGTGTAATCATCCATTACACTAATGCAACCCGATAGTTGCCGGGCCAGCAGGCCCCCACCCTTCATGCATTTGGCATACCCATGAACAATACCGCTTCCACCGATGTCCCTTTCCTCGTTCCTGTGCACAGCATGGGCCGCGATATCGTCATCGAATGCCAATGGATCGCGCCTGAAAAAGCCGATAAAGACCTGATCGTGTTCCTGCATGAGGGCTTGGGGTCGATCTCAATGTGGAGGGACTGGCCAGCCAGCGTTTGCGCTGCCGCCGATTGCCGCGGCCTGGTATTTTCCCGCTATGGATACGGACAAAGCACGCCCCGTCCCATGGATGAGAAACGGCCCATCACTTATCTACACGTTCAGGCCAACGAGGCGCTACCAGCGCTGTTCACAGCGCTGGGCCTGGAGCACGAGCGCCCCGTCCTGTTCGGACACAGCGATGGCGGGTCGATTGCGCTGCTGTATGCAGCGATGTTTCCAGACAGGGTCAAGGGGATCGCAGTAGCGGCGCCCCATATTTTTGTCGAAGACATCACAATTGAAGGCATCGAGCAGGCGCGCGACATCTACCTTTCAACCGATTTGGCAAAGAAACTTGAACGTCATCATCAGGATGTGGACTCGGTCTTCTGGAGCTGGAATGAAGTGTGGCTGGACCCCGAGTTCCGCTTATGGAACATCGAGGCGGAAGTCAGCCAGATCCAGTGCCCGATACTCGCCATCCAGGGCGAAAATGATGAGTACGGCACATTGGAACAAATCCGAGGCATCAAACGCCTGGCGGACCAGACCGAGCTTTGTGTTCTTCCACACTGTGGCCACTCTCCCCATCGGGATCAACCCGCCGCGGTCGCCACTGCCGTGGCGAATTTCATCGCCAAACTGGATTGAATAAGCATCAAGGCATGGGAGCACGGCCCAGCCCCCAACACCCAAATCAAGAACTGATAAATGCCGCCGCCGCCCGGCCTATACGGTCGTTAACAGCCTGCCAGGCCGGCGTCCGAGGAGGCTGCTCCAGCAGAATGCGCGAATAGCCTTGCTGATCGAGATGGCGCAATAACGCGTACAAATCCCGTGCGTAGACATCCGGATCACTCGCGCAAACGTGCCAGTCAACATTTCCCGAAGCCGGGCATGGTGGCTCGTTAAACACCACTGCCGCCACTCGCCCTGCACTGCTCGACACGTGGGTCACATCGCCAAATACCGTCAACAACAATTCTTCCAGCGGCAGCAGCGATAACGGCGTGTGCGGCGCGTAATGCGCTTTTAAAGAACCGGACACCTGCGGGGCAGCCACATCAGGGCGGCCAGGCTCGACCCCCAGCACCGCGGCAATTTGCGCGGATGTCACATGGCCGGGCCGTAATAGCACTGGGCCAATACCGCTATCCAGCCTGGACAAATCCACAATCGTGGACTCAATCCCCACTTGAGCAGGCCCGCCTTCCAGAATCATGAGTTCAGCGTCGCTAAGCTCGGGGAATTCCGCACGCACATGCGACGCATGCGTCGGCGACACTTGCCCAAATTTATTGGCCGACGGCGCCGCAACGCCCCCCTGGCCATTCGGTTTCAATAACGCGAATTCACGCAGCAAAGCCTGCGCTATGGGATGCGAAGGGCAACGCAAGCCAACGCTGCTTTGCCCGCCGCTGACCGCGGCCGGGATATGCCGGGCGCGCGGCAGAATAAGCGTAAGCGGGCCTGGCCAAAAGGCCTGCATCAACGCCCGCGCTTGCGGCGGAACCGATTCAGCCCAATAGGTGATATCGGCCTCAGGGGCTACGTGCACTATGACCGGATGGTTTGCAGGACGCCCCTTGGCCGCGTAAATGCTAGCGATAGCTGCTGGATTTTCCGCGTCACCCCCCAAGCCGTAGACGGTTTCCGTAGGAAAAGCGACCAGCTCGCCAGCAGCCAGGCGCTGCGCAGCCAAGCGAAGCATGGCGCCGGTATCGGACGACAGTGGAGTTCCTGTCATGGCTGAAAAGGTATGCCCAACGCCTGCGCAACCTGTGAGGCGGCGCTACGCGCCTGCGCTAAGGTGGCGCCGAGCACATTCACATGCCCCATTTTGCGCCCGCGACGCGCATCGGACTTGCCATATAAATGCAGTTTCGCACCCGGCACGGCCAGCACAGCGGACCAGTCCGGTTCGCGCTTGGCGCCGGTCGCGGGATCAAACCAGATATCGCCCAAAATATTCAGCATGACTACAGAGCACAGGGATTCGGTGCTGCCTAACGGCAGGCCTGCCGTGACACGCACCTGCTGTTCAAACTGACTGCTGATGCTGGCATTCATGGTGTAGTGGCCGCTATTGTGCGGCCGGGGCGCTATCTCGTTAACGATCAGGCTACCGTCTTGCAGCACGAAGAACTCGACACACAGGACCCCAACGTACTGCAGGCCTTCAGCGATAGCCTGCGCAGCCTTGGATGCCTGGTCGGCAACGCCCTGGCTGGCCGACTGCGCATCAACCACTGAAACGGCCAGTATGCCGTCGCGGTGCTCGTTCTGGGCAGAAGGAAAAAATACCGTCTGGCCATCGGCGCCGCGAGCCATCACCACAGATAGTTCGCTGGCCAACGGCAGTAGCGCTTCAAGCACACAGGCGGCGCCGCCAAGTTCGGCAAATGCCTGTTGCGCCTGCTCGCGATTACTGACACGTGCCTGCCCCTTGCCGTCATATCCCAGCCGGGCGGCCTTCAAAATGCCTGGAAAGAGCGCGTCGGGCGCAGCCGCCAGATCGTCAGGCGTCAGCACCGCCGCGTAAGGCGCCACCGGCACACCCGTGCTTTGGAGGAATGCCTTTTCGCGTATGCGATCCTGGACGACGGCAACGGCCTGCGCCGCAGGCCTGACCGACGATGCCAATGCAAGCGTCTGCAGACTTTGCGCCGGCACGTTTTCGAATTCAGTCGTAATCGACTTACAACGTTCGGACAAGGTTTTCAGGCCATCCTGGTCATCGTAGGCGGCCCGGATATGCATATCGGCCACCGCGCCTGCAGGGCTATGCGGATCCGGATCCAGCACCGCCACCTTGTAGCCCAGGCTTTGCGCGGCATGACAATACATACGCCCTAACTGCCCCCCTCCGATCATGCCCAGCCAGTCGCCCGGCATTATCGGAAAAGAAATAGAGGCATCGCTCATGAAAACCAACCTGTCAGCAAATAAATAAAAAAAGAAAAAAGCGTGCGACGGTGCTTACATCACCACGTGTGGAGGAACCGCCATGGCGCGCGCCGCTTCGGTTTGCCTGCTGCGGAAAGCCATGAGCTTTTGCAGCAAGTCCGAATCGGTCATGGCCAGGCAGGCCACGGCATGCAGCGCAGCGTTAGCCGCCCCCGCCTCGCCGATGGCGAATGTGGCAACCGGCACGCCCTTGGGCATTTGCACAATCGACAACAGTGAGTCTTCACCACGCAGGTACTTGGATGGCACGGGCACGCCGTATACCGGCACAGGAGTAAGCGCCGCCATCATGCCCGGCAAATGCGCCGCCCCACCCGCCCCTGCAATAATGGCGCGCAATCCGCGTTCGACAGCCTGGCCGCCGTATTCAACCATGTCATGCGGCATGCGGTGCGCCGATACGACCTTCATTTCGTGCGGCACTCCGAACTCTTCCAAAATGGCGACCGCATTTTTCATGATGTCCCAGT
This sequence comes from Pollutimonas bauzanensis, assembly GCF_040393045.1. GTDB lineage: Bacteria > Pseudomonadota > Gammaproteobacteria > Burkholderiales > Burkholderiaceae_B > Pollutimonas > Pollutimonas bauzanensis_A. Next base: position 1,692 of record NZ_JBEBUX010000114.1, on the reverse strand, counting down.
CGCTGGACGAGCCCATGATAATACCGACAACAGGTGATCGGGCGGCATCGGTTTCAGAAAATGTAGTCATGTCAGCTCACAAGAATAGCTCGGGGCAATCAAATATTTTAACGTGCGCCAGACAGCGTTTACGCCATCAGGCGCGTGACAGCCTCGCGGTATTTGGCGGCAGTTTTTTCCAGCACTTCAATAGGCAGGCGCGGTGCGGGCGGCGTTTTGTCCCATACCTGGGTTTCCAGCCAGTCGCGCACGAACTGCTTATCGAAGGATGGCGGGCTGATGCCTACCGCATAATCGGCAGCCGGCCAGAAGCGCGACGAATCCGGTGTCAGCACTTCGTCCATCAAGTGCAGTTGGCCGTTGTCATCGAGGCCGAACTCAAATTTGGTGTCGGCAATGATGATGCCCTTGGTTGACGCGAATTCGGCCGCTTCGGTATACAACTGTAGCGTGACTGCACGGATTTTTTCCGCCAAGTCCTTGCCGACCTGGCCCACCACAAAATCAAAATCCACATTTTCGTCGTGCGAGCCGAATTCCGCCTTGGCAGCCGGCGTAAAGATCGGCTCGGGCAAGCGGCTTGCCTGCTGCAGGCCGGCAGGCAGACTTATGCCGCAAACTTGGCCAGTAGCACGATAATCATTCCAGCCGGAACCAATCAGATAGCCGCGGGCAACCGCTTCGACCATGATGGGCTTCAGGCGCTTGACTACCATTGCTCGCCCGGCAACCTGGTCGCGCTCGTCGGCGGCCACGACATCCTCAGGGGCAATATCGGTGGAATGGTTGGGCAAGATATGCGCCAGTTTCTTCAACCAGAACTCGGTCAATTCAGTAAGCACCTGCCCTTTTCCGGGGATGGGGTCATCAAGAATGACATCGAAAGCCGAAATACGGTCGGACGCCACGATCAGCAGCTTGTCATCGCCTACCGCGTACATGTCGCGCACCTTGCCGCGTGCAAGCAAGGGAAGCGATTTGATTGTTGATTGATGGAGGGCCTGGGCCACAATGTATCCTTGAAATAAAAACATCCCGCTGCCCAGGGACAACCTGGACCGGGCGGGATGAAGGTCAGAACAAAGCCAGAAGCATTTACTTGACGAGCTGTGCCAATTCCCCGGCAGCGTAGCGCTTGGCCATTTCGGTCAGCGGAATAGCCTTGATCTTGCTGGCATTACCGGCTGTGCCGAATTGTTCGTAGCGCTGCTTGCAGATGTCCTTGGCTGCCTGACGAGCTGGCTTGAGGTATTCGCGAGGGTCGAACTTGGAAGGATTTTCGCCCATGAAACGGCGAATTGCACCGGTCATGGCAAGACGGATATCGGTATCGATATTGATCTTGCGAACACCGAACTTGATGGCTTCCTGGATTTCTTCAACCGGCACGCCGTAGGTTTCTTTCATGTCGCCACCGAACTCGCGAATTTCTGCGAGCAGGTCTTGAGGCACGCTGGAACTACCGTGCATGACCAGGTGAGTGTTGGGCAGGCGATGATGGATTTCTTTGATGCGCGAGATCGACAGGATGTCGCCCGTAGGCTTGCGGGTGAACTTGTAGGCGCCGTGGCTGGTACCGATGGCAATGGCCAGCGCGTCCAGTTGGGTGTTGCGAACGAAGTCGGCAGCTTGCTCAGGATCGGTCAACAGCTGTTCCATAGTCAGCTTGCCGTCGGCGCCGTGGCCGTCTTC
>NZ_JBEBUX010000113.1:0-13117 GCF_040393045.1 Pollutimonas bauzanensis | reverse complement strand
GCGCGTGCTGCTTCTACGCCAGCGGCCTGCGCCATATGCACCCAATCGAAGCTGGGATTGTCCAGATCCAGCATACGTCGCGCATTGCGTCCGGGCTCGCCGGCACCCACCATCTTGAGCTCGTTGTGCAGAATGGCGTAGCTGCGATTGGCAAAGATGATGGTGACTACATCCAGCTGTTCGCGGGCTTGCGTCCACAATGCCTGAAGGGTGTACATGCCGCTGCCATCAGCTTGCATCAGGATGACTTTACGGTCTGGGCAGGCTACGGCAGCGCCTGTTGCCAGGGGGATGCCGATACCAATGGCTCCGCCCGTGATCTGCAGGAAATCATGCGGTGCCGCGCCGTAGGTGGATTTGAAAGAGTCACGCCCAGAGCTGACGGATTCGTCGCAAATAATTGCGTTTTCCGGGCTGAGTACACCGATGGCCTGGATGATGGCTGCAGCGTCAAGCGCCCCAGTGGGTAACTGAGTGACAGTGCGTTCAGATACCAATGCTGTGGTGGCGGCATCGACGCCTACGGCTTCCGCCAGCGCTTCGAGCGCCTGGGCCAAATCGTCGTCCGGTCCGGTCAGGGCAATGCTTTTGCATGTTTCCGGCACCATCACGCTGGGCTTGTTTGGGTAGGCAAAGAAGGCGACCGGTGTTTTAGCGCCGACCAAAATAAGCTGTTCGGTGTCGGCAAACGTTTTCAGCGCAAGATCTACGCTGAACGGCACGCGATCTATCATGACACGTCCTGCTCCACGCTCTATCCGGCTGTTGGATTGTTGCGTCATCAGGCGTGCGCCGGTTTTCTCGGCGATGCGGCTGGCGGTTTCAAGCGCTTTGCTGCGTAGTGCCTTGCCGGATAACAGGATGACTGTTTTTCGGCCATTGCGCAGTGCCTCGCTGGCCAGACGCAGGGCGCCCGCGTCGACGGAAGATGATACCGGCGGGGCTGCGCGTTCAATATTTGTTGGTGCGGCTGTCCAGGCGGCATCGGCCGGAAGGATAAGGGTGGCGATACCGCCTGGCCCTTTACGCGCGGCTTCGACAGCCGCTGCGGCAGCGGGCGAGACATCTGAGGCCGACTGTATACGGCGCACCCAGTCGGACATGGGGTGGGCCAGGCTTTCGATGTCGCTGGTCAGCGGCGCGTCGTATTGCAAATGGTAGGCGGCGTGATCGCCGACGATGTTGATCATCGGCGTGTTCGCGCGGCGGGCATTGTGGAGATTGGCCAACCCATTAGCCAGGCCAGGGCCCAGGTGCAACAGTGTTGCGGCGGGTTTGTCGGCCATGCGCGCATAGCCGTCGGCGGCACCCGTTACGACCCCTTCGAATAGGCCCAGAATGCACCGCATTTCGGGTTTTTTATCCAGGGCCGCCACAAAATGCATTTCTGATGTGCCAGGGTTGGCAAAGCACACATCAACATCGTTGGCTAATAGCGTGTCGCAAAGACTGTCTGCACCATTCATGAAGCTAACCTTTTATCCTTTTATCGTGTGTTTCCGGGAGGGGAACGCATAGTGAAAATTAAAACTATTGCGCCTGGATATTGCGCTCTTTAATAAGATTGCTCCAGCGCACGCGTTCAGTACGCTCGAAGTCCGCCAGGTCTTTGCCCGTAAGGGTACCCGCTTGTGCGCCCAGCGAAATGAACTTGGTCTGTAGTGCGGAGGACGCCAGTGCGCCTTTAGCAGCATCGATTAACTTATCCATAGCCTCTTGCGGAGTGCCCTTGGGGGCGTAAAGCGCGAACCAGGCCGTGACATCGACATTGGGCAGGCCTGACTCCGCAACGGTGGGTACGTCGGGAATTGATGGCGAGCGCTGGGCGGAGGTCACGGCGATGGCGCGGACTTTGGAGCCATCCTTGACTTGCGCCAGGGCGCTGGGGAGATTGTCCAGGAGGATGTCCACCTGGCCGCCGATCAGAGCGGGCAAGGATGCGGAAGCCCCTTTGAACGGGACGTGCAGCATATCGATGCCGGCCACTTGCTCAAAATAAGCGCCCGTAAGGTGAACCGACGAGCCGATACCCGGCGAGGCATACGTAAGCTTTTCCGCTTTGGCTGCTTTGGCTGCGGCAATAAGGTCGCTTACGCTTTTGATTTTCGATTGCGCATTGACGGCGATGATGTTTGGCGTGGTCATGACCAGCGCGATAGGTTCGAAGTCCTTCTCGGGATCGAAAGGCATGTCCTTGTACAGAAACTGATTGATGGTTTGCGTGCCTATGGTGCCCATGGCGATGGTGTAGCCGTCCGGTTTGGCCCGGGCGACTGCGCCCATACCTATGCTGCCGCCGGCCCCCGCGCGGTTCTCGACAACAATGGTCTGCCCTAGCTTGGCTTCCATGGCCTGCGCCATGGTGCGGGCGGCGATATCGGTGGTGCCGGCTGGCGGGTATGGCACGACCAAGGTAATAGGGCGGTCCGGATAGGCGGCGTGCGCCGTCATGGCGGTTGCCAGCGTAGCGACGGTAGCGTAGGCGAGTTGTTTGAGCGTGCGGCGTAGGCCTGTGATTCGTTTCATTGTTGTCTCCTGTTTGTAATACATGATGGCGCTGGGTCAATACCCAACTGCCTGCCCGTCTCTGCGGGGATCCGATGCGGCGATATATCCGCCATTTTCTTGTTTGAGTATGACCTGTGCCGCGCCGAACTCCAAACTGTCGGCGGCATGCGGCTCAATGCGGTGGCCGCCGGCCTGCAATATTGCTGTTGCTGCAGCGGGTACATGGGCTTCCAGCATGACGCGCGGTCCGGCTTCTACACGGAATCGCGGCGCATCCACTGCGGCCTGCGGATTGCGCTGCAAGTCGACCAATTGCTGCATCATTTGGACATGCCCTTGAGCTTGCATGTTGCCGCCCATCACGCCAAAGCTGGCGAATGGCTGTCCTTTGCGGGTGATGAAGGCAGGGATAATGGTGTGCATGGGGCGTTTTCGCGGTGCGACCTGGTTGCGGTGGCCGGGAACCAATGAGAAGTTCCGACCTCGGTTATGAAGCGCTATGCCCGTTTCAGGGACAACCACGCCAGACCCGAAGCCATGATAGTTGGATTGAATGAAAGACACCATCATGCCGCTGCTGTCGGCGGCGGTCAGATAGACTGTACCGCCTTGTTCCGGCAGGCCGGCGGCAGGTGTGGATGCCCGTGTAGGGTCGATCAGGCGCGCACGTTTGCGCAGGTATTCGGGAGCCAGCATTTGCGCTGCCAGTTCGTCCATGGCGATAGGGTCGGCGACGTGCTCATGAAGGTCGGCGAATGCCAGTTTTACGGCTTCGATAGGCAGGTGGTACAGGCTGTGCGGGTTACCGGCCTGCGGCGGATCGAAGGTGTCGAGCATGCCTAGCGCCATCAGCGCTGCAATGCCTTGCCCGTTGGGGGGAAGCTCATGCAGCATGTAGTCGCCGCGATACTGCATGGTTATTGGTTCTACCCATTCGCAGCTATGCTGGGCCAGGTCGCTGGCAACGATAGCGCCGCCGGTTTGGGATGCGAATGCGGCAATCCTGTCGGCCAGTTCGCCCTCATAGAAATCCCGGCCTAGTGTATCGGCGATGCGCTGCAGCGTACGTGCCTGATCAGGAAACCGCCAGATTTCCCCCGCCTTGGGGGCGGTGCCATCATGCAGAAAAGCCTGGGCGAAACCGGGTTGGCCTTGAAGTTTGACGGCTTGCAAAGCCCATTGACGGGCAATCGTAGGTGATACGGCAAAGCCATCGGAGGCATACGCGATGGCTGGTTCGAAGAGTGAGGCAAACGGCAGCTTTCCGAACCGCTTGGAGAGTTCAGCCCATCCTGCGACCTGGCCCGGAATGGTGACCGTATCCCAACCCAGTTCTGGCATGGCATCGCGCCCTGCAAATCGCTCCGGCGTCCATGCGGCAGGAGCGCGGCCCGATGCGTTGAGGCCGTGCAGTTTCCCTTGATCCCATACCAACGCAAACGCGTCGCCCCCTAGGCCGTTCATGACCGGCTCTACCACTGTGAGTGTGATGGCAGCTGCCAGGGCGGCATCAACGGCATTGCCCCCAGCCAGCAGCATGCGCAAGCCAGCCTGCGCGGCCAAAGGTTGGGTCGTACTCACGACATTGGCGGCCAATATAGGCAGGCGCCGGCTGAGATGAGGAAACTCCCAAAACGAGTTGGCTGACACAGGCGATGCTCCGTAAGAGTTAAAAGTGCGGGAATAAATTACTGGACAACAATATTGGCCCGTTTGACCAAGGCGTCGATAACCGGGCTTTCCGTGCTGATTTGCTTGGCCAGCGCTTCGGCTGAACCATCACCGGGCTCTATGCCCATGTCCAGCAAGCGTTTACGCACGGTTTTGTCTTGCAAGGCTGTTTGGAGTGCTTTGCGCAAGGTTGCGGTAACGGCAGGGGGCGTGGCTTGCGGCGCCACCAGGCTGAACCATGCCGTCATTTCGAAATCAGGATAGCCCGATTCGCTTAGCGTGGGTAGGTCTGGCAAGGAAGACAGGCGTTCTTTACTGGTAATGGCCAGGACATCGACCTTGCCGCCGTCGACCTGCGGCATGCCTGTCGAGACCATGTCGAAAAATAGGTCGATATCCCCGCTGATTAGCTGGGGTAGGGCTTGGGTGGAGCCTTTGAATGGAACATGCAGCATATTGATGTCGGCTACCTGTTGGAAGTATTCAGCAGCAAGATGCGAAGACGTGCCGGCACCGAAAGAGGCAATGCTTAGCGCATCGGGGTTTTTCTTGGCGTAGCTGACTACATCGGCAGGTTTCTTGAAGTCATGTTTCTTGCTGGACAGCAACACCATGGGACCGATGCCTATCATGCCGATGGGCGCGAAGGCGTCGGGATCGTAGGATAGTGTTTTATATAGGAATCGGTTGGTGACCAGTGTTGAATTGGTGGCCAGAAGAACCGTATAGCCGTCGGGCTTTTCCCGGGCCGCATAAGAAGCGCCGATGGTGGTGGCTGCGCCTGCGCGGTTTTCGACAATCAAGGTCTGACCCAGGGTCTTGCCCATGTGTTCCGCCAATACCCTGGTCAGCGCATCGGTGGCGCCCCCGGCGGGAAAGGGCGTTACGACTGTAATGGGCCGTTCGGGAAAAGAAGCTGCCGCAGCGACGTTGACCAGCGTTCCCAGCATGGCTGCTGCAAAAATTCGGGCACCGATTTTGAACATGTTTGTCTCCTTTATTGTTGATACAAGGAACGTGCTATGCGCATCTTCTTGCTTTGATTACACTGAATCCCGTATAATGGAATTCAATTTCAATATTAAGATTAATATAAAAGCACTAGGCGTTAAATGCAAACCTTTTCGAAAAAGAAGGCTGTCACGCTAGCTAAAGCGGGCGATATCGGTGTGCCATCAGCACGGCCGGCACGCCGCAAGCGCAAAGTCGTTCCAGGGGACGCGCCTTCAGCTGACTTTGTCGAGGCGCTGGCCCGGGGGCTGCGCGTCATGCGTTGCTTCGAGCCCGGGGTCAAGTCGCTGGGTAATCTTGAACTGGCTCAATTAACCGGGCTGCCAAAGTCAACGATCAGCCGTATTGTCTACACGCTGACGAATTTGGGGTATTTGCGTTACCACACCGACACTGGCCGGTATTCGCCCGGTTACGGCGTACTGGCCTTGGGTTTTGGGCTGCTGGCCGGCCTGGAAGTGCGCCAGCTTGCCCGGCCCCTGATGGAAGATCTGGCTCATGCCACAGGCGGCGCAGTGGCTTTGGGAACGTTCGATGGTCAAGCGATGACGTATGTCGATGCCGTGCATGGGTCTTCAGCCCTCTACCTGCGCTTGCCCGTAGGTCACCGACTAGGTCCGGACAGCGCCATGGGGCGCGCTTATCTTGCCGCACTCACTGATGCAGAGCGCGAGGCCTTGCTGGCGGGGCTGGATGGCGACGCACTACAACCTGAAATGATCGCCCAGGCGCGTACCGATATTGAGCAGACAGGTTGCTGCTTCGCCATCGGCGATTGGCAGCAAGGCATCAACGCCGTTGCAGCGCCGTTTGCCACCTTTACTGGGGAAGGGCTCTTTGTCATGAGCTGTGGCGGCCCTGCCAACGTGTTGCCCGAAGCGTATTTGCGCATGGAAGTGGCTGGTATGTTGCGCGAAATCGTAGCAAAACTATCGCCAGCTTATGCGCAGGCGTTCTCCAGGGCGAGATAGCCGGTAGAATACGCAATCTCGCTGCTGCAAGGATGCCTTTTGACCGAAGATCGCCACCCAAATGCCTCTGTTAATGCCAAGGAAGACCGGCATTTCGTTACCGCGCTGGCTCGGGGGCTGGAAGTGCTCGCCTGTTTTCGTTCAGGTAACAAGGCGCTGGGAAACCAGGAGCTGGCCTTGCGTTGCAAGCTGCCTAAGTCGACGGTCTCCCGCCTGACATCCACTTTGGTCAAGCTGGGTTACCTGACGCATGACGAGGACAGCGGAAAATATTCGCTGGGCATGGCGACATTGTCATTGGGCGTTGGCATGCTGGCCAAGCTCGACATTCGCGAAGTGGCGCGTCCGTTCATGCAAGAGCTCGCCGATGCGACCCAGACCATGGTTTCACTGGGTGTCCGAGACAGGCTTTCGATGTTGTACATCGAAAATTGCCGCAGTCGTTCTGCCCTGACTTTGAGTCTGGATGTGGGTTCGCGCATTCCCATTGTTACCTCCTCCATGGGCCGGGCTTACCTGGCGTTGGCCAGCGAACAGGAACGGGAAGACATCATCGAGCGCTTGCGCGAACTGGATGCCTGGTCAGGCAATGAACTTATCGACGGGATCAACCGTGCCATCGCCGACTATCGCAGCCTGGGCTGCACGTGCTCTTTCGGAGACTGGCAGGAAAATGTGAACGGAATTGCGGTGGGCTTTCAGGTAAGTCCCACGCAACCGATCATGGTGCTTACCTGCGGCGCTCCATCGTTTGCAGTATCCAGCGAGTTCTTGCTGAACGAGGCGCGCCCCAAACTGCTTGAGGCAGTGCGCAAGATCACGTCGTCGATGGGGCACTGAAGCCGCCGCTTTGAAGTGAGCGCTAGCGGCCGCCCTTTCTTTCCACAATGGCGAATACACCGCTGGCCCGGAATATTTTTTCATCGTTAACGTACAGGAAGCAGTCGACAAAAGCCATGCGCCGGCCTTGTTTTTGCACAGTCGCGCGTGCTACGACCCAGTCGCCAATGACGGCAGGCCTGAAAAACTCACTGGTCAGGCTGACGGTGACCAGCCCCACCTCGCCGTTGTAGGCCTGTGCAACGGCATCGCCCAGCGCGCTGTCGGCGATGGTCACCAGCATGCCGCCATGGGTAATGCCACGAAGGTTGGTGTGCTTCTCGGATATGAGAACGCCAAGCTCAATTTGCTTGCCGTTTTCGGTTCTATCGTAGAAAGGTCCGCATAAATTAGTGAACTCGCTGTTATAGGCTCGTTCTTGAAAACCGTCTGGTATTGCTGTCATTGTTGCGCTCATTGTCGGGGAGATGTGCCGTTCAGGCAGGCAAGATCATATCGCTATAGCGCTGCAGATGAAAATCCAGGTCGCCGAACAAGCTATTAATTACGGCAAGGCGCTTGAAGTAATGCCCCACAATCAACTCGTCAGTGACGCCTATGCCCCCATGCATTTGTATGGCGTCTTGCCCTACCAGCCTGGCTTTTTGCCCTACGAATGTTTTAGCGCCCGAGGCCCGTTGCACACATGCGGCGAAGTCTGCGCTTCCCATTTCGATGGCCGCCAGCAAGGCCATGGAGTCGGCCTGTTCGGTCGCGATGGCCATGTCTGCCAGGCGATGTTGCAAGGCTTGGAACGAGCTGAGCGCCACACCGAACTGCTTGCGGGTTTTCAGATAGTCGAGCGTGGCCGCGTTCAATGCCTGCATGATACCGGTAGCTTCTGCTGTCAGCGCCACATTGGTCAGCGCGATGGCTTGCATGATGGCCGGGAATGCCTGGCCTTCAGGGCCGAGTAAGGCGTGTGCGCCCACTACGACGTCATTTAGCACAATGTCTGCGGCGCGGGTGCCGTCGTGGCAAGCATATCGTCTGAAAGCAAGGCCGATGGTGTCGGCGGGAACAAGAAACAGCGAGATGCCGTCTTCAGCGCCTGCCTGGCCGCTGGTTCGAGCCGATAGCAGTAGCTGGTTGGCACTGGCCGCGCCCAGCACGACGGCTTTGTGCCCTTGCAGCGTCCAGTTGTCTCCGTTCCGTACAGCGTGGGCATCGATCGCGGATTCACGGTAGCGTGATTGCGGTTCGTAATGGGCAAGCGCCAGCATCAGGGTGCCATCGCAAATTTGCGGAATAACGCTGGCTTTTTGTTCGGCATTGGCCAGTCGTTTGATGAGGTCGCCGCACAGAATGACGGTGCCCACATACGGCTCCAGGGTCAGACCAGTGCCCAATGCCCGCATGGTCAGGTAGATGTCCAGGGCTGTGCCGTTCAAGCCGCCGAATTCTTCCGGAAAGGGCAGCGCCAGTATGCCCAGTTCGGCGTACGTATTCCAGGCGTCGCGACTGAATCCATCAGGGCCGGCCATGAACTGTTGGCGTTTTTCGAAGGTATAGTCCTTGGCGACAAAGCGTTGCAGGGTGTCTTGCAGAGCCAGTTGCTCTTCAGTGAAACTGAAATTCATGTGTATTCCTTGGCGGGCGTGATTACAGCCCCAATATCGACTTGCAGATAATGCTTTTTTGAACTTCGCTGGAGCCGCCGTAGATGGTGGTCTTGCGATAGTTGAAATAGTGGCCTGTGAGATTGCGGCAATCGGCAGGGAAGGCATCGCTGATGCCTTGCGGGGTATGCAGTGGCGCATCGTTGCCGATATGCGCTGCGGCGTAGGGGCCTAATGCCATCGATGCCAGCTCCGAAAGCGTTTGCTGGATCTCCGAGCCCTTGATTTTCAGAATGGAAGCCTCGGGGCCCGGCGTATGCGGCTTGCCGTCGATGGCAACCAGTTTCAGATTGGTGATTTCCAATGCCTGCAATTCAAGCTCGACCATGGCGATGCGATCCCGAAAGCGCGGGTCGTTTATTAGGGGCTGGCCGTTATTGCCCGGCTGCCGCGCCGCAATCGCTTTCAGGTGCCGCAGGGATGCCTTGGAACGCCCTATGCGCGCGATATTGGTGCGCTCGTGCCCCAGTAGATACTTGGCGTAGGTCCATCCCTTGTTTTCTTCTCCGATCAAGTTCTCGATCGGCACTTTGACGTTGTCCAGCCATACTTCGTTGATTTCGTGTCCGCCGTCCAGCATGATGATAGGACGCACGGTAATGCCTGGCGTCGCCATATCGATCAGCAGGAATGAAATGCCTTCCTGCTTGCGGGCGTCGGGGTCGGTGCGTACCAGGCAGAAAATCCAGTTGGCATGTTGGGCGAGGGTCGTCCAGGTTTTCTGGCCATTGACGACGTAGTGGTCGCCTTCGCGAACCGCGCTGGTTTTGACCGAAGCCAGATCGGAGCCGGCGCCCGGTTCCGAGTAGCCTTGGCACCACCAGTCTTTCCCGGAAATGATGCCGGGCAGATGGCGCGCCTTTTGTGCTGGCGTCGCGTATTTCTGGATTACCGGCGCCACCATTTTGATGCCGAAGGACAGTTGCTCGGGCGCATGGGCCAGTGCGCATTCTTCCTCGAAGATATGGCGCTGTATGGTGTCCCAGCCGGTTCCGCCATATTCAACAGGCCAGGCTGGTGCGCCCCAGCCGCGCTTGTATAAGGTTTGTTGCCACCCCAGGCGTTCTTCCCTGGTCAGGGGCTCTTTAGTGAGATCTTTTTCTTTTAGTCTGGCGGTGACCGCTGTGTTCAGGAAATCTCGAACTTCATCCCTGAATGCCAATTGTTCGTTTGTGTAGTCAATGTTCATGGGGAGGCGATGGGCGTATATGCTTGCTATAACGTTAAGTGTAGAATCGGCGAGGGGTGTTCTTCTATGCGGAACTGAAGCTCCGAATAGATAACGACCAAACTCACCAAATTAGGGAAAAGGCTAGCTTTACACCTCACATACTAGCGTTTAGTATCGATCGTGTAAATCAAAACAATGTTCTGCAATGCAGAATAATAACCTTCTGTTCTCGCTAGAACAGGATTTCGATCCGTATGCCAAGGGAGTGTTTTAGAATGAAAACCACAGCATTTGTCGCAATGGCGTTGGGAAGCTTATTGACCGTCACGGCAAGCTTGCCCGCGCATGCCGCCTGGCCAGAAAAATCAATAGAAGTTGTCGTGCCCTATACGCCGGGCGGCGCGACTGACACCGTGACGCGCGTCATCATGAAAAAACTGTCTGAACGGCTGGGCCAGCCTGTTGTGGTGGCGAACAAGCCGGGCGCAAACGCCACAATAGGCACCGCGGCAGTAGCGCGCGCCAAGCCGGATGGCTATACCTTTGTCACTGTTCTGGCGGCGCATACGATCAACCCTCATCTGTACAAGCTCAGCTATTCTTTTGATGACTTTGAGCCGGTATCGCATATGGCCGACCTGCCTTTGTTTTTGTTCATCAACAAGGACATACCCGCCAATACGCTTGCCGAACTAATCGCCTACGGAAAAAAACATCCAGACACGCTGACCTATGCGTCTAGTGGCGCAGGATCCAGCGCCCACATGACCGGCGCCAACTTCGGTCTGCAGGCCGGGTTGACCATGACGCACATTCCTTATAAAGGTAGCGCCCCTATCCTGACTGACTTGCTGAGCGGGCAGGTTTCCATGGTTTTCGATCCTATTCTTGTCCCGATGCAATACGTCAAGCAAGGCAGGCTGAAAGCGGTGGCTATTACTTCCACCAAGCGCTGGGATGATGAGCCCGACGTTCCAACCATGGACGAGGCGGGCTTGCCCGGCTTTTTCATGAACTCATGGGCTTCATTGTTGGCGCCGGCAGGCACGCCGAAAGATATTATTGACCGGGTTTCCAAGGAAATCGCCGAGATCGCCAAAGATCCTGATGTTCAGAAAACCTTTCATGATGCCGGCTTCGTGGCTGTAGGCAGCACGCCAGATGAACTGGATCAGCTCATTAAGAAAGATACGGCGATGTATGGCGACATTGTGAAAAAAGCCAATATCAAGTTGAACTGATATTGGCTATTCAGCGGTAGCAAGTCATGCCGGGTTATGCGCTGCTAACCCGGCCGATATGCTTAATGCTGTGGTTTTGGTGTGGCAGAGGTGCTGCGCGGCAAGATGGGGTAGGTCACTTGTGGCTGATCCCCGGTCAGGGTATGCAAGAACGCAGTGATGGCTTTGACGTCATCGCTGTTCAGTTCGTGTCCTAATTGGCTTGAACCCATAATGGCCACGGCCTGTTCCAGGTCCCACACTTCACCGCTATGAAAGTAGGGCGCAGTCAGGGCAATATTGCGCAACGGACCTGCACGGAATACATAATCGTCGGATGCCGTATTGGTGACCGTGAAGCGGCCCCTGTCTTCCACAGGCAGAACATCGGCGCCTGGCTTCTTGATGACGCCAAATGGGAAGTAGCCTTGCCCGCCAACGTTGATGCCCGAGTGGCATGCTACGCAACCTTTATTGACGAACAAGTTCAGACCGGTGAGCTCGGTGCCGTTAAGGGTTTCCTTACCGGCCAGGAAATGGTCGAAGCGCGAGTTTGGCGTGGTCAGCGTCGACTCGAACGCTTCGATTGCACTCGCCATATTGTCGAAGGTGACGGCTTGCTGCTCGCCAGGAAAGGCCTTGGCAAAGAATTCGACGTATTCAGGAATGCTGCGCAGGGTGTCTTCAACGTGCTTGGGCGTGGCATTCATTTCAACGCTTGCCTGCACCGGGCCTTTGGCTTGTTCTTTCAAGTCTGCGGCACGGCCGTCCCAGAACTGGGCAGCGTTGAAAACAGCATTAAATACCGTGGGCGAGTTGCGGGGCCCGTGCTGCCAGCCATGGCCGATAGATGTGGGAATATTGTCGGCGCCGCCGGTACCGATAGAGTGGCAGGTATTACAACTGATGATATTGCTTTTAGAAAGCCTGGGTTCAAAGAACAGCCATTTCCCCAGTTCGATTTTGTCGCTGGATAGCTTTCTGTCTTTAATAACGACTTCAGCTTCGGGAATAGGCTGAAACAACCTGTTCGCCATTTCACGCAGTTCGGCTGAAGTGGGTTGGGCGATTGCGGTGCTTGCCCCGATGGTCAAGGCGACGGCTGCACAGAGCGCGGTGGTAAGGCTTTTATGCATGGTGATTTTCCAACGGTGAATAATAGCCATCATCACAACATGGTTATTCTGGCCGTACGTTGATGTGAATCAATATGTTGCCGTTCCGGGCACAAGCCGACGGTCATTCAGCGTTTGATGGATACGTATGCTTGCTAAAGTGCCTGCCATAGGCCAGTCTATAATCACCGCTGATTCAATCCATGTGCCGAAGCGCCTTAGTCTTTGGAAAAAATTTGCCAATCAGCCTTTTATTCTTAGTGTCTCTTTCGGTGCTTGGCACTTCATTCATCTCGGGTGTGTTCGGAATGGCTGGCGGCATGGTGCTAATGGGCATATTGGTTGCTCTTGTACCTGTGTCGACCGCCATGGTCTTGCATGGCACAGCGCAAATGACATCCAATGGCTGGCGGGCAATCCTGTGGCGCCGTAATACTGACTACCGCATTTTCTTGCGCTATATCGTCGGACTGCTTGCTGCTGCGGCCATTTTTTCGTTTGTTGGGTTTGTGCCCGACAAGGCATTTGTATTGATCGCCCTGGGGATTATCCCGTTCCTGGCCGTGCTGGTGCCTGCCCGATTCGTACCGCAGGCAGACAGCCGGTTTGGCGCCGAACTATGCGGATTCCTGAATACCTGCATGCAATTCGTGGCGGGTGTATCGGGCCCCTTGCTTGATGTCTTTTTTGTGCGCAACACAATGGACCGTAGATCCATTGTGGCGACCAAAGCGGCATGCCAGACCTTTTCTCACATGGCCAAGCTGGTCTATTTCATCAATATTCTGGGGGATCAAGCCCAGGCCGATGAATGGGCCATGGGTCTTGCCGTGGCGATGGCTATCCTGGGCACCAGCCTGAGCAAATTTGTGCTCGATAAATTGACCGATCATCAGTTCCGGCGGTGGACGCGCTGGATAGTCATGAGCATAGGCGTTGTGTACCTGACGCA
>NZ_JBEBUX010000112.1:0-13401 GCF_040393045.1 Pollutimonas bauzanensis | reverse complement strand
CCGCCCTCTTCCTTACTTCTGTTGCAGCCGTATATTTGCCTCGTCCGCGACTTTCTTCCATTTAACATTTTCGGCCAACAAGAAGGTACGCATCTCTTCCGGAGTGCCACCCACAATGCTGGCACCCAACTCATTGAGTTTGGTTTGAATGTCTGGCATTTGAAGCGCTTTGTTGATACCGGCATTAATTTTCTCTGTTACCGCTGGCGGCGTGCCGGCGGGAACCAAAAAGCCTCCCCAGGACACCGCTTCAAAAGAGTCCAGTCCGAGAGCTTCATTTACCGAGGGTACATCCGGAAGCGAAGCAACCCGCTTGCTGCTGGTTACTGCGAGCGCTTTGAGCTTGCCGCCGTTAATATGAGGGATCCCGGCAACCACCGTAGGCAAGACCACTACAATTTGGCCTCCTATCGTGTCTGTTATAGATGGAGAATCGCCCTTGTACGGAACATGCCTCATTTTTATGCCTGCCATCGAGCTGAGCATTTCCCCGGACAGATGATTACTGGCGCCGATGCCGGCGGAGCCGAAGGTCACTTCATCTGGCTTTGATTTCGCTAAATCAACGAGATCTTGTAAAGTTTTTAAGTCTGAATCCGACTTAACCAAGATGACCTGCGGCACAAGCGTAGTCAAAATTACCGGATCAAAATCCTTGATCGAATCGTAACGAAGACTTGAATATACGGCATGGTTTATCGCATTGGGCCCCAGGTTGGCCATCAATATGGTGTGCCCATCCGGTGTAGCTGAAGCCACTAACTCATTGGCAATGATTCCGTTGGCTCCCGGCCGATTATCAATGACAACCGGCTGCCCCCATTCCTTTGTCAGCTTCTCCGCCAAAAGCCTGGCGGTAGTATCTGACGCACCGCCAGGAGGATAAGGCAAAACGATTTTGACCTGATGGGAAGGCCACTCCTGCGCGAAGGCGGCATGAGGTCCTACTAAAGCGGCTAAGAATAAGAATAACGCCGCACACCTTTTTATAAACCCTTTCATGTCTTCTCCTTAATGACCTCTTTATATATTTACGATAAAACGGTTGATTAGTTCCGCTGACATCCTTCATTGGTAAATGGGTGGCGGGCAGTCGACGAGCGTATAAGCAATTCATTAGGAAAGCACTTATATTCAAGCGGCTTACCGTTGTTCTTAATTTTCGCTAATAGCAAATCCAGGGCGTAGGCGACCATTTCCTCCATCGGTTGCCGTACCGTAGTCAGGTCATAAGCCCCCCAAGAGGCAAGTTCAATGTCGTCATAGCCCACAACCCATAAATCATCGGGTACTTTTACTTGGCAAAAACGTGCGCCATCAATCGCGCCAACGGCAAGCACATCGTTCACGCAAAAGATTGCATCGGGAGGAGAAGCAGACTGAAGTAGTTGCCGGGCGGCGTCATGACCGCTGGCATGAGTGAAAGTTTCCGAGCGCACATAAAGATGAGGGGGAATATCGACCCCTGACTGCCGCAGCGCCTCACGGAACCCGGCCTCACGATCCCGAATAGTACTGGCTCGCTGCAGGCCGCCTATCAGCGCGATTCGCCTGCGACCGGCCTGTAATAAGTATTGGGCCACACGACGCCCACCGTCCATGTTGTCACTTGACACTTGATCTGCCGGGTAACCAGCGACACTCCGATTAACCAGGACAACGGGTGCTTGTGGAGATGCAATATCCTTAAGAAATTCGGACTCAGCAGTGGCTGCGGTCAGGATCACGCCGTCAACGACTCCCTGGCGCAACGCTTGGCTTGCCTGCAAGTCGCCGCCATGTTCAGCATCCCATACGATCATGCGCTGCCCAAGACTAACAAGCCGGGCGCCTATAGCCTCGAGCGTCATGGGATAAAGCTGATACGACAACCTCGCCACCACGACGCCGATAGAACCGCTACGGCTGGTTCGAAAGGCACGGGCCGCGGCATTGGGGACATAGCGTGTTTGCGCCAGTACCTGCAAGACGCGATCGCGCGTGGCCGGGCGAACCTTCGCATCATTGCGAAGGACTCGGGACACGGTTGATTGCGAGACACCAGCCAACCGCGCCACATCGTGGCTGGTCATACTGGTGCCAGCGATGGCCTCGGTCAATCAATATCCAAGGTAGTGGTGCGACGCAATTCGCGACGATATTTCGTGTCGTCAAACGAACTGGCCCGGTGCATAGTTTTACGATTGTCCCAAATCACAAAATCATCGGGAGTCCATGCATGACGGTAGACAAACCGTGGTTGCGTGGCATGTTCAATCAAATCTCGAAGCAGCAACCGCCCTTCCGCAACTGGCCAGTCCACGATATGTGAAGCATGCGACGCAAGATACAATGCGCGGCGCTGTGAACGAGGAAGTGTGCGAACCAGCGGATGCGCTGCACCAGGCAGTTTCTCTTTTTCTTCATCAGTAAAATCAAAACCAAGCACATGCCGCGAATAAACGATAGAGTGATGCGCTCGAAGCCCCTCTATACTTTCTTTCGCTTGCTCATCAAGCAAGTCGTAAGCGCCACACATATCCGCATATTCGGTATCGGTGCTGACCTCTGGGATGACCTTCGCTGAAAGCATTGAAAAACGCCCAGCGGGATCCTGAAACGATGCGTCGGTATGCCATAAACGATTGCTCAAATGACCGATACGAAGACGCTCGTTGGATTTCAACAATTCGCCGTCTGCATTCACATTGGATATATCGGTCAAGGCATCATTACCAAAACGATTCGCCGCAAGTACCGATACCGAGGTTTTCGTGTGCAAGGTACCGTCCAGACGCTGCGCAAATGAAATTTGCTCCTCGGCGCTCATAGGCTGATCACGAAATATGAGCACACCGTATGCATCCATTCCGCACCGTATCGCTTCCAGGGTTTCTGGATCATAGGTATCTCGAATTTTGACACCTGTAACTTCAGCGACAAAGTCAGGGCGAACCGGATGAAAAGCAATTGTCATGACTAATTCCTTCTTATAGCTCTGTTGTATCAACGTAAGGCACTCAGAAAATTCGAGAGGCTTATACTTGTCGTGAACGGCAAATGACTACGTAACCATTATGGTTTGGAAAAGTTCTATATGTCAATATTTAAGTTATGGAAAGTCGAAGGTTAGTACACCGTCACAGGACAGGCCCGAGTATGGCCATGACGTTGTTACGAAGCCGATAGCGCAAACTCCACGCAGCCACATCGGCTTGGTTGATGAGCTTGGATTGTGCGATATATCCTTCTTGCCTGCGACGGATGGCCTGCGTCAAATGCACATCATGGAACAAGATATTGTTCTCGAAGTTCAGGTCAAAGCTACGCCGGTCCATGTTGGCTGAACCAATCAGTGTCATCTCGCCATCAACCGTCAGCGATTTGGTGTGTAGCAAGCCACCGACGTATTCGTAAATGCAGACACCTGCATCCAGCAGTTCGGAATAGTAGCTACGACTTGCCGCCCCCACGAACCAACTGTCATTTCGAGCCGGGAAAACGATGGTCGTTGCGATCCCCCGTCGGGCGCTGGCACAGAGCGCGGCTTGCATGGAGTCATCCGGGACGTAGTAAGGCGTCGTTATCACCAGTTCTCGCCTGGCGCTGAACATCAATGTCGCAAAAAGCTCTGGCGTTGCGGAATAGTGATTCTCGGGCCCGGTCCCTATAACCTGGGCCACGAAACCCTGTTCCAGTTGCGGCATAGGCCGGTGTGCCAGTTCACGGCAATCCTCGTGGGTACAGATCAGCCAATCGGCGAGGAAAAGCTGCTGGTTCTGCCGGGCGATCGGGCCCTCGAACCGAACAACCGCGTCAACCCACGGTGCGTACTTTGCTTTGACGGCGAATTCAGGGTCGGCACAGTTCTGGCTTCCGCAATAAGTAATGTGATTGTCGATCACGACGATCTTGCGATGGTTACGAACATCGACCCGCCCCTTCAGGATGCGAACCGCGATGTTGCCGATCGGCTGCGCGCGCGCCAGTTGCACACCGGCACGACCCATCGCCGACCAATGCTCACCACGGATGAAGTCGCGCGACCCCAGATCGTCGACGATCACGCGGCAGGTGACCCCGCGTTGGGCCGCGCGCACCATCGCGTCAACGACCTTGCGTCCGTTGGTATCGGATAGCCAGATGTAGAAAAGTAGGTGCACGTGCTCTATTGCCGCGTCAATATCCGCGACAATTGCGTTAATCGTGGAGTTCGAATCATCAAGCAAATGCCCCGTGTTGCCGCCAACCGGGGCGAAGCCACTGATCGACGCACCTATCGCAAACCCCGGCGAGGCGTTCTCCGGAATTTTGACGCTTTCCGTAACCGAGCCGGAAGACAGGGGTTGGGAGGAGTCAGGCAGCCTCTGACGAACCGAAAACCCGGCCGGCCTCACCTCGCCCAACATCAGATACACCAATGCTCCGACGTAGGGCAGAGCCATGATGAAAAGGATCCATGCAATACGCGACGCCGGATCGCGGTGCGGCCGGAGCAAGACGCGAACCGATAGTCCCGTGATGATGAGAAGGTGGACAATCAGCCACATGGTAATACCCCATTTTTAGCAGTGATGGATTTACGGGGGGATTATCACATGGCGACGCCCCATGAGCGGCTGCACCCTCATGCCCGGGACATGCGCCCCGCGCAGGCGCAGATCAGACCAGCGTACTTTTGTATATCTTGCCATCCTTCATGATCAACCGCAGATTGGTATCCGGGTCGGTCAGGAAATCCAGGCTCACAGTGGGATCGCCGTCAGCCACAAGAATATCGGCCAGCGAACCGGGAGCAATGGTTCCCAGCCCCCCTTCGTATGGGTTGCGTAAACCCGACATCATCAAAAGCTCTCCGTTCTGCCCGGTCGCCATTCGTAACAGGTCCAGCGGCTGATAAAAGCGCGTCAGCTTGGCCAGCATGCGCCCGTGATGCGGCAAGTTCTGAGGGGTGAACAAAATGTCGGTCCCCCATGCAGTCTGGACGTTGAATTTCTGGGCCATCTCATAGGCCTTCACTGTTCCCTGGGCGACCCGCAATTGGTTCGCCCTGGCTGCTGGATCAGCCAGCTTGTTCGCATCCTCATCCGCCAGAAATGGCTGCAAGCTCCACCAGATGCCCTTGTCCGCCATCATGCGCACGACCTCTTCATCGGCCAATTGCCCATGCTCGATGGACCGCACACCGGCCCTAACCGCCCGTTCAATGCCTTTAGCCGTATAGACGTGCACCATGACATAGGTGCCCCAATCGCTTGCCGCGGCCACGCCGGCCTTGAGCTCGGCCTCGGTGAATTGCACGCTGTCCAAGGGATCATAGGGCGAGGTTACCCCGCCGCCGCCCATCAACTTTATCTGGGATGCACCAAGCATCAGCTCTTCACGCGCACGACGGAGTACTTCGGACTCGCCATCGGCAATCGATGAAACTCCCGCACGCATGGTATGGGTGATATCGCCGTCGGCACGTGGAATTTCGTATCGCATCCGGAAATCGCCATGGCCCGAGGTTTGCGTAATCATGGCTCCTGAAGGATAGATGCGCGGTCCATGGGTGATGCCTTCGTCGATCGCCCGTTTCAACGCGAAGCTGGGGCCACCGGCATCGCGCGTGGTGGTAAAACCGCGCATCAAGGTGCGCTGCGCTTCGTGAGCGGCGACCAAATGAATATAAGGCACGTCCGCCGTCATCGCCTGCATTTGCGTCAGGCCACACAACGTCGAATGCCAGTGTGCGTCGATCAAGCCCGGCATGACCAGCCGGCCACCGCAGTCGATGATTTCCACGTCGCCCGGCGCCTCGCCCACGGCAGGCAGAGCCACAACCTTATTGCCTTCTATCCGGACATTCCTGCCTTCCTGGACCGTGGCTGTAATGCCGTCAAACAGGCGTAGATTCGTCAGCAGTATGGGACGCTCGGATATTTTTGGCTGTTCCGCAAAAGCACTATCCGATTTGAAGGTGAGGAACGGCAGTACCGCAGCCGCCATACCACCCAGAAACATGCGACGCGTCAGGTCCGCGGACACGCGCCGATGCAACGACCGAATCAAGGGGCTGGCGCATTTGCAGCCGCACGTAGCCGAATGTACATGCCTAAAAGGCACGTAACCTCCTTGAGATTGCCCACTACCCGAATTAAGTTGTTGCATACCGCTCCCATTCTTATAATGCGTGAATCTGGTGGCGGCCAATACGTACCGCTCCCGTGTAAAGATCAGCTCAATCGCACTTCGTGCAAGTCCAACCTCATGACGTGCTCGCGGGCCATCGCATCCGATATACGCCGCTCTCGGGCGAGCTGGTAAACAGCCAGCCGTGATGCCTTGATGGCATCGAGCCGCATCTCCCGCTCCACGGCCCATCGCAAATTAAATGCTTCCCGGCTCTCTTCCTCAGTGGCATCGTCGGCGCTGGTGCGCAACTCGTCGAGTATATGACCTGCGACTTCAGTGTACAGAGCGCTGTTTTCACCTGTATCGGACTGGATCAACTTGTTCAGCGTCTGCCCAACACTTTTAATGGCTGCTTCACGCGCCGCCTGAAGGGCCAGCGTTTCTTGAAAGCTATAGCGCTTTTCGGGAAGAGCGCTATAGCCGCGCAGCAAAGCGGGTAGCCCGACACTGGCTATGACCATGGAAAGAATAATGACCATGGCCGCGAGGAAAATTGCCAAATCTCGTGCAGGAAAACTGGAGCCGTCCTGAAGCACAAGCGGCAAGGTCATGACGCCGGCCAGCGTTATGGTGCCCCGAACGCCGGCGAACGACAACACGAGCATCATGCGTATGCCAACGGGTGCCGCGTCCAGACTCCTGTTTCCACGAAGAATTTTGCCGGTTTTAAGCACCAAAAAAATCCAGAAAAAACGAATCGCGACTAGGGCAATGCAGATGACCACAGGGTAAATGGCCAGCCACCTCACATCGTGATGGCCGGCCTCAGCCACCACCAATACCGCCCCCTTAAGTATGCTGGGTAGTTGCTCGCCCAGCAGCACGAACATGATTCCGGTCAGGGAAAATTGGACAGCGTCCCATACGGCCTCGCGACGCACCCGCGTGGCGGCCAGAGCCTTACCGGAGAGCTCCGCATAGCTCATGGTTACGCCTGCCGCAACGGCGGCCAATATTCCCGAGGCCTGGGCATGCTCCGCCAAAAAGTATGCGGCAAAAGGAGCCAGGAGGCTCAGCAGGATTTCGGAACTGGGATCTTCGCTAAACCTTTGAACAAACCAGTTCCCGGTTATCGTGATCAACCAGGTGACCGCCGCGCCGATGGCAAGCCCAGCCAAGGCCATCCACAAAAAAGACCCCGCCGCCGACGTCAGGGAGAACGAGCCGGTAACTGTAGCGGCAACCGCAAACCGGAATGCCACCAAGCCGCTGGCGTCGTTGAATAGTGACTCGCTTTCCAGAACCACCAGAACCCGCTTAGGAAGAACGGTGCGTCGCGCTATTGCGCTTACCGCCACGGGATCAGTCGGCGACACAATTGCGGCAAGGGCGAACGCCACCGTCAGGGGCATTGCCGGAATCATCCAATGAATCAGAAAACCGAGCCCCAGCACAGTCAAGAAAACCAGCCCGAACGCCAATTGGACAACGCCTAGCTTGTCGCGAATCAAGCCGTCTTTAGGAATACGCCAGCCATCCAAAAACAAGAGCGGAGGCAAAAACAACAAAAAAAACATGTCGGGATCGAGCTTGACGCCCCGCTCTGACACAGCGGCAATCAACGCGCCGAAGGCTATCTGGACGAGAGGCAGCGGCAAGGAAACCGGTAGCACACGAACCAACACTCCGCTGAGCAAGACAGCAACAAGCATTGCCAGAACTACACTTACTGTTTCCATAAACGTGAAATCCCAGTCGCACCAACTTGAGAAGCTCCGCGCGTTGGATTCCACAGCAATTTAGCATATATCGACACCCCCAGTAGACGGTTAAGTGATACAGTGGCGGCGGTCCCTGCTCGCACCAAAAAAAAAGCATGCCATTTCACGCTCACAACTGAAAGGGTTTAAAACTTGCCGCATATCGCTACGTCGTTGTTGATTGCAATCGTGCTCGCGGGCTGCACAAACTCCAATGCACCTTCTATAGCCGCGTTCGGCTCTTACTTTCCTTCCTGGCTACTGTGCGCTGCGGTCGGCATAATGGGCGCCATCCTGGTACGCCTGGGTTTTATTCACCTAGGACTAGACGACGCGCTGCCACTTCGTCTTTTTGTCTATGTATGCGTGGCAATCATCATCGCCATCGCCACATCGCTTCTTTTTTTCGCGACCTGAGTCATGCCCCATACCGCCAATCAAAAGAAGAAAACGTTTCTCGCTCGGACTGCCGCAGCCATCATCATTCTGGGTGCAATCACGCTCATCATCGTCTATCAATGGATTTCAAGCCCATTATCAGAGGACGCCATGTTGCAGGCCAACGTCGTGCACATCAGCACACCAGTGCCTGGCCGGGTCGAGCAATTCCACGTTACCGAAAACGGTAGAGTAAAGCGCGGCGAACTTCTGTTTACCCTCGACCCAACGGTTTACCGTCTTCGCGTTGAGCAGGCCGAAGCGGAACTCAAGGCGGCGCAAGCTGCTCTCGACGCAAAAAGCCGGCAAATCCGCGCCGAGCGCTCTAATGTTGTTATCGCTACCGAGCAAATTGAGCGGGCGCGATCGAATCTGCAGTTAACTGAAAAAACGCTGGAGCGGCTTGTACCGTTAGCCAAGAAAGGTTACGTGACCGCCCAGCAGGTCGATGATGCCAAAACCCTGAACCAAGATGCCCGGACCAGTTTCAAACAGGCGAAGGAGCAGGCGCAAGCCGCTGAAAGCCTGGTAGGAACGATGGAGGCAGCCGAGGCGGTTGTCCAAGTCAGTCGCAGCACGTTGGCGATTGCCCAGCATGCTCTTGCCGATACCGAGGTACGTGCGCCCCATGACGGACTGGTGGTCGGCCTGTCAGTCTCAGCGGGCGAATATGTCGCACCCGACCAATCCTTGTTCACACTGATCAATACCGAACAATGGTACGCCACCGCCTTCTTTCGCGAAACTGAGCTTAAGGACATCAAGCCTGGATCATGCACCCTGGTGTACGCGATGGCCAACCCCTCGGTCGCCATCAAGGGAGCCGTCGATAGCATTGGCTGGGGCGTCAGCTCCGCTGACCTGATCGATCTGCCCCGTGCCCTGCCCATTGTGCAGAAATCCCTGAACTGGGTCCGTGTAGCGCAACGCTTTCCTGTACGTGTTCGGCTTGGAGACGCCCCAGAAAACCTGCTGCGCATCGGTGCGTCAGCGGTAGTGGTCATGCGGCATGACGACAACTGCTAACCGCTTTCTGCCTACCGTTCTACGCACGGCCCGTAAAGACCTGCGCCCGTTCGATGGGCGCCTGGACATGGCATGGCGGGTTGCTGCCCAGTGCTCTCTGGCAAGCCTGGTGTTCATGACCTACGGCATTCCATTGGCAGCGATCGGCTGCTATCTGATTCTGTTTCTGATGAAGCCAGATGGCGCTGAAAGTACGCTCATGGCCATCGGCGTAGCAATCCTGGTTTCCCTGGTTGTGGTGTTGCTTCTGTATCTGGCACGATGGACCATCGACGATCCCATGTGGCGCATGGTAGTCATCGTGGTGGGCTCCTTTATCTTTCTATACATTGGCGCCGCCAGCCTCTTGGGACCGATTGGCAATATTCTCGCCCTGGTCGTCGGCTTTGCCATGACACTGCTCAGCGATGTCCCTTTCGGCGAAGCCGCTACTAGGGCGCTGCTCTATGCTTGGCTGATGGCGGTCGTCCCGATGGGTATCATCGTGATCTTCAACCTTTTTCTGGGACGCTCCCCGGTACGCCTGCTGAAAAACGAACTGGTGAAGCGACTGGAGGCGACCGCGCGTGCGCTTGAGCAACCGGCGCTTGACGAGGAAGTCCGTACTCAGTTGCTGGCGGGCAACGAAGAGCTAAAAAAACGTGTGGGCTTTGTTGGCTTGCTTCATCTGGCGCCCACAGCCGAAACCCAATACCT
This sequence comes from Pollutimonas bauzanensis, assembly GCF_040393045.1. Classification (GTDB taxonomy): domain Bacteria; phylum Pseudomonadota; class Gammaproteobacteria; order Burkholderiales; family Burkholderiaceae_B; genus Pollutimonas; species Pollutimonas bauzanensis_A. The sequence continues at coordinate 3,385 of NZ_JBEBUX010000112.1, read as the reverse complement.
GACTCGCGCCATCGATGACTCGTATCGCCTGCTTCTTGCGGTCTCGACCCTGATGGTCTCTGCGCCTGAACCCCTGCGCCACGAGCTTGCCTCGCAATGCCGGCTGGCGGCCCAGGTTCTGGCGGCCGAACAGAGCATTGACAGGGCCGTTGGCGACCCCTCCAGCCAGGCCTCCATTCCCAGCGACAATCCCGCCACTGAGGCCAGGTTGGCCTTGGCCGCACTGATGGACCGGCGGCCAAGGCCAGCGGAAAAATCCGCCAAGCCCTCCTTCTTCTTCAAGGATGCACTTAGCAACTCGGAATATTCTCGGTTCGCCATCAAGACAACAGCAGCCGCGACCATCAGCTATTTACTTTACACCGCCATCGACTGGCAAGGCATCCATACAGCAATGATTACGTGCTATGTGGCTGCGCTGGGTACCACCGCCGAAACCCTGCACAAGTTAACCTTGCGCATCATCGGATGCCTGATCGGTGCGGCTATGGGCGTTGGCGCCATCCTGTTTCTAATACCCCATATGACAAGTATCGGTTCGTTGATGGCCTTGGTTTTCACCGGAATCCTGGTGGCCGGATGGGTCTCATCAGGCAGTGAACGCATCTCCTATGCGGGCATCCAGATCGGTCTAGCCTTTCTGCTGACCATACTGCAAGACTTTGGTCCATCTATCGATCTATCCGCCGCCTCGGACCGGGTAATGGGCATCCTGCTGGGTAATCTGGTGATGTACCTGGTCTTCACCCGCATCTGGCCGCTAAGCATCGCCAGCATGGTGCGCAAAAAGGTAGCCGATGCGCTGGACGGACTGACGCAGATCGTTCGTTCCGACCGCATCCAGCCCGCTACCATGGACGAGATCTCCAGAGTTATCACAACACTGCAAACGGCCAGAGAGAGCCTGGGCTTAGCCCTGTTCGAGCCTCGAAACCTGCGCCCCGATGATGACACCATCGAGCGGTTGAGGACCCTGATCGTCCAGGCAGAAAACCTGTGCCCTGTCGTTGCTTTCAAACCCACGATACCTTCGCCCGCATACACTCAGGCGGTTAGCGAAATCGACTATATGCTGCTCTCGTTGAGCAAGGTCAAGGAATGATTACGCTGCACCGCATGTCCACTCAATCGCACTTGGCCAGCTGGGCCAAACCACTTGTTGCCACACTATGCGTCGCCCTCGCTGGCTGCGCAACAGACGCCCTGACCCTCGCACCGGCATCACCCAGCACGCCGTGGCAACCCACCCCACAGGACACCGCCCCGCCCACACGCAAACCGAACATGCCCAGCCTCACCAAGGGGTTCACTGTACCCTCTATGCCTGAGGCCTCGATTCTGCCTCCGGCGCCGATCATCGACGGCGAACACGTGCATAACCTGCCCGAGCTGATCGACATTGCGCAGCGCGAGAATCCGGAAACGCGCCTGGCTTGGAATAGCGCACGCCAGGCAGCCCTCGCAGTCGGTGTTGTCGAGGCCACTTTCCTGCCAATGCTGTCGGCCAACGTCATCGCCGGCTGGCAGAAAACACAAACGCCGATTCCTTTGCTGACCGGTAATCGGAGCATCAACACCGAATTCCATGGCGTCGTGCCCGCGCTGGCGCTGGAATGGCTGATTTTTGACTTTGGGCAGCGCAAAGCCATTGCCGATGGGGCCAGGGCGACATCCTATGCGACCAATGTATTGTTCAACGGAGTCCACCAAAAAATCATTCATGATGTCACTCACGCCTACTACCAATATGGCGCGGCGCGCTCCCAGGTAAACATTGCGGCGCAAGCCCTAAAGAACAGCCGCTTTATTGACCATGCCGTCGAACAGCGCCAGAAAGCGGGACTTGCGACAGTCGTGGAGACAGCCCAGGCCAGCCAGCAAGTGGCCCAGGCTAAGCTGCGCCAGGTCAACGCCCAGGGGCTGGAACAGAATGCCTACCAAGCGCTTCTGGCTGCGGTAGGCCTGCCGCCAGCTACGCACATCAAGATCAGCAACCCGCCAGATCGCCGGTTGCCCGACACCAACACGACGCTGACCGACGAAGCCATACGGCTTGCCCTATCCCAGCGCCCCGATGTTCTTGCCACCTATGCCGCCACCACAGCCGCCAAGGCCGGTATCGCTGCCGCCGAAGCCGAGTTCATGCCCAAGGTTTATCTGGGTGCTGTGGCAGCGCATAACCGCACAAATTTCGACGTACGCGGCTTACCGAACCTGCAACAGCAAACCGGATCAGCCAGCGTGCTGCTCGGCGTCACGATACCGCTATTCGATGGCGGCCTGCGCTCGGCGCGTCTGCAAGACGCCCAAATTCAGGCGCAAAAAGCTTCCGATATTTTTCAAAAAGCACAACTAAGTGCCATGCGCGAAATCATCGCCGCCTCGAACATGCTGCGATCCGCGCTGGCCAGCTATCAGGCAGCGTCCGAGCTGGTCAAGACAGCGGACACAACTTATGATGCAGCGTTACAAGCCTATCGCCACGGCGTAGGGACCGTGACCGCCACCACGATAGCCGTTACCGCACTACTGGATGCGCAACAAGCCCGCATCGATGCAAGGACAGCTTCTCAAACGGCGGCCGCCAACTTGGCATTTGTCATGGGCGCCATGACTTCTCCACGCGAGAGTTGGAACGACTAAGCGACGTGTTACGCCATGACTCTAATCGAAGTCTTTTAAGGAAACCAGCAGACTATGACCGAACAGATCATCCAATTAGTGCACTTAATCGGACTAGGTCTGGCTATGCTGCTGCCATTAGCCAACCCGCTTACGTCAATGTCCATGCTTCTATCGCTGGGCGAAAACATACCGCGGCCCGAACTGCATCGCCAAGTCCGGCAAGGCGCGTTCTACGTCGTACTGATCATGCTCGTCACGTATTTCTTGGGCACATGGATTATTCATGCGCTGGGCATTTCAATGCCCGGCATCCGCATCGCAGGTGGAATGATCGTCGCCTTTATCGGCTTTAATATGCTGTTTCCCGCGAGCACGGCCACAAACAGCCCGCCTGCTGATGGCGCGGCATCCAAACCGTCCACGCCCCAGAGCGTGCCGAATATTGCGTTCGTTCCGCTAGCACTGCCCGGCACCGCCGGACCCGGCACGATCGCCATGATCATCAGCGCCTCGTCCAAGATTTCGAGCATCCAGCCGCATCCGCCCGAGTGGGTGTTGGTCGTGGCGCCCATCATCGTTGCCTTGCTGTTGGGCGCTTTGTTCTATATCTGCCTGCGCTCAGCCGACCGCCTTGTCCGCTTTCTAGGCCACGACGGAATTGATGCGATTTCGCGCATCATGGGCTTTTTGCTAGTGTGCATGGGCGTACAGCTCGTCATCGACGGCGTCCTGGAAATCGTGCAGAACGGCGCAATGTAAT
>NZ_JBEBUX010000111.1:0-13535 GCF_040393045.1 Pollutimonas bauzanensis | reverse complement strand
TGCTTACCCCGCTTGCTGCGCCGTCATAAAAACGAGCAAACGGGAATCATAAGAACGCACGAACGAGAATCATAAAAACGACAATCCCGTCAAAACAGTATCGAGGCAAGACCCAAAAACAGCCACTTAGGCCGCCGTAAGCTTCTCGCCCTGCTTAGCATCAACCGCATCCGCAGCAACACCAGCCACATCGCCATCGATAATCGGCGTCACCAGCTCAACCACCTTGCTACGCGACAACATGCCCATAAACTCATCGTTTTCGTCCGTCACCGCCAGCGGCTCCGTGCTGCGCAACATCCGGCCCAGCACCTCATCGAGCCCTGCCGTGGAAGGCACCGATGCCATATCCTCAACATAGCGAGCGATATCGCGCGCGCCATCATGCACGGCACGGTCAGCGGCAGATCGCGTCAGCACACCCGCCAAACGCTTGCCATCCAGCACCGCCGTGTAATCGAAACGGCGTGCGGCCATGCGCTCTACCGCATGACTAGGCCGCGACCGCATCGTCAGCGTCAACGAAGACTCATTGCACGCGTGGGCAGCGTTAAGCACCTTGCTGCGATTCACATCTTGCAAGAAAGACTGTACGTAATCATCGGCGGGCGCAAGAAGGATATCTTCGGGAGTCCCCTCCTGAATCAGCTCTCCGCCCTTGAGAATGGCAATACGATTGCCTAGCCGCAACGCCTCATCCAGATCGTGTGTGATGAATACAATCGTCTTGTTCAATTGAGCCTGCAACTGCAGCAACTGATCCTGCATTTCCCGGCGAATCAAGGGGTCCAAGGCCGAGAATGCCTCGTCCATCAACAGAATTTCCGCGTCGGTGGCCAAGGCCCGCGCCAAGCCGACACGTTGCTGCATGCCGCCCGACAACTGATGCGGATACTGATTCTCAAAACCGGCCAAGCCAACTTGCTCCAGCCAATGCTGCGCACGCTCGCGGCGTTCGCTCTTGCTCATGCCTTGCACTTGCAATCCATAGGCAACATTTTCAATCACGGTACGATGAGGAAACAATCCAAAGCGCTGGAACACCATGCTCATTTTTTGTTGGCGAAACTTTTCCAGCGCCGATTTACCTAGCGTCACCACATCGACGCCGTCCACCAGTATCTGGCCCGCGCTGGGTTCAATCAAGCGGTTAAAGTGCCGTATCAAGGTAGACTTGCCGGAACCGGACAAGCCCATGATCACGTAGATGCTGCCTTCCTCGATGGACAGGCTGATATCGCGCAAACCCAGGGTATGCCCACTTTTCGCCAGCAGCTCTTCCTTGCTGATACCAGCCCTTGCCTCGTCCAGCCAACGCTCAGGACGGGGGCCGAAAATCTTGAAAATATTACGCACTTCAATTTTGGTCGTCATATCAGGCCCCTTTGTGCTGACGTTGCCCGAACGCCTGTGTAATACGGTCAAAGATGATCGCCAAAATCACGATACCCAGGCCAGCCAGCACGCCGCGCCCGACCTGAAGACGATTTATGCCTTGCAACACTTCATAACCCAGTCCGCGCACGCCTATCATGGAAGCAATCACCACCATGGCCAGCGCCATCATGGTGGTCTGATTGATCCCCGCCATGATATTGGGCATAGCCAACGGCAACTGCACCCCGAACAATTGCTTGACGCGATTTGCACCGAAAGCCTTGGAAGCCTCCAGCACCTCGCTGTCGACCAGGCGTATGCCCAGGTCAGTTAGCCGTATGACTGGCGGAACAGCATAAATAACAGTCGCGAAAATGGCAGCGATCTTGCCGAGATTGAATAGCATCACCACGGGGATCAGATAAACAAAGCTTGGCATAGTTTGCATGACGTCCAATATAGGCAGCATGATGGTGCGCAGCCATTTGAAACTGGCCATCAGGATGCCCACCGGTATGCCTATGGCCACCGACATTAGTACCGCCACGATCATGAGCGACAAGGTCTGCATTGCCGCGTCCCATAGCCCAATGAAGCCGATCAGGCACAGCATCAAGCCGATAATCACCGAAAAACCAATACGGCGGCTGGCAAACCACGCCAACGCCATCACGGCAAGAACAACAGTCCACCATGGTGAATAACGTACGACCTGGTCCATCCAGATCAAAAGATCAAGCAATGGCTGGGTAAATGCTCGTAGCACCTCGGAATAGTTGGAAACGATATTGCCAACAAAGTCGTCAATAGGTGCGCGTAGCGCCCTAGGCGCAATAAATTCTGGAAACATAAAATCAACTCCGTAAAACTCATTAAGGCGGCAACCATAAGGAGGTCCGCCGCCTGTCAAACGGCCGGCATCATACCGGCCTGCCCCTGTAAGGGACTTGGTTCAGGAGTGCTATAGAGCTGCTTTTACGCGTGCCGCAACATCTTCGGGCAACCATTTGCTCCAGATGTCGCCTTCATTTTGAAGAAACCACTTAGCCACATCGGCGGGTTCATCTTCGGTCTCTTCCATGTGCGCCATTACCTTGTCCATGACAGGCAAAGGCACAGCTACCTTCGAAAGGAACTCGGTGAACTTCGGAGCATCCGTGGAGAACTTAGTCGCCACCGCAGTAAAGACGGGGTTATCGGGGTAAGCCGATGGCTGAGGATCTGCACAATTCGGGTCAGTCAGGCAAGCATGCTTTTCTTTGTCATACGCAGGCAACTCCAGCTTGACCAAATCCAGGGAGCCCACCAAAGGTGTGGGATACCAATAATAAAAGGCAATATTTTCCTTGCGCTTGTAGGCTGCCGTTAATGCGGCCTTTTGCGTGGCTCCCGTGCCTGGTGAAAACAGGGTAAAAGAGTCATCCAGTTTCAACGCATTGAACAGATTGCCGCTTACCACTTCGCAGCCCCAGCCCGCAGGGCAGCCATAAAACCGCCCTTTGCTAGGCTCTTCGGGATCTTTGAATTCGTCTTTGAATTTAGGCAAATCGGCGGCAGACTTCAACTCGGGAAGCCGTTCGGCGGTATAACGTGGAATAAACCACGCCTCGCCACCCATATAGATATCGCCAATGCGTTTTACTTTTCCGCCGGCCTCGGCCTTGGCCCATGGCTCGGCCACACTGTTAAGCCAGATCTCGGTATTGATATCAAGATCGCCGCGCTCCAAGGCCGCCAAAGCTGGCAACGTTTCGGTGGGCAGTACTTCGGACTTGCATCCGTAGCCTTTGTCGGCGATAAAGCGCTCGACTTCGACCAAGACCAGATTGGACTCCCAATTCATACCGCCGAACTTTAGCGGGCGATCAACTTCGCATTGAGGGGGTTGGGCTGCCTGGGCGACATTGCTTGCTGCGGCGAAACCGAACAAGGCTGTGGCCAGGCCAAGACCTAGGGCGATTCGCTGGAATCGCGAGGGCGCATTCAGGAAGAATGCGGAATGTGAAGGGTTCACATTTAAAGACATGGCTGTTTGCCTCCTTAAGTGACTTGGACGCTCCAAAAAAAACAAGATGGTGCGCCAGGGCTAAGGGGGTGTGCGGAAGACGGAGGACCGCCGATACATACCGACACTAGCGTGAAGAGTACGAAGTACTCATTGACAGGTGATGGGGCCGAAAACGGCAGCCCATACGCTAATTGATTTAAAACCGTGAAGTTTGCAGCAGTTTACGAGAAATTAGCCTCAATTGAAACCCAGAGGTAACCCGGGCACAGAAGTTGCCCGGGTTCGTAACAGTAAACTGGTGTCGCTGCATCCGCGATGGTGGAGGCTGAATAAGCGTTAAAAAGGCCTATTCCGAACGGTATATGTAATCGCGGCGCCAAGGATAAGACAAGTCAGCCGGGTAATCGAGTTCGTCTCGGCGACCATTTGTGCGAGGTTGAGCAAGCACTTGGTGCAAGCCGATCCAGCCATGCTCGAAACCCATGGCGCAACCGGCCAAATACATTCGATAAGCTCGCAACGAGCGCTCGCCGTCTTCTCCGGGCAAGGTTTTCCCGGCCTCGGGCAGCCGGGCTTCCAGGGTATCGCTCCAGGCCCATAACGTACGGGCGTAATGTGGGCGCAGATTTTCGATATCGACATCTTCCAGGCCGCCTTCTGTCAGCCTTTCCAGAACATGGCTAATATGCGTCAGTTCGCCGCCGGGGAAAATATACTTTTCGATAAATTCACCCATGCCGGCGCCCAACTCGGCATTGTCCACCCCTCCTGCTGTGATCCCGTGATTGAGCACGAGGCCGCCGGGACGCACCAATCGGCGCAGCTTTGAAAAATAGCCTTCCAACTGGGCACGGCCAACATGCTCGAACATGCCGACGGAAGCGATCTTGTCATAAGGGTGCGTTTCATCAAGCTTGCGATAATCGAGCAACTCCATGCGCACTCTGCCCTGCAGGCCTTTTTCCTCTATCAGACGGTTTACATAGGCATGCTGGTTCTTCGATAGCGTGATGCCCGTTGCGTCGACACCGTAATTCTCGGCGGCCCACAACAATAAACCGCCCCATCCGGCGCCCACGTCAAGAAAACGCTCACCTGCGTTCAGCCGCAGTTTTCGGCAGATATGATCAAGCTTGGCTTCCTGCGCTTGCGCAATCGACATATCCGGAGTACGGAAATAGGCGCATGAATAGACTCTGCGCGGATCCAGCCATAAAGCATAGAAATCGTCAGATAAATCGTAATGAAACTGGATCTGACGGGCATCGCGATCAAGGGTGTGGCGCCAGACTGACAGCAGGCGTTGGATTAATTCCGTCAAACGACCTCTACGCGCAGCGTCGATTGGTGAACCAGGCAAGATCGATGCCGCCAGATGCATCAGATCGCGCATGGAGCCATCAATATCGAATCTGCCTTCGACATAGTCTTCCCCCAGCAAACCGACCTGCCCTGCAGCCAGGTTAGCCAACACCGAACGATCTTTGATCGTAAGGCTGATACTTGCATTGGGCGGACCCAACCGCTGCCCATCGGGCATAACCAGCCGCACAGGCAATGGCAAGGCAAACAATTTATTTTCAACAACAGACAAGACCGCGCTCAAGGCCAACTCCTTATATTGAAATTGAATTCATCCCTCTATAAAAATAGTGCCACATATACACACAGAAGGGAATGCCATTTGATCCATGCTAAGATCAGAATTGCTTCTCTATATTTCGATACATGCCGCCTGCCTACAGCTCCCTGACCGTCATCCCTCGCTGGTTAATCCTGATGGGTCTGTTAACAGCGCTGGGGCCCCTGGCCATTGACATGTATCTACCCGCCTTTCCGGCCATCGCCGATGGGCTGCAGACAACACCAGGCCACGTCGAGCGCACACTGGCCAGCTATTTGTTCGGTTTGGCCATGGCGCAACTGTTTTATGGCCCTTTCGCAGACCGTTACGGACGCAAGAAACCCCTCGTTGCCGGCCTGCTCATCTTCATTACAGCCTCCATAGGCTGCGCATTCACCTCCGACATCGAACACCTAACCTGGTGGCGCATTGCCCAGGCCTTTGGCGGCGCCGCGGGCATAGTCATACCCCGTGCCGTGATCCGTGACAATTTCGATACCCGCGATGCCTCCAAGGCCCTCTCCATCCTGATGCTGGTCATGGGTGTCACGCCCATTCTTGCCCCCATCCTGGGCGGACAAGTACTGACATTTGGCAGTTGGCGGTGGATCTTCGGAATTATGACGATCTGCGCAGTCGGGCTACTGACCGCCGTCGTGTTGACGATGAAAGAAACACTACATCCTGAGCGCGTGATTCCGTTGGGTTTTGGCATCATCGGGCGCAATTACCTGGCACTGCTGCGTCACAAAAAATTCATCTGCTACACGCTGGCTGGCGGATTCGGGTCGGCAGGCATGTTTGCCTACATAGCCGGGTCACCCCGGGTTTTTATAGAAATATTCAATGTCGATCCTCGGTATTTCGGCATTTTGTTCGGCATCAATGCAGCGTCGCTCATCATCGCTGCGCAGGTCAGCGCCCGACTGCTGAACCGCCACTCGCCAGAGGCCGTGCTGAAAAAAGCCCAGATATCGCTAGTGGCCATGACCCTCATCGCACTGGTGCTTACCCTTACCGGCCTAATTACGTTATTATTGCTCATGTTGTGTCTGGCCGGCTTCATGGCCAGCCAGGGGTTCGTGAACCCCAACGCAGCAGCTCTGGCCCTGGCTGAACAAGGCAAACGCTTAGGCGTCGCCTCGGCACTTATGGGAACGTTGCAAATGTTATGCGGGGCATGCGCAGGCTTGGCAGTCAGTATCTGGCAGTCACCCTCGCCTTTGCCGCTCACAGGCATGCTGGCGGCATGCGCTTGCCTGTCGTGGCTATTCGGCCGCATTGCATTGAAAGCTACTTGATCTAAGTGTCAGTTTCGTATTAGAATGTCAGGCTTTACAGATACACGGTCGTTGTTTTTACCGCTTTTTATGTTGCGGGGCCGAATCAAGCAAATTATCAAGGGGTATTTCCATGGCACGCGTATGCCAAGTTACCGGCAAAGGCCCAATGGTGGGCAACAATGTTTCGCACGCAAACAATAAAACCAAGCGTCGCTTTTTACCTAACTTGCAATCGCGCCGTTTCTGGGTCGAGAGCGAAAACCGTTGGGTTCGCCTGCGTGTTTCCACTAACGCACTGCGCACCATCGACAAGAACGGCATCGATTCCGTTCTGGCCGACTTGCGTGCCCGTGGCGTGCGCGCTTAAGCCGCTCGCGATCTAACTTAAGGAGCTCAACATGGCAAAAGGTATACGCGAGAAAATCAAACTCGAATCCACCGCCGGCACAGGTCACTTCTACACGACCACCAAGAACAAACGCAACATGCCCGAGAAAATGCTGATCAAGAAATTTGATCCCGTTGCTCGCAAGCACGTTGACTACAAGGAAATGAAGCTTAAATAACGTGTTGCCAGAGCGCACTCGCGCTATGCTCGGAACCGGCCTGGCCCGGCCGGACTTTCTGGCAAGCGCTGATTTATTTAGCTCCTTGTAAAACCCTGCTCCGGCAGGGTTTTTTTATTTCTTCTTACCATGCGTAGCGCTGCTGTCCGCACAAATAAAGTGTCTTTGCTCCAGGCATCCTATAATCTACGGTTTGCGCAACCAATAACAAATACCGGATCTCATGCAGGAACGTTATAACCCCAACGCCGTCGAAAAAGCTTCCCATCAAAACTGGCAGGAACGCGATGTCTATCGCGTCACCGAACACGCCCTGGCCGCCGATGGCTCGCCCAAGCCCAAGTTTTATGCCTGCTCGATGCTGCCCTACCCTAGCGGCAAGCTGCACATGGGGCACGTTCGCAACTACACCATCAACGACATGATGGCTCGCCAGTTGCGCATGCGTGGATACAACGTACTGATGCCCATGGGTTGGGATGCGTTTGGCATGCCTGCCGAGAACGCGGCAATCAAGTCGCAAGTGCCGCCTGCCAAATGGACGTACGACAATATCGCGTACATGAAAAAGCAGATGCAGGCAATGGGACTGGCTATCGACTGGTCGCGTGAAATGTGCGCCTGCGATCCAAAATACTATAAATGGAATCAGTGGCTATTCCTGAAAATGCTCGACAAGGGCATTGCCTACCGCAAGACCCAAGTCGTCAACTGGGACCCAGTTGACCAGACAGTGCTGGCCAACGAACAAGTCATCGATGGACGCGGCTGGCGCTCCGGCGCTCCCGTCGAAAAGCGTGAAATTCCAGGCTACTACCTGCGCATTACCGACTATGCCGAAGAGTTGCTGGACAACGTCAAGAATGGCTTGCCCGGCTGGCCCGAGCGCGTTCGGTTGATGCAGGAAAACTGGATAGGCAAGAGCGAAGGGGTGCGTTTTGCCTTTACGCACGACATCAAAGACCAGGCAGGCCAGCTGATACAAGACGGCCGCATGTACGTCTTCACGACTCGCGCCGACACCATCATGGGCGTCACGTTTTGCGCAGTCGCACCCGAGCATCCCCTTGCCACCCATGCCGCGCAAACCAATCCTGCGCTGGCGGCATTCATCGAATCGTGCAAGCTCGGCGGCACCACCGAGGCCGAAATGGCTTTGCGCGACAAGGAAGGCCTGCCCACCGGGCTTAGCGTCATCCACCCGATCACCGGCGAATCAATTCCGGTTTGGGTCGGCAACTATGTGCTCATGAGCTACGGCGATGGCGCGGTCATGGGCGTGCCCGGCCACGATGAGCGCGACTTTGCCTTTGCCAATAAATACTCGCTGCCTATCCAGGACGTCATCGCTGTCGAAGGAAAAGTCTATTCCACACAACAATGGCAAGACTGGTACGGCGACAAGCAGCAAGGCCGCACCATCAATTCCGGTAAATACGACGGGCTAAAGCCAGCGGAAGCCGTGGACGCCGTTGCCGCCGACCTGGCCGAAAAAGGCCTGGGCGAAAAGAAAACCACCTGGCGTCTGCGCGACTGGGGCGTATCGCGGCAGCGTTATTGGGGTACGCCTATCCCGATTATTCATTGCCCCGATTGCGGCCCGGTACCCGTCCCAGAGAAAGACTTGCCGGTCATACTGCCCGACGATCTGATTCCCGATGGCAGCGGCAACCCGCTGGCCAAGCATGAAGGCTTCCTGTCGTGCCATTGCCCCAAGTGCGGCACCGCCTCGCGGCGTGAAACCGACACGATGGACACCTTTGTCGACTCATCCTGGTATTTCATGCGCTATACCTCGCCGGGCAACGACGAAGCCATGGTCGATACACGCAACGACTACTGGATGCCGATGGACCAGTACATCGGCGGAATCGAACATGCCGTGCTGCATTTACTGTATGCCCGGTTCTGGACCCGCGTCATGCGCGACCTCGGGCTGCTCAACTTTGATGAGCCCTTCACCCGCTTGCTATGCCAAGGCATGGTGCTTAACCATATCTATTCGCGCAAGACCGAAAAAGGCGCCGTCGAATACTTCTGGCCCGAAGAAGTCGAGAACATCTATGATGCGAAGGGCGCCATTGTCGGTGCCAAACGCATCTCAGACGGTACGCCGGTACAGTATGGCGGTATCGGCACCATGTCCAAGTCCAAGAACAATGGGGTCGACCCTCAATCGCTGATCGACGCGATGGGCGCCGACACGGCCCGCCTGTTCGTCATGTTTGCAAGCCCTCCCGAACAGACCCTGGAATGGTCGGATTCGGGGGTTGATGGCGCGCATCGTTATTTGCGCCGCGTTTGGGCATTCTGCTACAACCAACGCCAAGCCATACAAAAAGCGAACGACAGCAAGTCGGACTGGTCTGGCGCCGATGACGCATCCAAGACGCTGCGCCGGGAGATCCACAGCTTGCTCAAGCTGGCCGATTACGACTACCAGCGCATCCAGTACAACACGGTGGTGTCCACCTGCATGAAAATGCTCAATACGCTGGAGTCCGCCGTATTGCCGGACACCGACGTCGCACACCGTGCGCTGGCTGAAACAACGTCCATACTATTGCGCGTTCTATATCCCGTCGTACCGCACCTTACCTGGCAGCTATGGCAGGACCTGGGCTTTGACCAGCATGGTGGTGATCTGCTCGACGCGCCTTGGCCAACAGTTGACGAAACGGCCCTCATCGCCGACGAAATCGAGCTGGTGCTGCAAATCAATGGCAAGCTGCGCGGGGCCCTGAAAGTAGCCCACGGGGCCACCAAGGATCAAATCGAACAGATAGCGCTGGCGCACGACGCCACAGGCAGGTTCCTGGAAGGCCGTCCGCCAAAACGGGTTATTGTCGTACCCGGTAAACTCGTTAATATTGTCGGATAAAATCAGGCATGCACAGCCCTAAGCCCCAGCTCTCGCCGTTCACTTCATCTACGCATCAGCACTTGCGCATGCTTGCCTGCGTAGCGCTATGCGTACTCTTGGCGGCGTGCGGCTTCAGGCTCAAGGGCGTATCGCCCCTGCCCTTCAACACGATTTACACCAATATTGCTGAAAACTCTGCTTTTGGTGCGAACATCCGCAGGGCTATTGTCGCCAGCTCCCCGCACACTCGTTTCGTGTCCGAACCAGCGCAGGCGCAGGCCAAGCTTATTCAGTTGTCCAACAATCAATCGCTGCGCGAACTCTCCATCGACGCCCAGGGGCGGGTCGAAGAATATGAGCTGAATCTGGTGTTCGTATTCCAGCTTACCGATGCGCAAGGCCATATTATTTTGCCGCCAACCACCTTGCAGTCCATACGGGAAATTCCCTATGACGACAGCCAGGTTCAGGCCAAACAAGGTGAAATCACCACGCTATTCCAGGACATGCAGCAATCGCTGATTCAACGGGTTGTGCGCCATTTGGCCTCGCCAGATGTCAGCGCGGCCTTTGCCGACGCCAAATCCATGCCGGTAGAAGAACAGCCTGCCGACACGACGCCGCTGCCCTCTACCGAACCTTTACCAGGATCAACGCCATGGGGATCGCCTCCCACCGATTCAGGCGCTGGCATGCGCTAGGCTTATGGGACGCCGCCAGGACTCTGACAGTCTTTTACAGCAACTAAAAAAGACGACACCGCCACAGCTCGACAGCCTTTACATCGTATCGGGCGACGAGCCGCTGCTGGTTATCGAAACCATTGATGCATTGCGCGCCGGCGCACTGGCGGCCGGATACGGCGAACGCACCAGTCTGATCCTGGACGCGCGCAGCGACTGGTCTGCCGTCATCGGCGCCACACAAAATATTTCGTTATTTGGCGACCGCCGGCTGGTCGATCTTGCCATACCCACAGGCAAGCCAGGAAAGACGGGAGGCGAAGTGCTGCTCAAGCTATCCGCCATGGTGGAAAGCGGTGCTCTGCCCGATACTCTGGTGCTTGTCCACCTGCCTCGTCTCGATAAAGCTATACGCAATACCAAATGGGCGCTGGGGCTCGCACAAGCCGGCACATGGGTCGACATCGCCAGTATCGAGCGAACACAGTTGCCTCGATGGATAGGACAACGCCTGGCCCGGCAACAACAAGAACTGGACGCCGACACACTGGAATGGATGGCAGATAAAGTCGAAGGCAATCTGCTTGCGGCTTTCCAAGAAGTACAAAAGCTGGGCTTGCTGTACCCTGCTGGAAAAATCAGCGCAAGCGATGTCGAGCGTGCCGTTCTGAACGTTGCGCGCTATGATGTATTTGGCTTGCGCGATGCCATGTTGACAGGACACGCTGCCAGAGCCCTGACCATACTGGCTGGCCTGCGTGCCGAGGGCGAAGCCTTGCCTTTGGTCTTGTGGGCAGTAGGGGAAGAAGTCCGCGTGTTGGCTCGCTTGGCCGCAGCCCAGTCTGCGGGGCAAGATATGCAGGCAGAAATGCGCCGTCAACGAATTTTCGGCCCTCGGGAGCACTTGTTGCGCCAGGCCCTGAATCGTATCCCGCAAAGGACCTGGCCAGCTGCTGTACAGCATGCCCACGATATCGACCGGTTGATCAAGGGACTGAAAGTGCCCGGCCGGCTAAATGACCCCTGGGAAGAGTTGGCGAGGCTGGCTTTGCGCATAGCCGTCACGAACAAGCCTTCCAGCCGTTAGGCTTATACCTAGTTTTGATACCGAACATGACACACTCTACTGCCTCCAGCATCACCCCCACAGCCGCCGACGCTTCCGATATTTGCGACATGACCATACTGGGCAAGCAGGCGCGCCTGGCGGCCCGTCAAATGCGCAACGCTTCGGGCCAGGCCAAGGCTACCGCCCTGCGCGCCATGGCAAAACGCCTGGTCGACCAGGAAAAGGAATTGCTTGAGGCCAACGCCAAGGACCTGGCGCGGGCTCGCGAAAACAACATGGAACCGGCGATGCTTGACCGGTTGGCGCTCACCTCGAAAATGATCGCGTCCATGGCGACCGGCCTATTGCAAATCGCCGATATGCCCGATCCTATAGGCAGCCAAACCGCCACCACCAGCCGCCCTAATGGCATGCGCGTTGCCCAAATGCGGGTGCCCCTGGGCGTGATCGGCATTATTTATGAATCCCGCCCTAACGTCACCATCGATGCCGCGTCGCTATGCCTGAAATCGGGAAATGCCACGATTCTGCGTGGCGGCAGCGAAGCATTCAATTCCAATATTGCATTGGGGGCTATTGTCCAGCAAGGCTTGGCCGACGCGGGTTTGCCGGCCCATGCAGTACAAGTCGTGGGCACTACCGACCGCGCCGCCGTGGGGCAGCTTATTACCCTTACAGAATATGTTGACGTAATCGTACCGCGCGGCGGGAAAGGGCTTATAGCGCGATTGGCCGCTGAGGCAAAAGTCCCCATGATCAAGCATCTGGACGGCAACTGCCATGTTTACCTGGATGCCGCTGCCGACCTGGACAAAGCACATGACATCGCCGTCAATGCCAAGACCTACCGCTACGGCATTTGCGGCGCCATGGAAACCCTGCTGGTCCACGTCGATATCGCCCCCCTGATATTGCCGCGCCTGGCCAAGACCTTGACCGACAAAGGCGTCGAGCTGCGCGGATGCGAACGAACCCGCGCCATCCTGCCCCTGGCGCTTGCCGCAACCGAGGAAGACTGGGCCACCGAATACCTGGCTCCCATCCTGGCCATACGCATCGTCGACAGCCTGGACGAGGCCATAGACCACATTGCCACCTACAGCTCCGAGCACACCGAAGCCATCGTCACCGAAAATCTGGCTGCAGCCAACCGTTTTCAGCGTGAAGTCGACTCAAGTTCCGTCTACGTAAATCTGCCCACCTGCTTTGCCGACGGCTTTGAATACGGCCTGGGCGCCGAGATCGGCATTTCCACTAACCGGCTGCATGCGCGCGGGCCTGTGGGGCTGGACGGGCTGACCACCTTGAAATGGGTGCTTGCCGGCGACGGCCAATTGCGCGGATAACCCGTATCGCTCTATGCTCTGGATAAAAACCTTTCACATCCTGTTCGTCACTTCGTGGTTTGCAGGCCTGTTTTACTTGCCTCGCATCTATGTCAACCTGGCGCAGGCCCAGGACGCCTCAACCACAGCCTGTCTGCTTGGCATGGCGCGACGCCTTTACCGTTTCATGGCGCCGCTAGCCGTGTTGTCGGTTGCGCTTGGCCTATGGCTTTTCCTGGGTTATGGGATCGGCCGTGGCCAAGGCTGGATGCACGCCAAATTGGCAGCAGTCGCATTGCTTATTGGCTACCATCTGGTCTGTGGCCGCATGCTGAATACATTTGAACTTGGCGCCAATACACGCAGCCATCGGTTTTATCGTTGGTTTAACGAAATACCGGTTATTTTGCTGTTAATCGTTATTGCCCTGGTCGTAACAAAACCCTTTTAAGATTTTGAATCATGACTGACGCCAAAACCGGCAAGACGCTTACCCTGAAGAAAAAAATCAGCACCACGACAGATGCCGTCGAGGGCGAGCGCCGCAAACGCACGGGCGCGCGTGCAAAACAAGTCGCACAGATCGAACGACATCGCGAACAACAGCGTGCCCCCCAAGCTCCGGCTGCACCTATTGCACCGGCGCCTTCACATCGCCCGGCAGCGTCGCGCAACCGATATCCAGCAGAACCCACACCTGAAACAGATATGCGCCAACGCCCAGGCCGTGGGCAAGA
>NZ_JBEBUX010000110.1:0-13857 GCF_040393045.1 Pollutimonas bauzanensis | reverse complement strand
TAGGTTGGGATTGCGTCTGTAAGGGCGTGGCTCAAAAAAAGCACCATTAATCAAGAATTAATGGTGCTTTTTCTATTGCGAATCGGCAGATGCCGCATTATGCCTGCGGGCCTTGCAGCCCGGCAGGCGGTAGGTATTACGGCTTGGCTTCCTGCTGCTTGCTTTCGTCCGCCGCCAGTGCAGAACTGAAGCCGGCCGGATCAAGCGATGCGCGTAGCGCGGCATTGACTTTGTCTGCCGTCAATGCGGCCAATGCTTCGTCTATTTTTTTAGACCACTCAAAGTCCCTGTCCAACTGCATGTAATTGATCCATGTGGATGTCAGCACGTCGTCTCGGGTGCGGGCCATCTTGCGGTAATTCAGCAGTGCATTGATGCCTTCTCGTACCTCATCTTCTGTAAACCCGTCTTTCAGGGCTAGCTGCACCTCTTGCTGCACCGCATCTTTCAGTCGCTGGCTGTTTTGTGGCGCATGGATCGCATAAATGGTCCATCCCCCCGTTGGCTCGTAGGACGACGCAGCGAGCCGGCTACGCACGTCGTAGGAAAGACCGTCCTTGACCCTGACCCTGGTCCATAGGCGCGAGGTTTCCGACCCGCCCAGCAGGTAATTGGCCAGGTACAGGGCGGGGTAGTCGGGATTGGTGTCCTGAAGCTTCAAGGGCAGCTTGCTTATGTAAAAGGCGTTAGCCTTATCCGGCGTGTTGATATTGAAAGCTTCGGGCTTTACGTCATGATAGGGGTCGGTTACACGTTCGTAGGCGGGCGCTTTGCGCCAGTCTTTCAGGCCTTGCGTTAGCGCGGCTTTGATGGCGGCCGGATCGAAGGCGCCAACGGCGGCGAATTCTATAGTGCCGGCGCCATAGAAGCGCGAGTGGAAGTTGACCAAGTCCTCTTGGGTAATGGCCGCGATATCACTTTGCGCTTCTTCGAATGTGGGGGTGTAGCGTACGTCGTCCCGTGACCATGGGTTGTCGTGTCGAGCCAGCGCGCGCGATGCCAGAGCGCTGGGTTCGGACATCGCGTTCTTTATCGATGTACTTGCCTGGCGCTGGTATTCAACAAGCTCTTTGGCAGGAAAGTTGGCTTCGCGCAGAATCTGCAGGACAAGCTCCGTCAACGCTGGCAGGTGTGTTGTCGTTGTCGACATGTCGACGCTCACGACGCCTGCTGAGCCGCTGAAGTTCACGCTTGCCTCAAGTGCATTGAACTTATCCTGGATTTCCTGGCGCGACATTGTCTTGGTGCCGTGGTCAAGCAGGGAAGCGGCAGCACTGGAAATGGCGCGTTGGCCTTTCAGTGTGTCCGCCGTACCGAACTGAACCAGCAGGGATGCCTCGACGCGGTTACCTCGGGTGGGCTTAGGCAGCAGCGCAAGCTTTACCTGGCCATTAGGAAGGTCCAGCGGCTCGCGCTGGGTTGCAGCATTGATGTTGGCTGGACTGGGGTCGAAAGCGGCGACAGCCTGGCCGGTTTCCTCGCCCTTGTAATCCTTCAGTAAAGCGGCAAGGTCGACCGGCGCTGCGAGCGGCGCACGTACAGGGGCATCGGTGGGAATATAGAGCCCATTGGTACGGTTGCTAGGCACAAGATACGCGGCAGTAACGCGCTGAACGTCAGTGAGTTGGGCGTTCTTGACGTAGTCTCTTTGCAAAAAGAACAAGCGCCAGTCGCCATCGGATACGGTCTCCGACAATGCGCTGGCCAGGCTGACCGGGTCGGCATAGACCTGCGACCAATCTGTCAGCCATTTGTTGCGTATGCGATCCAGGTCAGGTTGGGTGAAGGGTTGCTTGGCGACAGATTCCAGCGTTTCATCCAGCGTATGCAGTGCTTTGGTCTGATCCATGCCAGCCTCAAGCTGCCCGCCAAAAAAAACATAGCCTGGCTGTCTCATGCCAGCGGCAAAACCGAAAATTTCCGCGCTTAGGTTATTGCCCACTAACGCGTGATACAAGCGCCCCGAAGGGGTGTCAGCCAATATGTTCACGCCCAGGTCCAGGGCGGTAAAGTCAGGGCTTTCAGAGGCGGGTGCGTGATACAAGGCGGCAATCAGCGGGCTGCCCCCATGACGACGTAGTGTGACTTGGCGTTCGCCGTCCTGGACAGGTTCCACCGTGTATTCAACCGGTAGGGTGCGCTCCGGGCGGGCAATCTTGTCGAAGGCCTGTGCGATGGTCTGCAGCGTGGCCGCGGGATCGAAGCGGCCAGATACGATCAGCACGGCGTTGTCAGGCTGGTAGTATTTTTTGTAGAAAGCGCGCAACTGGGTGATGTCGACATTCTCGACATCGGATCGGGCGCCTATCGTGCTTTTGCCATAGTTGTGCCACCGGAAGGCGGTAGCTTGCATTTGTTGCAGCAACATCTGGAAGGGGCTGTTTTCCCCGCGTTCCATTTCGTTGCGCACCACGGTCATTTCAGAATCCAGGTCTTCCTTGGCGATCAGCGAATTGACCATGGCATCAGCCTGCCAGCGCAAATACCAGTCCAGGGTTTCCGTATTGGCGGCGAAACTGGCGTAGTAATTGGTGCGATCGCTGGTTGTTGAGCCGTTCGCCTCTAAGCCGCGCTTGGAAAACTCGGCCAGTGCGTTATGAATGCTTGGGGTGCCGCGGAACAGCAAGTGCTCCAGCAAGTGTGCCATCCCCGTCTGGCCATAGTTTTCGTGGCGTGCTCCGACCAGGTAAGTCATGTTGACGGTCGTGGTGGGTTTGGAGTCGTCTGGCGCCAGCAGTACGCGCAAGCCATTCTTCAGGCTGTATTCGGTCACCCCCTCGACGGAAGCGCCCTGTGTGATGCCGGACGGCAATTCCAATGCTATCGCCGGCAGCCCTAGAAAGGTCAGGAGCAGTAGGCAGAGCAAGCGGGTTTTGATTCGAGTGAGTGACAATAGCATGCACTAGATTCCCAAAAAAGAGTAAGGAAGACGTAAAGGCTTTTTAACAGAAGCCCGGCCAGCGTGCCGGCCAGGGCCCTGTTATTTGGCAAGGGTGCGCATGGCTTGTTCCAGGCCGCTAACCGTTACCCCATACATACGGTCATGCATGATGTTCTTGATAATGGCGATGGATTGCCGATATTGCCAATAGCCTTCGGGTTCGGGATTCAGCCAGATCGCCTTGGGCCAGTTTTCCAGCAGGCGCTGCAGCCAGGCCGCACCGGTTTCTTTATTGTAGTGTTCGACTGAGCCGCCGGGCTGAAGAATTTCGTAGGGGCTCATGGTAGCGTCCCCCACAATAATCAGCCGCCAGTCGTCGTTGTACTTGCGCAATATATCCCAGGTGTCGAAACGTTCGGCATTGCGGCGCTTATTGTTTTGCCATAACGACTCGTAAGGGCAGTTATGGAAATAATAAACGTCCAGGTGACGGAATTCGCTGCGGGCCGCCGAAAACAGTTCTTCAACGCGGGCGATATGGTCATCCATGCTGCCGCCTACATCCAGCAGCATGACGACTTTTACCGTGTTGTGCCGTTCGGGCACCATTTGCAGATCAAGAAAACCGGCATTCCGGGCCGTGCTTGAAATGGTGTGATCCAGGTCGAGTTCCAGCTCGGCGCCTTCGCGCGCAAAGCGACGCAAGCGTCGCAGCGCCATTTTGAAGTTGCGTGTACCCAGTTCCTGTTGATCGTCATAGTCGCGGAATTCGCGCTTTTCCCAAACCTTGATGGCGGTACGATTGCCGGCAGAGGGCCCGCCTATGCGTATACCCTCAGGATGATAGCCGCCATGCCCGAACGCTGATGAGCCGCCGGTGCCTATCCATTTGTTGCCCCCCGCATGCCGTTCCTTTTGCTCTTCCAGCCTTTCCTTGAAAAGCTCCATCAGCTTGTCCCAGCCATGTTTTTCGATGGCGGCTTTCTCTTCGGCGCTGAGGTTTTTCTGGAATTCCTTGATCAGCCAATCCAGGGGGATTTCCTTATCGGACGGGATCGCGGCTTCGAGTTTGTGATAAAACTCGCCGAATGCCTGGTCATAACGGTCGAACAGCGTTTCATCTTTGACCAGCGTCATGCGCGCAAGGTGATAGAAATCGTCCACCGTCGGCTGCATCAAGGTGGTTTGCAGCACATTGAGCAAGGTCAGGTATTCCTGCACCGATACCGGCAGTTTGCGGGCGCGCAAGTGGTAAAAGAAATCAATCAGCATGGCGCGAGCTCAGTTGGTACTGCAGGTGCTTTTCAATTTCCGGCCATTCTCCGGCTGTCAGGCTGTACATCACCGTATCGCGTACCGTGCCGTCGCGGCGCAGGGCATGGTGGCGCAGGACGCCGTCTTTGCGGGCGCCCAGGCGTTCAATAGCACGCTGCGAGGCATGGTTGAAGTTATCGGTGCGCCAGCCTACGACCGCCGCGCCTAGCCGCTGGAAGGCATGCTGCAACAGCAGCAATTTGCACGTCGTATTCACATGGGTGCGCTGCCAGCGTTTTGCGTACCAGGTGTAACCAATTTCCAGCCGTGCAACCGGCGCAATAATGTCGTGATATCGGGTGGTGCCGATAATGTCGCCGGTGCTTTGCTGGACAATCGCAAAGGGCAGCATATGGCCTTCTTCCTGGCCTTTAAGGGCGGTTTCGATGTAAGCCAGTGCGGTCCCTGGCTCGGGTACCGACGTAACGCGCAGTTGCCATAGTTCCCCATCTGCGGCCGCCTTTTCCAGGTCGGCTGCGTGTTCCAGCGTTAATGGAACCAGCATTACCCCATTGCCTTCCAGCGTAACGGGAGTAGGTAATTGATGAAAGCCCTGCGTTGAAGTCATGAAGTCTCCTTCGTCGTTAACGGTGTGGCCATAGCCGCGCTTAGCGGCGCTGGCTGACGCGAGTCATGGCTGCCAGACGCTGCAGCAGGGTGAGGTCTTGCTCGTTCTTAAGCAAGGCGCCAGCCATTACAGGTAAGTCGCCGGTCGTGCTGCTGATGTCAGTGGCGGACAAGGCTTCATTCAGCAGCAGGCGCAGCCAGTCAAGAAATTCCGACGTTGACGGTTTTTTCTTCAGCCCGGGTGCTTCGCGCAAGGCAAAGAAAGTGTCCAGCGCCGCCCTGAGCACATCTTCCTTGATGTTGGGGTAATGCACCGCTACGATTTCTTGCATGGTGGCGCGGTCGGGAAAGCTGATGTAGTGGAAAAAGCAGCGGCGCAAAAAGGCGTCGGGCAGGTCTTTTTCATTGTTGGACGTGATGATGATCAGCGGCCTATGCTTGGCTTGCACGGTTTGGCGGGTTTCATAGACATGAAACTCCATGCGATCCAGCTCGCGCAACAAGTCGTTGGGAAATTCGATATCGGCCTTGTCGATTTCATCGATCAGCACGACGGAGGGCTCGTTGGCTTCGAAGGCCTCCCATAACGTACCTTTTACGATATAGTTGCCGATGTCACGGACTTTTTCGTCGCCCAGTTGCGAGTCGCGTAAACGGGAAACTGCATCGTATTCGTACAGGCCTTGGTGCGCCTTGGTGGTGGATTTGATATGCCATTGCAGCAAAGGGCGGTTCAATGCTGCCGCCACTTCCTCGGCCAGCATGGTTTTGCCGGTTCCGGGCTCTCCTTTGATCAGCAAAGGGCGTTGTAATGCCAATGCCGCGTTGACCGCCAATTTCAGGTCGTCGGTAGCGACATAGCGCTCAGTGCCGGTAAAGCGTTCGGAAGTGGATGCAGAGGTCATTTATTTCGTTCCGTATTTACAGTGAGAATTACAAAGTTAGCTGGCTTTGATGTAGCGCATGCTGCAATTATCGTACAATCTTCATTTTTCGTTGGTTGTTTGACATAAATCAACTCTTATTCACTGTCTAACAAGAGCTAATATGAAGCTGCGAACCCCCTTGACGCGCACTTTTGCTGCGCTGGCCGTTATGGCTTCCTGTGCAATTACGGGCACAGCCCTTGCGGCGGACGCCGCGCCAGTGGGCGATGCCAAGGCTGCGCTTTCTAAGACTTCTATGTGCATCGGTTGCCATGGTATCCCTGGCTACAAAGCCAGCTTTCCAGAGGTCTACCACGTGCCCATGATTGCCGGCCAGAATGCCGAATACATCGTTACCGCACTGAAAGACTATGCTTCGGGCGCGCGTTCGTTCCCCACCATGGAAGCTATTGCGCAAAGCCTGTCGGCGCAAGATATGGCCGACCTGGCTGCTTACTATTCCAGTCTTAAATAATCGGGGGCCTGCATGAAAAAATTGTCACTTGCTCTGGCGGCTTCCGCCATGTTTGCATTCGCTTCCGGCGCTTCTGCCGCTGACGTGGTAGCAGGAAAAGCTGCATTCGAAAAATTCAACTGTGCGTCGTGCCATGGTGCGGATGCCAAGACTTCCATCATGCCGTCGTACCCAATCCTGGCCGGGCAGCATGAGGACTTTTTGCGGCATGCTCTAGGCGCCTACAAGCGTGGCGCTTCTGGTGCACCTGCATCTGCCAATATTCGCAAGAATGCGGTAATGGGCGCCATGGCTACCCCGTTGTCGACCACCGATATCGCCAATATCGCGGCCTGGCTCGCTAGCCTCCCGTCTCCATTGGCAGTGCGCAAGTAATTGGGTTTCTGTCGGATTACGGGCCTGCGGCCTTAATCCGACATCTTCATCCCTTATCCTCGGGTCGCATGGCGGCGTATCAATTCCAGATACTTGTCACTGTCGAACGGCGTGCCCAGACGTTGAGCCTCCCAGATCACTTCCCCCAACGCTTCCATGATGATGTGCGCGGCTTCGTGCGCGTCGCGCGTGGCAAGCAGCCCCTGGAACGCGGCCTTGATGCCCGGTGGCTGGTCTATGGATAGTTGTTCGTTGATGGCCAGGTGCATGGACATGTGCAGGAAAGGGTTGGTGCGACCCTCTTCGACGGAGTAGTCGGCCTCTGAGACTTCCGGGTTTTCCAGGTCGGCGTGATATTCCGGGTGAAGCTCGATGAGATCGGCGGCCATGGTTTCCAACGGCGTCAACACGCCAGCCGCTTTGCGCTTGGTCCATGCTTCGGTGAAAAATTGGCGAACCTGTTCGCGCGATGGGTTAAACATAAGACTTCCTGTGGCAGGCTGCCACATCTTTCAGTAAAAAATTCATTTTAAAGCCTGTTTGATGCTGTAGTAGCAAGCTATATGCTTAAAGATTAAAATCAGATGTTAAATTAGGCTAAACTAGTCTTATATAAGACTGCATTTCATTTTTCTATCCGATTTTTACTCCTTATCGAGCACAACTGGAGCATTCATGTCCTATCAGCACATCAAAGTCCCCGCAGCGGGCCAAAAAATCACGGTCAATGCCGATTTTTCGCTCAACGTTCCCGACGAGCCGATTCTTCCTTTTATTGAAGGCGACGGCACTGGCGCTGACATTACTCCGGTCATGCTCAAGGTTGTCGACGCTGCCGTGGCCAAGGCTTATGGCGGCAAGCGCAAAATTCACTGGATGGAAGTCTACGCTGGCGAAAAATCCACCAAAATCTATGGCCCGGACGTCTGGTTGCCCGAAGAAACCTTGGAAGCTGTCAAGGATTACGTCGTTTCCATCAAAGGCCCACTGACAACGCCAGTTGGCGGCGGCATTCGTTCGCTTAACGTGGCACTGCGTCAGCAACTTGATTTGTACGTCTGCCTGCGCCCCATTCAGTATTTCAAGGGTGTTCCTTCGCCCGTGAAAGAGCCCGAAAAAACCAACATGGTCATCTTCCGCGAAAACTCGGAAGACATCTATGCCGGCGTTGAGTTCGAAGCAGAAAGCGCAAACGCGAAGAAGTTGATTGCCTTCTTGCAAAATGAACTGGGCGTCACGAAGATTCGTTTCCCCGAAACGTCCGGTATCGGCATCAAGCCCGTGTCACGCGAAGGCACACAGCGCCTGGTGCGCAAGGCCATCCAGTACGCCATCGACAACGACAAGGCTTCGGTGACCCTGGTGCACAAGGGCAACATCATGAAGTTCACTGAAGGTGGCTTCCGCGACTGGGGCTACGAGCTGGCTCAAAAAGAATTCGGCGCCCAATTGATCGACGGCGGCCCATGGTGCAAATTCAAGAACCCGAAAACTGGCCGCGAAATCACAGTTAAAGACGTGATCGCCGACGCGTTCCTGCAGCAAATCCTGTTGCGTCCTGCCGAATACGACGTCATCGCTACGCTGAACTTGAACGGCGACTACGTTTCCGACGCGCTGGCTGCACAGGTTGGCGGTATTGGTATCGCTCCGGGCGCCAACTTGTCCGATTCGATCGCCATGTTCGAAGCCACGCACGGTACAGCACCCAAGTACGCTGGTAAAGATTACGTGAATCCAGGTTCCGAAATTCTTTCCGCCGAAATGATGCTGCGTCACATGGGCTGGACCGAAGCTGCAGACCTGATCATTTCCAGCATGGAAAAATCGATCCTGTCCAAGAAAGTCACTTATGACTTCGCACGCTTGCTGGAAGGCGCAACCCAAGTTTCGTGCTCGGGCTTTGGCCAAGTGATGATCGAAAACATGTAAGACAGTCCGCCGTAACATACGGTAGTCTACGAAACCCGCATGGTCATTGGCTGTGCGGGTTTTTTTTGGAGTCGGGAAGGAAGTTATGCTAGTAAGACAAGCAGAAGTGAGTGATGCAGAACGAATATCTACTCTCATGTATCAGCTTGGCTATCAGCAAGATGAACGACGCTACCTAAAGCTTTTCTGATTAAGATCTTGTGACATAAGTGGATATTGCCCGCAATAAACGGGGTGTTTTTGGACTCTTGCTAGGTCAGCATGATGTGAACTGACAAAACAAGAGGAAAACATGGGGATATCAGCGCGTTTCAGCCCACCTTTTAAGCGATTGGCTTGGTCGAATCTTTTCGCCCAGGCTGCCGAACAAATCGGCCTTGCCACAGCGCCGCTGTTAGCAGTCTTTCTTTTTAACGCCAGCACCAGCCAAACCGCTGCCCTACAGATGGTACAAACATTGCCATTTTTGCTGTTGGCTATCCCTGCGGGCCTGTTGGCGGATCGTTCATCCCGTAAAACTATCCTTGCCTACGCAGAAGCGTTGCGTGCATTTTCTTTTGGTTTGATTCTGCTGTTGCTTGCGCTGGAAAGCTTAACGCTTTCAACCCTGGCACTGCTTGGCTTTATAGGTGCCATGGGCACTGTGGCTTATAACGTCACTACGCCGGGTTTGGTCCCTATTCTAGTCGCAAGGCCTCTGCTTTCCATGGCAAACAGCCGTTTAGAGCTTGCGCGGAGTATCGCTTTTACGTCCGGTCCCAGTGTGGCGGGACTCGTGTTCAGTTTTATTGGCGCGTCCTTTTCCTACTGCATTGCTCTTGTCTTTTCTCTTGCCGCCGTTAATCTGTTGCGCTCGTTGCCCACTAATTCGGTTACGCCAAAGAATGGCAGGTTATGGGCGCAACTGAGTGAAGGGATGTACTTCACGCTGACAAGCCCGCTTTTACGACCCGTACTGGTAACGGCTGTTATCTTCAATACCTCATGGTTCATGCTGCAGGCGGCATTTGTTCCTTATGCGGCCCATTATTTAGGGCTGTCCGCGTTTGAGGTAGGGGCCACGATGGCCTGTTATGGCTTTGGCATGATTGGGGGTGCAGTTGTAGCGCCTTGGGCTAGCAAACAAATCACGTTTGGCTCGATGATCGTTTCCGGTCCAATAGGTGCGTTGCTAGGCGCGATAGTGATCGCATGTTCAGTTGGATATCCAAGCTTTATCCTTGCGTGCATCAGTTTTTTTCTTTTTGGAGCCGGGCCGATCCTTTGGACGATTTCGACGACAACGCTTCGGCAAACGGTCACTCCGCCAGATCTAATCAGCCGCGTTTCCGCAGTAATCATGACAATGACCTACGGAGCAAGGCCGGTTGGGGCGTTAATTGCGGCTGCTATTGGAAGCGTTTATCCTCCTGAATACTGCATTCTTGCGGCAGCGACGGGCTTTATTGCACAGCTTGCCGTCATCGTGTTCTCCAAAGTTCCCAAGTTGGTCAGCGTACCAGCGGTTGTTTGAGAGCGATCTAATAGAACAGCGCCCCGTGATGTTCTTGGCCAGTAGCTATCTTGAAGCTGTAAGGGAAGAGGGCGGTGGCGCTTGATGTGTTCAGCGGTTCGGGCAAGTCGGTGAAGGCCGGACGTCACCATTGAATACCCTCATTAGATACGTGGGTAGCCGAGCCATGTCGCTGAAAACGTCAGTGGCGCCAGCGTCTATTAAACGTTGAGAATGATCCGGCGCATTATGGGACGTCCAGAGTCGCAATCCGACCCGTTGCGGCTGTTCGCGTTTCCCTGACCAACGTCTGCTATGCAGCGGAATTTGTCCTCTGACAGTGCCCGCTTCCTGGCAACCAATTGCATTGGGTGGGGCATCCGTCAGCCTTCTATCGTGGCAGCCGGCTTCGGGCATAGAGCAGACGTCGAATCAGCGACTGATGGGCTCGGATCGTGCCATGCCCCTTGCCCCTTTAGCGATTCAACGCCGGAGCGCCCGCAACAGCGAGATGAACCTCCGCGCGATGACGAACCGCATTGGCGAGGTCAGCGATTGGCGCCAACAACCCTCGATCGAAGGTCTTATGCACCTTGCCGGCGCGTAGTCTTGCCGGCCAGTCGGCATGCATGAGCGCACCGCGGCCTAGGGAAACGAAGTCCGCCTCCTGCCTTGCCACCACCCCGTCGGCCTGCGTCGCATCATGCAGCGAACCGTTCGCCAGCACCGGCACCGCAACGTGCCGCCGTGCCAACGCTGCAAGGCTGGGGCCGTGCTCACCGAACGCAGGACGCCAGGCCTCGAACTCGGTCGTGTGAAGGTAGTCGATGGGCAGCGCACCGAGCGCGCCGAAGATCTGCGCCGCATCGGCCTCGCCGCCTTCCCACTTGTGCGTGAAGTCGTTGACCTTGCCTTGCGAAATGCGCACACCCACGACAAAGCGCTCTGTCGTCGACCGTCGGACGGCTTGGATGACATCCCCCGTCAAGCGCAGACGGTTGGCCAGACTGCCGCCGTAGCGGTCCTCGCGCAGATTGGTGTGGGCAGTGAGAAACTGGTCTAGCAGATACCCGTTGGCGCCGTGTATCTCGACGCCGTCGAATCCGGCCTCCTGCGCTCTGCGCGCCGCTTGTGCGAAGCCTTCGACCGCCTCGCAGATGTCATCGGCTGACATCGCTTCGGGCATCCGGTAAGGCCCTTCACCCCGATAAAAAGCCAGCTGCTGTCCCGTGGGTAACACGGCCGAGGGGCCCTTTGTCGTGATGCGATGGGGATTCCCCTGCGACAGCGCGCCCGCGTGCATCAGTTGCGCGACGATGCGGCCGCCATGCGCATGCACACGGTCTACCACGGGCCGCCACGCATCGCGCTGTGCGTCGTCTGCCAGGCCTGGCTGGAAGAGGTAGCCCTGCGCATGGGCCTTGTCCGTATAAAGGCCTTCGGTGATCACCAGACCGAAGCCGCCAGCTGCGAAGGCTTCGTAGTAGTCGGCCATCTGCTTCGTGGCGTGGCCGTCCGCTGTGGCGCTGACCCGGGTCATTGGTGCGACGGCGAGACGGTTGGACAAGCTCAGTCCACCCCCCACCCGCAGCGGCGTGAACAATTCAGCGTGCGCTGTCGGCGCATCGCCTTTCGGACGATTGACGAGCGTGCTCATGTCAGCGGCCCTCCGGCTGGCGTATGGCCGCGATTGCCTCGATCTCGATCATGGCGTTGGGGTCGTAGAGCGCCTTGATCTCGGCGATCGTGTCGGCCGGATAGGGGGCCGAAAAGAAGCGACGACGCAACGTCACGACGTCCTCGAAATGCCCCATGTCAGTGACGAAGATGGTGACCTTGATCACGTCCTTCAAGCTGGAACCGCCGGCTTCCAGCGCACGGCGCAAATTAAAGAAGGCCTGCTCGCCTTGTGCAAGAAAGCCGCCCGCGACGATTTTTCCGTCGTCGGCGGCACCCGCTTGGCCAGAGATGAAGAGCAAATTTCCGAACTGAATGCCCTGCGAGAGCAGGAAAGGGGCGTAATTGTCGGGCTGGGTCGTGACACGTTTCAGCATAGTGCGAATCCTTTCATTTATGGTCGGCCAAAAAGTTGAGGTATGGATGGCCGATCTGTACCGTTACTATAGGGATTGGCATCTCTTGCGACAAAGGTTCATTTATCAGGTATAAGATGAGATAATTTCATTCATATGCCGATGCCACTCATGCAACGTCGATCACTTCCGCTCTCCGCGCTTCGCGCGTTCGAAGCCGCCGCGCGCTTGGGCAGCTTCAAGGCCGCCGCCGAGGAACTGGCTGTTACGCCGACCGCCGTCAGCCACCAGATCCGCGCACTGGAAGCGCAGACAGGGCTTGCACTGTTCGATCGTCAGGTGCGCAAAGTGTCGCTGACCAATGCAGGGGTGCAGCTCTACCCGGTGCTGCGTGACGGGTTCGATGCGTTCGAGGCGACGCTGGCACGGTTGACGCAACAGCGAACGCGGGCTCAGGTGAGCATCTCCGCGACCAATGCATTCACCGTGAAGTGGCTGGTACCGCGCATGGCCGATTTCCGGCGCAGGCATCCCGACATTGACTTGCAGTTGCAGGCGAGCGACGACCTCGTCGACCTGCGATCGACGGCGGTCGACATCGCGATCCGCTATGGTCGTGGGCCGTATCCCGGTCTCGTGATCGAGCCGCTGTTCACCGATCGGTTCGCACCTGTGGCAAATCCGCGTCTGGGCGTCGTGTCGCCGGAAGATCTGGCTCGCGTGCCATTGATCCGTTTCGACTGGAAGCGGCCTCAGCCAGAGAACCCGACCTGGGAGCGCTGGTTCACGGTCGCGCAGCGGCGCCAACCGCCACAAGCGAGTCAGCTAGGCTTTTCCGACGAGGGACACGCCATACAGGCGGCCGTCGCCGGCCATGGCATCGCCTTGGTCAGCCTGGCGTTGATTGCCGACGAACTAGAAGCCGGCCATCTTGTGCAGCCATTCGGACCCGCGATCGACGGACACACCTATCACCTGGCCACATACGCTGACCGGCCGTCCTCGGCGCCAGTCCAGGCCGTGGCGCACTGGCTGCGCACACAGGCGGCGCGGCGGAAGCTTGGAAATAATGACTCCGATACTAATGACGTACCCATAGAGTTCGCCAATTAACTATGCAGCCAATTTTCTTTCAAGGTCTTGTGTTCCGAGAGTTTCACGACAGCGACTCTGAAGAGTTCGCGACAGCAGCCCGCGAATCCGTCAATACCGTTGGTCGATGGATGTCTTGGTGTAACGCCTCTTTTTCTGCGCAAGATGCCCTAAGCTGGTTTCAGCAATGCCGAGTGGATTTGGCTTCTGAGAGAGCATACGAATTCGGTGTGTTTTCGCAGGAATCAGGCGCGCTCTTAGGTGGCGCAGGTCTTAATTCGATCAATCACCAAAATCTATTCTGCAATCTTGGCTACTGGGTACGTGAGTCGGCGCAAAGAAAGGGAGTAGCGCTTCGTACAGTACAGGCATTGGTGCATCACGCATTTCAGACTCTGGGAATGCAACGTGTGGAGATCGTCATTGCAAGCGGCAATACTTCAAGCGAGGCGGTAGCCCGCAAATACGGGGCGCAATTTGAATGTATCGCACAAAATCGCTTGCAGTTGCACGGAATGCCAGTGTCAGCCTTAGTTTTTTCCGTCATCCCGTAGTTCGCCACTGAGCCGGCCACAAGATCCGAAAACTGTGGATGTCAAGGATCCAAGGTCATGGGATAATCTAAAATTGGCTTTGTTCAACGTTGTCGCTTCCTTCATGCTGTCGAAGCGGCTCTTCGGCTTTGACGCTGTGGATATTATGACTTCTGAAAACTCTCTGGCCTTTCGCCATACTCTCTCTTCCTCCCCGCGCACCCTGGCCGAGCGCGA
>NZ_JBEBUX010000109.1:0-13936 GCF_040393045.1 Pollutimonas bauzanensis | reverse complement strand
CAGCGGCGGATGCACTTGATGAGCCACCCGCCATGGTGCCGCCCGTGGCGCCCGACGCCGAGCCAGAGCCAGAGCCAGTCCAGGAGCCGGTGCAGGAGCCGGTGCAGCAAGCACCAGCGGTCGCCGAAAAAGGCTCATGGCTCTCCCGTCTTAAACAAGGCTTGTCGCGTACCGGGCAGAATATCGGCGGCTTGTTCGTTGGTGTAAAGGTCGATGAAGCGCTTTTCGATGATCTGGAAACCGCGTTGATCATGGCGGACGCGGGGGTGGAGGCAACTGAAAAATTGCTTACGGCCTTGCGTGCGCGCGTGCGTAAAGAGCGTCTTGCCGACGCTGCACAGGTCAAAGCGGCGCTGCGCGACATACTGGCCGATCATCTAACTCCCCTGGAGAAACCGTTTCCCTTGGGGCAAGCATCGCCCTTGGTGGTCATGATCGCCGGCGTGAACGGCGCAGGAAAGACCACTTCTATAGGCAAGCTGGCTCATGCATTTCAGGCCCAGGGCGCTTCAGTGCTGCTGGCGGCCGGCGACACGTTCAGGGCCGCTGCGCGCGAACAGCTGATGGAGTGGGGGGCGCGTAACAATGTAACGGTTATCGCTCAGGATGGCGGCGATCCGGCCGCAGTGGCCTTTGATGCGGTGAATGCCGGTCGGGCGCGCCAGGCGAATGTGGTCATGGTTGATACTGCGGGCCGGTTGCCGACTCAGCTGCATTTGATGGAAGAACTAAAGAAAATCAAACGGGTGATAGGCAAGGCGGATGGCGCCGCGCCGCATGAAGTCTTGCTGGTTATCGACGGTAATACAGGTCAGAACGCCTTGGCCCAGATACGCGCCTTTGACGCCGCCATTACGCTGACAGGCCTGGTGGTGACCAAGCTGGATGGCACGGCTAAGGGAGGCACCTTGGCTGCCGTTGCAGCGGGAAGCCAAGGTGTACGGCCAGTGCCGGTATATTGGATAGGGGTAGGCGAAGGCTTGAATGATTTGCAGCCGTTCGTTGCGCGCGAATTCGCAGCGGCGCTCATCGGCGACTAATCATCACCGATCATTCATCCCGGCTTTGCGGCCTTGAAGCCCCCGGCCTTGGCCAGGCGCAGGAAGTCCAGCTCGGCTTCGGCTTGTTTTTGCACCTGCATCGCTTTTAGCCAGCCCAAGGCAAAGAAGGCCTGGGGCTGGTCGACCGAAAGCGATTGGTAGTAGTCGTGAGCGACATATAAATCATTTAGGTCGCCTAGCGTGTGCTGGGTGTCCATCAAGGCAGCGTGCAGGCGAGCCAGGCTTTTTCCGGCAAGCAGGCTTGCGGAAAACTCCATGGCATATCGCAGGCCTTTGATCCGTTTGCGCAGCTTGTGCTGGTCCTCTACGGTTAACTGGCGGAACTGTGCCCCTTGGCGGCATAGCCGCTTCAGGCGTTTGTTCAAGCGCTCGCTTAATAGTTTCCCGATGCTGGGCTTTTTTGTTTCTGAGTCGGTGGTTTCTTCGGCGACAAGGTGATGCAGCAGTGTCAGCAGCGTTTCCTGGAACTCGGCACTGGCCGCCAGCGCTTGGGCATGGTTTGCATGAACAATAGGGCTGGGCAGCGTTAGCGCCGGCATGCCCGCGTCGGCCAGGCGGGGCGTGATGAACAGTTCGACCACGTCGTTATCGCGGGCCTGCCCAAGCAAGCCAAAATATTGACGTAGTTGAGCGCCCAGTACCGCTTCGTCGATATCTACCCATTTGCCGAAAAAATTCCAGCAGGACCTGAGGCGACGGATACCCACGCGCAGTTGGTGGATGTACTCAACCTGGTTCATAGACACATCGTCAATGCTGTCAACACCGGCCAGGAAAGTGGCGTTGCGGACTATCTGATTCATGCAGTCGTTAGCGCATAATCGATATGCCGCATCCAGTGTCGGCGCGTCTGCCAGCGTTACCGAGCCGGCGCGGCGTGGTTTACGCAGTTGCCCATACTCCGCCGGGGTAGTCTGCGGCGTGGCGTGGGCAAGCTGGGACAGGGCATCGCCGCGTTCCGCTTTGCTGCGCAGATCCAGGATCAAGCCGTGTTTTTTCAGCCATTGCCTGGCCTGGGCAAACAGGTAGTCCGTGCTGCCCGATACCTGCTCAAGCTCAAGTTCGCATATCGGTAGTTCAAGGTCGCCCGCCTTGATCAAGCCTTGGTCGTACGCGAACTCGATAACGTTGGCTTTGATTCCTTTCTTGATGACAAGCCGGTTCACCACGGTCTCGTAAAGCAGTTCCAGGGGGTGTTCCAGCCGGGCAATAACTTGCGCGACCGGGGTATCTTCGTAAAGACTCAAATCCAGGGTGGGTTCCGTACGCGGATGGTTGATTTCAATGCGCGATAACTCGTCGGCGCCAGGTGTCTTGATGGTTTGCACCCACTGTTCGCCTTCCTTGCGCAGGCGCAGGGCGACTTTGGCCTTGGCGAGTTCGTGGTCTTTTGTGTCGAAGTAACGGGCGTGCAGCGGTAGTTCCTTCGCACCAATTTTGCGCAATGCCTTTTCAAGCGCCGTCCGTTTATGGGCGGGTACGTGGAATTTGAGTTCGCGTTCAAGCATAGTGGCCCCGGGCTGAGTATGGGCGCCATATTACCGCGTGTCGGTTACAGCAGTGTTTTTCGGGCCCGGGTTATGACGATTTCAGCAACGATGACGATCAGGAAAATCAAGACAAGTATCAATGAAACCTTGTCCCATTGGAATAAATCCATTGCGCTGTTCAGCGCCATGCCTATACCGCCAGCCCCCACCAGGCCCAGTACGGCCGACTCGCGCACGTTGATATCCCAGCGTAGCAGCACAATGGACCAGAAGGCCGGTTTGATCTGCGGCCAATAGCCGTAGCCGATGATAGAGCCTGTGCTTGCCCCCGTGGCGGTAAGCGCTTCAATTGGCCCGGGCTGGGCATCGTCCAGGGCTTCTCCGAGCAGCTTGCCGATAAAGCCGATAGAACGGAATGCGATCGCTATGGTGCCGGCCAGCGGGCCTGGCCCGAAAATCGCGATAAAAAGCAGTGCCCATACCAGGGAATTGATGGAGCGGCTGGACACGAGGATAAGACGGGCAAGGAAGTTGATAGCCTTGTTTTTTGTCAGGTTGCCAGCAGCCAGCAAGCCCACCGGTACTGCCATGATGACGGCAAGTATGGTGCCAAGCGTGGCCATGTGCAGGGTTTCAATCAGCGCCCGTTGTATGGATCCGGGGAAGCTTTGCCATGAAATGGGCCACATCCGGTTGATCAGGTCAGCCATTTGCGTGGGCGCGTCGTATAAAAACTCTGGAATGACATCGATGCTGCGTATCGACTGGACAATAGCCAGTACAAAAAGCAGGTACAAGGCAAAGCGAAGCAAGCGCTGCCCGGGGGTATAGCGCACCCAGGTGGCGGCCGGCTGGCTTGCGGCAACGTTAGTATTAGTCATGCGTCATCCTCGACGGGCCGAGGCGTGGTGCGCGATTGATGCTTGCGTTGAAAGAGCGCAGCCAGTGATACGTTATCAAGCAGTATCGAGCGTACGACCCCCGCGAGCAACTCGCCGACCATGATGATGGCAATAATGGAAATGAGTATGGTGCAGACGAAGTCATAGTCAAAGCGCTGGAACGCTGAAAACAAGGTCCCGCCTATGCCGCCGGCGCCAACAATGCCTACCATGGTCGAGTTGCGCAGATTGGAATCAAGCTGATAGGTTGAGAAACCGACAAACCGCGCAAACACTTGCGGCATTACCGAAAAGATAATGACATTGGGGAACGATGCGCCTGTCGCGCGTACGGCTTCCACCTGTTTGAGCGATATTTCTTCGATGGATTCGGTAAACAGCTTGCCGATGAAGCCGATGGATGCGACCGTTAACGCCAGCACGCCCGCCAATGCGCCGAAACCGACGGCTTTGACAAAAATAATGGCTACGATCACCGGATGTAATGCGCGGCATAACGACACAATGGCCCGGGCAGGCCAACTGGCCCAGGAAGGCATCAGGTTGCGAGCACCCAGCAGGCTTAGAGGCAGCGCCAGGAGAATGCCCAGCGTGGTGGCAAGGACGGCGATTTCCAGGCTTTCGGCAATGCCTTTCCAAAGCATGGCGCCGCGTTCGATGCTGGGCGGGAACATGCGGGCAAGGAATTTCGCACCGTGGCCCAGGCCGGCCTCGAACCGATCCCAGGAAAATCCCAGCTGCGTTGCCGCGAAAATCGCATAGGCCACAACCAGCAGCAGTCCGAGCTTGGCGCGCAGCGATAAGGCGAAAGGCCTGCCGGGGACCGCAACAGGCGGGGTTATTCCAGCCACGACTCGCCTCCGTAAATCTGCTTCAAGACGCTGGTCGTCAAACCCGATGCGAGTCCGTCGTAAACGATGGTGCCCTCAGACATGCCGATAATGCGTGAGGCGTATCGCTTGGCCAGTTCGACATCGTGGATGTTGACGATGACAGGGATATTGAAAGCGCCGCCTTGCTCGACGAGCAGCTCCATGATTTCAACTGAAGTTTTCGGGTCGAGGGAGGAGGTGGGTTCGTCCGCCAGCAAGAGTTGCGGGCGCTGCATCAAGGCGCGCGCTATGCCTACGCGCTGGCGCTGTCCGCCCGACAGCGCATCGGCACGCTGGTCGGCAAAGCCGGCCAGCCCCACGGTTTCCAGCAAACTGAAAGCGTATTGAATATCGGCGGGGTCGAAATGACGCCGCCACGCATTGAACGGCGAGGTGTAGCCTAGCCGGCCCGTAAGC
This sequence comes from Pollutimonas bauzanensis, assembly GCF_040393045.1. Lineage (GTDB taxonomy): Bacteria > Pseudomonadota > Gammaproteobacteria > Burkholderiales > Burkholderiaceae_B > Pollutimonas > Pollutimonas bauzanensis_A. Next base: position 9,194 of record NZ_JBEBUX010000109.1, on the reverse strand, counting down.
AGGTTTTCCATCACCGTGAGGCGTTCGACCAGGTTGTATTCCTGGAACACCATGCCGATGCGGCGGCGGGCCTGTCGTAGCGCCGAACCGCGCACCTTGGCCAGATCGATGAACCCGCCATTGTTTTCCAGCAGGATCTTGCCTTCCGTGGGTTCCACCAGCCGGTTGATGCAACGCAACAGCGTGCTTTTTCCGGTTCCCGAGGGGCCGATGATGGCCGTGAGGCCTTCACCGGTAAGATCAAGACTGATGTCTTTCAGGACGGGACGGTTCGCCTTGTACTCTTTGACCAGGTTTTTGATATGGAGTGCGGCTCCCATAACCGGTCAGTTCGCTTTCTTGCTGGCTTTGTCGTAGGCAGAGCGCGTAAAGCTTTCCCCGCCGGCCTTGGCGACATCGCGCACAATCTCCCAGTCTTTCTTGTAGGTAACCGGATAGAAGCGGTCAGCGCCGTCGAAGGCTTCTTTCATTTCGGCCGGAAAGCGATAGTCGTAGAAGCATTTGAGCATCTTGTCGCGGAACGCCGGTTCCAGGTCATAGGCGTAAGCGAACGACGATGTGGGGAACTTCTCGCTTGTGTAGATGATGCGGAAGTCGTCTTCTTTGACTTGCCCGCGCTCTGCCATGCGGTGGAAAACGTCGGAGGCAACGGCAGCGGCGTCGTAATCGCCCGAATTCACGCCCATGACCGATTGATCATGCTTGCCGGAGTAAAGGAATTCGTAGTCTTTGCCGGGAACCAGTCCTTCTTTGGGGAACAGGGCGATAGGCGCCATGTTGCCGGAATTGGACGATGGCGATGTATGTGCAACCTTTTTGCCCTTCAGGTCGGCCAGGGTTTTATAGGGGCTGTCTTTTTTAACGATGAGAATCAGGTTGTAGCCCTGGAAGCCGTTGGCATCCCCCTTGACGGCGAAAGGCACGGCGCCTGCCAGGTTGACTGCGAAGTTGGTTGGCCCCGTGGAAAACCCGCCTACGTGAAGCCGGTTCGAGCGCATGGCTTCGATTTCGGCAGCGTTGCTTTGCACTTGATAAAAGACCACTTTGCGGTCGATGCACTGAGACAGATGCTTGGTGAATGGCGAGAAGATTTCGGCATACACGGCCGGGTCTTCCACGGGTGTATAGGTAAATACCACGGTGGAGGGCGTCTTCAGCTTGCTGGCATCAGTAGGGGTGTCGGCAACCAGGTCGTTATTGGCATCGCAATACATCGTATCCAGGTCGCCGCGGTTGGCGCATGTGTCCTGCGCTTGGGCAAGAGGCGCAGTGCCAAGTACAGCAAGAAAAGTGGTGGTCAACAATAAGCTTGATGGTTTCATGGGTTTGTCTCCGTTTTTATGCGGTAATTATTATGAAAAGCCGTAAATCAAGATGTCCTGCCGTTTGAGTTTAGCGGTTTATCGGCTGGGCCGATACCCGAGCTTTTCCGAGATGGCCGCGGCGCATTCTTTTAGCGCTGTTGCAATGGGACCTTGCGGGCTGGCGTCGAACAGCGTCGCAGGCCCAAGGCTGGTCAGCGCCAGTGCAATATTGCCGGAATGGTCAAACACCGGTACCGATAAGGCATCAATGCCAGGTAGCGGGTTGCCCAGTGCCTGCGCGACACCCACTTGCCTGATGTGCGAGAGCAAGGCGTCCAGTTCAGCTGCGCTGGGCCGCAAGGGGCTGATGCTGGTCACTACGGCCGTATCGCCCGTTTCACGTTCTATATAGTGCTGCGCAATCTTGGGCGGGAGCCAGGCCGCGAAGACATGGCCGGTGGCGGTATGCAGCATGGACATGACCGTACCTTTGCGCATGTTCACGTGTACCGGGTAGCTGGCTTCGGAGATATGTATCATGGTCGGCCCGTGCGAGCCCAGCACGGCGATCGCCAGCGTATGCCCGATTTGGCCAGCCAGTTGATTGACCTCGGGCATGGCGGCACGTACAGTGTCCAGGCGCTGCAGGCTTACCAGGCCCATTTGCAGCGCAAAGGGCCCGAGTTCGTATTGACCCGTGGCGGGATCTTGCTGCACCAGTCCGACACGGGTGAAACTGACCAGGTAAGGGTGGGCCTTTGCCGAAGTCATGCCTGCTTGTGCTGCCAGATCGCGCAAGGTCAGGGCCTTGGCTGAGTCGACTAGCGCAGCAAGCAACGGAAAGCCGGTTTCCACCGATTGGATGCTGCGGCGCCCATCATTCTGGGGCTTTACCGCTGTTTTTTTTTCGCGCATGGAGGAATCATGTTATGTTTTATGCGGATATTACCCGGCTTTGCATGGACGGGTTCGGGAAGGCGTTAAAATGACCCAACTTTTTACTGAGCCTATATTCATGAGCAAGCCGTCCGACATGGATTTCGATACAGCGCAATCCTACAATATCTCTCCCGTTACCGAAATTGTTGCCGAATTGCGGGCTGGCCGACTGGTTATATTGGTCGACGAAGAAGATCGCGAAAACGAGGGCGACCTGGTCATGGCAGCCGAATTCGTTACACCGGAAGCCATCAACTTCATGGTCACGCATGCCCGCGGGCTGGTGTGCCTGACATTGACCGAAGAGCGTTGCCGTCAGCTTGACTTGCCCCTGATGGCAAGCCGCAACGGCACGCGTTTCGGCACCAACTTCACCATGTCCATCGAAGCCGCCGAAGGGGTGGATACAGGTATTTCAGCCGCTGACCGCGCCCGCACCATCCAGGCGGCTGTAGCGCGCGATGCCAAGCCGTCCGATTTGGTCCAGCCTGGCCACATCTTTCCGGTGCAGGCCGTTCGCGGCGGGGTGCTGGTGCGCGCCGGGCATACCGAAGCCGGTTGCGACCTGACGGCGCTTGCAGGCCTGACGCCCGCCGCTGTCATCTGTGAAATTCTAAAGCCCGACGGAACCATGGCGCGCTTGCCAGACCTGAAAGTCTTCGCGCGCGAGCATGGCTTGAAAATCGGCACTATTGCCGACCTTATTCAGTACCGCAGCGAACACGAATCCATGATCGAAAGGCTGGCCAGCCGCCGTATGCAAACCCCGTGGGGCGAGTTCACTGCAGTGGCCTACCGCGATCTGTCGTCGGGGGCGCCCCACATGGCGCTGGTGCATGGCGACATTACGCCCGAAACCGAAACGCTGGTGCGTGTGCATGAACCCACCACTATGCTGGATATCTTGTTCGAAGGCGCTACTACCCACAGCTGGAGCGTATCCGATGCGCTCAAGGCCATCGCAGCCGCTCCGTCCGGGGTGCTGGTCATGCTGAACTGCCAAGGGTCTCCCGATTTGCTATTTAACCAGTTCGAATCCTGGAACCAGGCTGACACGCAAGACACGCCGGCCAACGACCGCGAAAGTCGTTATGGCCTCCTTACTTACGGCATTGGCGCGCAAATCATGCGCGACCTTAATATAGGCAAGGCGCGTTTGCTGGCCCGGCCGCGAAAAATGCCCAGCATGACAGGGTTTTCCCTGACCATAACGGGTTACGATAGCGAACCTCTTTCCACCCCATAACAGGAATTATTGATTATGAACCCATATACTTTGTCTCCCGATCTGAACGGAGAAGGTCTGCATATAGGCATTGTGCGGGCTCGTTTCAACGAGCAGGTCGGTCAAGCCGAACTGGAATCCTGCCTGGCCGAACTGGCTGAATTGGGCGTTGATGAGCGCGACGTCATGCTCGTATCGGTTCCCGGTGCGCTTGAGCTGGGCGTTGCTTTGGCACAAATGGCTGAAACTTTCGAGTTCGACGCCTTGATCGCACTGGGTGCTGTTATCCGCGGCGATACTTATCATTTTGAAATCGTCAGCAATGAAAGCGCGTCGGCCATTAGCCGCGTTGCATTGGAAACCGGTATTCCGGTCGCCAACGGCGTGCTTACCACCGACACTGACGAGCAAGCCCAGGAACGCGCCGCTGAAAAGGGGCGTGATTGCGCTCGCAGCGCCGTTGAAATGGCTAACCTGGTCGCCGCCCTCGAACCCGAAACTGAAGATGACGAAGATTTCGAGGACGATGAAGACGACGAGGATGACGAGGACGAAGATCTTGACGACAAATAATACGCCGGGCGCGCCTTCGGGCGCTGCTTCCCGGACCAATAGTCGTAGCGCGCGCAGGCGCGCGCGCGAATTCGCCTTGCAGGGCGTTTATTCGTGGCTGCTGCGCGGCGACGATAGCTTGCAAGAGGCCGGTGCTATCGACGCCCACATCCGCGACGACGAAGAATTCCACGAAGCTGATGCGACGTGGTTCAAGACGCTGCTGCATGGGGTGTTGCGGGAAGCTCCTGCGCTGCGTGAAAGCTTCATGCCTTATGTCGATCGGCCTTTGGCGGAATTGTCTCCGATCGAACACGGTATTTTGCTGATAGGCAGCTTCGAGCTTATTCACCATACCGAAGTCCCCTATAAAGTCGCGATCAACGAGGCGGTCGAACTGGCCAAGTCGTTTGGCGGCACGGATGGCTTCAAGTTCGTCAACGGTGTGCTCGACAAAATGGCAGCCGATATTCGTCCCCACGAGGTTCAGGCGGCGGCTGCGCGCCGCTAGGCGCTTTGCGAGGGTCTGTTGAATATCGAGTTCGACCTCATCGCGCGTTACTTTTCGCGTCCGGCGCCTTGCGGCTTCCTGGGGGTGGGTGACGACTGTGCTTTATTCCCTGTTGCGGCCGGCCATCACCTGGCAACCAGCACCGACCTTCTTGTGGAAGGTCGGCATTTTTTTTCAGATGTCGATCCCGCTGCGCTTGGTCATAAAGCATTGGCGGTTAATCTGTCGGACTTGGCTGCCATGGGCGCCCAGCCCGTGGCCTGCCTGCTAAGCCTTTCTTTGCCCGCCGTCGATCATGATTGGCTGACCGCTTTCTCCCAAAGCTTCTATGCGCTGGCGGATCAAGCCGGGTGCCCGCTGATAGGCGGCGACACGACGCGCAGCACAGCCGGTATTGTCATCAGCGTGACGGTCATGGGGCAGGTCAGGCCGGATCAGGCACTGCGCCGTGCAGCGGCCCAGGTAGGCGACGACGTCTGGATCACTGGCGACTTGGGCGCAGCCAATATTGCCTTGCGTTTGCTGCAAAACGAACTTCCCTATAATCCGGATTTGCTGGAGGCCACTCGCCGCGCCCTTGAATGGCCGCTGCCGCCATGGCAGTTTGGACAGGCGCTGGCCGGGGTTGCGCATGCTGCGCTGGATATTTCCGATGGCCTGGCGCAAGATATCGGGCATATTCTCAAAGCCAGTGGCTGCGGTGCCGAGCTCGAATACTTGGCACTGCCGGTTGCACCGGCGCTGCAAGGGCTCGATAGCCAGCTTGTTCAGGCTGCAGTGCTGGCTGGTGGCGATGTGTATCAATTATGTTTTACTGCGGCTGCGGGTGAACGCGCGCGCATACTGGCATTGGCTGCCGCGTCGTCGCTACAGGTAACGCGGGTCGGCAGGGTCGTAGCGGAACCTGGTCTACGGGTACGCGCTGCAGATGGCACGGTCATCCCATTGGACAAGGCCGGTTTCGATCATTTTTCCTGACTCTTTTTGTGAATTTTTTCAGACCTTCGTATGCCCCCCTTTGATACCGATACGCATCCCGATACTGCTTTCAAGCCTGGCCTGGCCTGGGTGTTTCGCTCGTTTCCGCGCGTCATTTCATTCGGTCTGGGCAGCGGCCTGATTCGGCCTGCTCCGGGCACTTGGGGCACGTTGCTGGGATGGCTGTTATGGGTAGTGGCCGTTGCGCGCCTCCCCGACACTTACATTGCGGTTTTGCTGGTGGCCGCATTTGCACTGGGCTGCTGGACTTGCCAGCGCGTTGGCAAGGAAATGGGCAGGGCAGACGACGGCGGCATGGTCTGGGACGAAATTGTGGCGTTCTGGCTGGTGCTATGGCTGACGCCGGACTCTTTCGGCGCCCAGTTGCTGGCTTTCGTGGTCTTTCGTTTTTTCGATATTGTAAAACCTCCTCCCATCAGCTTCTTCGATCGTCATTTCAAGAACGGTTTTGGCGTTATGTGGGATGATATCGTGGCAGCGGCCTATAGCTTGCTGGTAATCGCCATTCTGGTCAGACTCGAGGTGTTTATATGAGCAATAACGATCCTGTGGGTTACGCGGCAGAACTTGGTCAACGATTGCTTGATAAAGGCTGGATGTTTGCTTGCGCCGAATCTTGCACCGGCGGCCTGCTTGCCGCCGCAATGACTGATATTCCGGGCTCCAGCCAATGGTTTGACAGGGGCTTCGTCACCTATAGCAATGCGGCCAAAGTCGAGCAGCTGTTAGTCAATGAAGATACGCTGGAGCGTTTTGGCGCTGTTAGCGAAGAGACTGCCATGGAAATGGCTGCCGGCGTGTTGACGGCAGCAGCACCTGCACACTTGGCCATTTCCACGACCGGCGTGGCCGGGCCCGATGGCGGCACGCCAGGCAAGCCCGTAGGCATGGTGTGTTTTGGATTTGCCCAGCGTGCGTCGCAGGGCATTGTTACGCGCGCCATGACCAAGATTTTCGAAGGCAACCGCCAGCAAATCCGCAACGCCGCCGTGACGTTTGCCTTGACTACCGCCGCGAGCTTTATCGAGCGGCGTTAATCGCGTCGCGCGTAGCGCGAGCGGCAATTGCCGCCGCCTCGCGCCAATCGTCTCCGCCGCTGGCATACAGAATGGCCCGGGAAGAGTTGATCATCATTCCCGTCCCTCGGCTATTGCAGCCTGCTTTGACGGTCGACACAATGTCGCCACCTTGCGCACCGATGCCCGGCACCAACAACGGCATGTCGCCGACACGCGCCCTTACTTTCGCGATCTCGTCGGGAAACGTTGCGCCCACCACCAGGGCGCATTGGCCGTTGGTGTTCCATTTGTCGGCAACCAGCCCGGCAACATGCAAATATAAAGGGATGTCGTCTTTGGATTCGATGAACTGCAGATCGGAGCCGCCCTTGTTGGATGTGCGGCACAGGACGATGACGCCTTTGCTGTTCCAGGCCAGGTAGGGCTCTATCGTGTCGAAGCCCATGTAAGGGCTGACAGTGACGGCATCGGCCTGGTAGCGCTCGTAGGCTTCGCGTGCGTATTGTTCTGCAGTCGAGCCGATGTCGCCGCGTTTGGCGTCCAGCACGATGGGCAGGCCAGGATGAGCTTCGTGTATGTACTCGCACAATGCTTCCAGCTGGTCTTCGGCGCGTTGTGCCGAGAAGTACGCGATTTGCGGCTTGACGCCACAGGCATACGGCGCGGTCACGTCGACGATCGCCTTGCAAAACTCGAAAATCGCGTCGGGGCGGCCTTGAAGCTCGGCGGGAAAGCGCTGCGGGTCTGGATCCAGTCCCACCATTAGCATGGAGTCGGTGGTGGTCCAGGCGTGTTCGAGTTTTTGTGTGAAGATCATGAGTGCGTACAGGGTTTTTTGGTAGTTACTACGGTATCAGATTACAGGCACGAGAATATGGGCGCCGACAATGCATAGCCAAGTCACGGTGCAAAAGATGATTGATAGCATCACCGCGGCGCTGCCCAGGTCTTTTGCACGGCCAATTAAAGGGTGGTGCTCCAGGGTGATTGTATCGGCTAGCGCTTCAAGGGCGGAATTGAGCAGTTCCACAATCAGCACAAAAACGAGTGTGCCTATCAGTAAAAGCGCTTCGCCCATGCTGCGGCTGATCCAGATCGCCAAAGGAGTCAATATCACGACCAGTAAAAGCTCTTGGCGAAAAGCCGCTTCATGCTGGAAGGCGGCCTTGAAGCCTTGAGCAGAGTAGCGCAGGGCATTGAACAGCCGGCCGAAACCGCCTTTGCTTTTATAGGGGGAATTATGGTGAGTCATATCGCCAGGGTAAATAGTCATACGCCGAATGGCAGCGCAGCACCAAGGTGGCACAGGACGATATTATGCCTGTAAACCAAAATTTGCCCCTGCGGGCTGTGTTAAAGCAAAAAGCCCCCGAACAGATCGGGGGCTTTTTTTCTGGGTGGCCTGGACATTAATGCCCAGGCCGGCAGAAGGTGTGGAAGTAAAGGGGCTTAGAAGCCGCCCATACCACCCATACCGCCCATGCCACCCATATCAGGCATACCGCCACCAGCTGGCTTGTCTTCGACGATTTCGGCCACTGCGACCTCTGTCGTGAGCAACAGGCTGGCAATCGACGCTGCATTTTGCAATGCAGTGCGAGTTACCTTGGTGGGGTCCAGAACGCCTTGTTCAACCAGGTCACCGTACTCGCCAGTTGCAGCGTTGTAACCGTAGTTGCCTGTACCGTTGGCCACGTTGTTGACAACAACGCTAGGCTCGTCGCCAGCGTTGGCAACAATGGTGCGCAAAGGCGATTCGATAGCGCGCAGAACCAGCTTGATACCAGCTTGCTGGTCAGCGTTGTCACCCTTGACTTGGGCAACAGCAGCACGTGTACGGATCAGCGCTACGCCACCGCCAGGAACAATGCCTTCTTCGACAGCAGCGCGTGTTGCATGCAGAGCATCTTCAACGCGTGCTTTCTTTTCTTTCATTTCGATTTCGGTAGCAGCACCGACACGAATCACAGCAACACCGCCGGCCAACTTGGCAACGCGTTCTTGCAGTTTTTCGCGATCGTAGTCGGAAGTAGCTTCTTCGATTTGAACGCGGATTTGCTTAACGCGCGCTTCGATCGACTTGCTGTCGCCAGCGCCGTCGATGATTGTGGTGTTTTCTTTAGCCACTTCGATGCGCTTGGCTTGGCCCAGCTCTTCCAGCGTGGCTTTTTCAAGCGACATGCCGGTTTCTTCCGAAATAACAGTGCCGCCGGTCAGGATGGCGATGTCTTCCAGCATGGCTTTGCGGCGATCGCCGAAACCAGGTGCCTTGACAGCAGTCGTCTTGAGGATGCCGCGGATGTTGTTGACAACCAGCGTAGCCAAAGCTTCGCCTTCGACGTCTTCAGCAACGATCAGCAGAGGACGGCTGGACTTGGCAACTTGTTCCAGGATAGGAAGCAGGTCGCGGATGTTGCTGATTTTCTTGTCGAAAATCAGGACATACGGATCTTCCAGGACGGAAACTTGCTTGTCTGGGTTGTTGATGAAGTAAGGCGACAGGTAGCCGCGGTCGAATTGCATACCTTCGACGACGTCGAGTTCGTTTTCCAGCGATTTGCCGTCTTCAACGGTAATAACGCCTTCTTTGCCGACCTTGTCCATTGCGTTGGCAATGATTTCACCGATCGAAGCATCGCTGTTAG
>NZ_JBEBUX010000108.1:0-14640 GCF_040393045.1 Pollutimonas bauzanensis | reverse complement strand
TCCAACGATAATTATAATTCTGGAGCTGGATTTATCGACCTTTAAGCGGAGCCCTCGGGAACGAAAGTGGTGGTGGCGCAAAGGGCATCAATGTGCAATGCGATTGAGCACGCAGCGAGCCTGATTTGCAAGATCCGAGATATTGCGAATACACATAAGCATCGGGGATACTACGATAAGGCAAGGCGAACATGCTGCGGCTGATGTTGTTGTGTCCAGTTCCTCGCGAGCCGCGGGCTTAAGCCCAGACAAAGCGTCAGAAATAACGAAACTGATCAGGGAGCTGACCAACGACCGCGTAACGTGCAAAGTCGCGTACGGGACCGAAGCCGGCCTTTTCCAGTCTTTGCGGGTGCTGACATGCGGCCCGACGCGCGTGACGGAGGTCTGAACTCTGCCGCAAGGTCGATTCTCTTCCGGGGTGCCCGCTCCCCTTATATCCGCTTGTTGAAGGCCTGCGGCACAAAGCTAAGCACTTCGACGATTCCAGAGACCAGAAAGAATAGCCAGGCTACCACCTGGCTATTCTTTCATTTTTTTTTAGCCACCGTCGGCCTGCACTGCAGCCCCTAACTCAACAGTAGTTGCTGCAACGCCTCTTACAAAATCATTGAACTCAGCGACGGACGCTGATGGATCGACATCCATACCTAGATCGGCAAAGGTCTTTTTTACGTGTTCCTCCGCCAAAATTTCCTTGCTGGCGTTGAATAGCTTATCGGTGATATCGACAGGGATGCCTGCTGGGCCGTAGAAGCCGTGCCAGACCTTGAAGTTATAACTTGGTAACCCCGATTCGGTTGCTGACGGGATACTGGGAAACAAAGTAGATTTTCCTGAGGATGAGAGACCAAGCGCCTTGAGTCTCCCTGCTTTTACATGAGCGATGACGGAGGGGGGTGTGGCAAAGCTAATATCGACTTCACCGGACAGCGCAGCAACGGTGGCCGGATTACCGCCTTTGTACGGGATGTTCATCAGCTTGATGCCCGATTCTTTCATGAACAACACGGCGGCCAGGTGATTAGAGGAACCCACACCCGCACTGGCATGCGTTACCTGGTCAGGGTTCTCTTTTGCTTTTTTGATCAGATCCTTGAAGTTGTTTAATCCTTTGTTGGGATTGGCGACGACAATCATTGGAAAGCTTACCCATCGGGTAATATGTGTGAATCCGTCAATGCCATCATAGGTGATGCTGGGATAAAGAATTTTGTCCATTCCATGCATGCCCATTGTGCCGATATAAAGCGTATAGCCATCAGGTTTCGCGCGTGATACATAACTACTCGCGATAGTTGTGCTGCCTCCCGGCTTATTCTCGACGATGAACTGCATATCGAATTTCTTGGACAATTCTTGGGCCATCGTGCGGGCGACCACATCGGTGGAGCCCCCAGGCGCGAACGGCACGACGATTGTTACTGGCCGTTGCGGCCACTCCGAAGCTTGGGCCGTCGAGGTCATGACGGCAAGGATAGCGGCTGGGCATACTTTTAAGAGTTTTCTAATCAACATGATTTCTCTCTACAGTGAGTTCGTGGACGAGGTTTCTTGGTTTTTTTTCAACTTCAAATATCGGGCCGTGAGCTCATGGATGAACTGAACAATACTCAGGTGCGTTTGGGCGCTAATGCCATCGACGTTTGCATCGACTACGTTGTCCATGGAATTGATGAGGCCCACGTCAACGCCCCGATGCAAAAGTCTGGATTCCAATTCTGGCGTGTGGAGAATTTCATATTTGCCGATACGCGCGGCGAGTGCGGCCGTGATAGCCGTGCATCCCCAATTGCTGCATGCTGCTGTTACCAAAATATCGCAGCTGGTGGTTGCGCAGATTTTCTCGCCAAACTTTACATGTCGCGTGACAGCATCGGCCACGGCGCCCATTCCGATCTCGTTACCTCCGTCACCGATGCAGACGCTTTTCACCTGTCGGGCCATGGCGTACTCGAACAGGATATCGATTCGCGATCTGCCCATGCCGTAGTCGATGCCACGCATGCTGTAATAAACGCCATCGGTAGCCCGGCCTACGCGCTCCGTTGATATAAGCAGCGCTGGGGCAATGCGGTTCAGGAAACCCTCCGCTGCGGCGTGGGCTTCTGCGTCGGTGACAGGGAAAGGCTCGAATGATGCAACAGCCAAGCTGCTATCAGCAACGGCGCGGCGTGCGTCGTCAAATGGCAAAACGGACAGCCCTGCGGCGGTGAAGATGGCAGATATAGCGGGAATCAGCGTGGCTTCGCATACAACGACTGTGTGAATATTTTTCCCTAGCGAGAGCGCGCGAGCGAGAACCGCGGCGCCCGCGGGGCCATCATTTTCTCCAATGGTGGGCGAGACCCACGCGCGCGACGGTGATCCCGTTGTCAATAGTACGGTGCTACCGTTCTCAAGGTCCTGAATCATTGACGCAGCCGCCCCAACAGGGGATTGTCCAACCAACCTGCCGCGAGCCGCGGCACTGAGATGCTCAACACCGCGTTGCCCAATGTCAATGTTGGTGAGGCGGTCGAGCTGTGCATCAAGGAGTGTTAGTTTTTCTTTCTGTGCGGCGCTGTTCATTTTGAATATCCTAAGATTAAATTAGATATGGCCTCAGTGTCATCAACCAAGCCCGCGAGGTGTTCAATGCAGCTGTCAAGTGCGTCGACTACTTTTTGCATGTCGCCAATTCGGTCCAGCGCCTCCGGCGTCGGGCGTAGTCGTAACGACACTTTTGCCCCTGGCTGCCCGTGGGTGTTTGTTGTCAGAATGCCGTGATCGCGCAGCAGCAGCGCGCCCAATGCGGCCGTGGCTTCCGCGGGAACGATGTTTGCTCGGTCAACTGGCCTGTTTGCTCGTTGTAGGACCAGTCGCAGCATATCGTTCTCGTCGATGATGGGACCCAGATCACTGGATGCGACAATGCTTTCGCCATATTGTCGACGCATCAGCTTCGTAAGTGCGCCGCCCAGTTCATGTTCGTCAATCAACAGGCTAGGCGTAAACGATGAAAGTGAGCGCATGACCGCCACTAGAATCGGGGCTCGTGCCTCCATGCCCAACTCGGCGCCCTTGGCGGCGATTTTTGGAATAAGGTCAGAGCGGCCTATCAGTATTCCGGCGCGTGGTCCGGTGAGCCCTGCCTTGTCGCAATTGGTGATAGCCAAGTCTGCACCCATGCGCATTGCCGAAATACCCTGATGCAGTATGGGCCGGATGCGCGCCCCATAAGCGTCGTCAACAAATGCAATGGCCCCGGCGCTCTGTGCGCTTTTTATCATCGACCGGATCGTCTCCTCGTCCAGCCTGTCAAGGTTGCTGGTGACTGTAGTAATGATCGCGAGCTTCGGCTGATAGCTTTCCAACGCTTTACGGAAGCTTTCAAGGTGGGCATGCTCGTGCAGAGCGACTTGAGCGATACGGCAGCCGCGGATGACTGATGTATGTGAACGGCTGCCTGACGGTACGCCGCTGACAACAGGCCTGTCATCGGCCAAAGCGGTAATCAGCGCGATGATGCCTGCACTGGAGCGATTGAAAATCGCAAAGTCGTTGTCGGCGTCGCCATCCATGTGGGCAATGACGTTTGCCTTGAGTTCGTCAATGATGATGCCGGGCCCAAACCATTCTTCACATCGAAGCTCCAGGTCTTCAGGATGCACTGGAAATGCCCGTTGATTACCCGTGAATACGGTAATTGACGCGGCTCCCTGTTCTGTCAGCCGGTTGGTTGCCAGCCGTTGGCCGTAGATCAAACGTTGATTCTCTTCGACGCTGGACTGAATGATCTTTCCGCGAGCATATCCGACTGTTGGATCAATGGGATTGCCGAAATCATCCGTGGTGTGTTGCGTTGTTTTTTTTGACATGAGGTTCATTGGTAATCTACCGATAAAAAGTTTGCAGGCGAGCGGCATGCTTGTGATTTCGAATTAAGATTACCGTCGAGTAACGTAAGAGTAAACGACAGAATTTTTAACGATATGCGTAAGATATACTTACTGCCAAACATAAAAGCTCAGTTCTAGAAAGGGAATTTTGATGCTGAATCTCACGAGGTTGAGGCTTCTGAACGAGTTGACGACTCTTGGAACCATTACAGCTGTGGCACGAGCTCGAGGTACAACGCGACCTGCTGTTTCTCAGCAATTGGCATTGCTTGAAAAAGAAGTGGGATCCACCTTGTTCGAGCGCACGTCTAGTGGTATCCGAATGACCACTGAAGGCGAACGGCTTTCGTCTCGGATAGGCGCGTTGTTCGATATGGTGGAAGATATCGAGGCCGAGCTTGCCAGTTCGTCCGACGTGGTGGTCGGTCAGGTTCGCCTGTCGGCGTTCGGGTCATTTTCGACGGGTATCGTTCCTACTGCGTTCAGTATCCTTCGCCAACTCCACCCCAGGTTGACGCTTATGTTTACAGAGTACGCTTCACAGGACGGTATTCGTGCTGTGGTCGCGCGGGAGATCGATATCGCGATTATCGACGAATGGGCCGATATTCAGCGTCCTGCCCGTTCGCTTGAGATCTCTACGCTGGGAACTGATGATTTCGTCGCGGTGGTGAGCAGGGAGCATCCCCTAGCAAACCGTAAAACCATTCACCTTGCTGATCTTGCGGATGACATGTGGGCAATCAATCAGGGAGCAGCCCCTTATCGAAGCATATTATTGAATGCTTGCTTCACTGCTGGCTTTACGCCCAAAGAGGTGTGTAACTGCCGTAATGTTTCCGCAATTATTGAATTCATCAAGAAGATCGGACTGGTTTCTGTGCTTCCGTCTTTAAGTCTGCAACCTTTCCTCGACGATGACCAGATCAGGCTTATTGCGCTGAGCCCCTCCCTGAGCAGGGAGATTCGCGTGGTGACCTTGCCGGGTGCTTTAAAGCGTCGGTCGCTCAATGCTATTGTTCAGACCCTTGGTGATGTAACGAAAGGGCGGAGATAGTGGACTCCGCCACCGCTATTGGCCCCGCGGTGTTCACCACCATTGTCCCAATCTTCGGAACGCCCTACAGTCAGACTCGAAATATCTTCGGGGTCGCAAAGCCTAAACGCATTATGGAGCGTGAACTTACCCTAGTACTAATACTAGGTTTACGCCGCATCTAATTGCACCTTATAGTGGCTCGACTGAATTTCAGACATAATTGTCTGCAATTTTACAGTCACTAAAGTCTACGGCTGCATACTGAAGGAGTTGGCACATGGTTTATCCGCCCCGAGACCTGGTGGGTTATGGCAGAAACCGCCCTACGGGCGCTTGGCCCAATGGGGCCCGTCTTGCGATTAACGTTGTCGTCAATTACGAGGAAGGCTCCGAGCGCTCTCATGCCATGGGGGATCCAGACCAAGAGACGATGACTGAATGGGGTAGCTATGCATTTCCTCCCGGCGTACGCAATCTCGCTATGGAGTCGATGTATGAATACGGCTCGCGGGTAGGCGTCTGGCGCATACTGGATTCTCTGCAAGACGCCAATGTGCCGGCCACTATATTCGCGTGTGCGGTAGCCATGGAGCAAAACCCCGAAGTGGCGATGGCTATGGTTCAGGCGGGTCATGAAATCTGCAGCCATGGTTACCGCTGGGAAGAGGTGTTTCGGCTTACCGAGGAAGAAGAACGAGAGCACATTCGCCTGGCCATCGAGTCACTGGAGCGATCATGCGGCAAACGCCCAGTCGGTTGGTACTGTCGCTATGGCCCCAGCGTGCGCACTCGCCGGTTAGTGGTGGAAGAGGGCGGTTTTCTATACGACGCGGACGCGTATAACGATGACGTCCCTTATTTTGTGCAAGTCGAAGGAAAACGTCACCTTGTCGTCCCTTACACCGCTGACGTCAATGATTTCCGGTTTTGGAACTCACCAGGACTGACTCAAGCGTCTGATTTCTTCGAATACATCAGAGAAAGCTTCGATGTGTTGTATGCCGAAGCGGCAAACGGTCCCCGAATGATGTCAATCGGCCTGCACACCCGCATGGTGGGGCGTCCCGGTCGGATCCGTGCATTGAAATGGTTCTTTGACTATGCGCGACAGTTTCCCGACGTCTGGTTCGCTACGCGCGAACAAATCGCTCATGCCTGGCTTGACAGGGAACAAATCAAGTAATTTGCTTTTAACGTAGAACTTTGTTTTGGGGATTACCATGTTCAAGAAAATGTTGGCGTTGGCAGGACTACTGATGTTAAGCGGGCATGTCGCAGCGCAGTCGCCTGCCGATATTGCGAAGGAACGATTGCAGCCGTATCGCGAACTTCCTAAATTTGTCGCAGCTGGCCCCGCCTTCGATGCAAAAGCCTGCATGGCAGGTAAAAAGTTGATGAGCATTCCCAACTCGAGCGCTAACCCGTTTGTGAAGAATATCAACAACGCAATGAAAGACGTGGCTAAGAAGGTCGGGTTCGAGTTCATGGAGTGGCAAAACCAGGGTCAATTGACGCAGTGGGTTCAGGGCGTCAACTTTGCTGTGGATAACAAGTTTGATTTGATCGACATGATCGGCGGCACGGACCCGAAGGTACTTGCTCCTCAAATCAAGCGTGCACGAGATGCTGGTATCAAGGTGGTTGCCTCCCATTACTCGGGCTTCGAGCAGCCAATTTCAAATGGGGTAGAGGCAGTGCCTATTGACTACCGCAAGGCGGGCCAGCTGATCGCCGACTGGGCCATTATGGATACTCAGGGCAAGGCAAACGTGCTGGTCCTTATTTCTAGTGAGGTTTTTTCTACGGGATCGATGGTCGAGGGCATCAAAGCAGAGTTCGCTGAAATCTGTCCTGACTGCAAATATAAGATCCAAAATGTCCCTGTTACCGAGTGGTCTACAAAGATTCAACCCACTGTACAGTCTGAGCTCCTGCGAGATGCAACGATCAACTATATCTTGCCCATCTATGACAGCATGTCCCAGTTCATCATTCCGGCTATTACCCTCACCGGCAAGCAAGACAGCGTGAAGATCGCCACCTTTAATGGTACGCCTTTTGTCATTGGACTCATCCAGCAAGGCAAGGTCGAAATGGATATCGGTGAGAACCTGGATTGGATTGCCCACGCGGTGCTGGACGCAGAAATGCGTATGCTTTGTGGTCTGGAGCAAATTAAGGATCCTAAAATTCCTTTCTTTATCTTCGATAAAGACAATGCGCAGACAGCCGGCACGCCTCCCAAGTTGTCCACGGGTTATGGCGATGCTTACCTTGAAGGCTACAACAAGCTTTGGAAGCTTCAATGAGCTCGAATGTTGCAGATCAACAGGGGCCGGCGACCAGCCCGTTGCTAAGGATAGAAAGCCTATCCAAACACTTCGGTGGAGCGCAGGCCTTAGATGGGGCTCACCTGAACGTACGTGGGCAGGAGGTACATGGTCTGCTCGGGCACAATGGCTCCGGAAAATCCACCCTGATCAAAGTATTGGCAGGTTTCCATGCGCCCGATCCCGGGGCGCGGATGTGGTTTGGAGGCAAAGAGGTGAACTTGCCCATGCCCTTTGGGGGAGCACGAGAACTAGGTATCAGCTTTGTGCATCAGCATTTGGGAATTCTGCCATCGCTCACGGTGCTAGAGAATCTTCTGCTGGGTGATCTGGCAACAGAAAACCGGTGGAAGATCAACTGGGCGCGTGAGGCTAAAAATGCTCGAGCGTTGTTTGAGCGCTATCAGATCGACATTGATCCGATGTCAACGATATATGACATCAGTCCGGTAGAGCGCGCACTGCTGGCAATTGTGCGCGCCTTCAGGGACTTGGGCAAGATGGGTAACGCGGGTTTGCTGATACTTGACGAGCCGACTCCTTTCTTGCCGCGCAAGGATGTACAGCGCCTATTTTCTTTGATTAAACAAGTGGTAGCCGACGGCGCGGGGGTGATCTTCGTTTCCCATGATATTGACGAGGTTCTTGAAATTACCGATCGTGCAACAGTGCTTCGCGATGGCAAGGTGGCCGGTACTTTTGAGACGAAGAATGCCAGCAAGGATGACATTGTCGAAATGATTGTCGGGCATCGTCTTGAACGCAAAGCCAAACCGACATCAGCAAAACAGGACTTGCCCGCCCTGGAGATTTCGGGTCTTAGCGGAGAAGTCGTCAAGAACGTTGAACTGCGGGTAGCAAAAGGGGAAATTGTCGGGCTTACGGGTTTGATCGGATCGGGTTACGACGAGCTTCCTTACCTTCTGTACGGGGCAAAGAAGGCCCGTTCGGGTACTTTTGCACTGAATGGGCAGCAACAAGTGGGTGGCGCTGTCTCAGACAATACTCCCGAGCGATCTATCTGTCAGGGCATGGTGCTAATCCCAGCAGATCGCCAAAACAATGCAGTCATCGGCAGTCTCAGCGTAACGGAAAACTTGAGTATGCCGGTTTACGGCCGTTTGGGCAGTCCATGGGCCATCATCTCAACGGTCTTGTCTGATAACGCGCAAGCCCTTATGGAATCTTTCGATATTCGCCCTCGGACTGTCGAGTTGGATATTCAAAATTTTTCTGGCGGCAACCAGCAAAAGGCCGTGATGGCAAAGTGGTTGCAGTTGGATCCTTCGCTTGTGTTACTTGACGAGCCGACTCAGGGAGTCGATGTAGGGGCTCGCCAGCAACTATTCACTCATTTGCGAAAAGTCGCCAGCAAAGGTGCAGCAATTGTTGTTGCCAGTTCCGACTTTGAGCAGCTCGAAGCACTGTGTGACACCGTGATGGTCTTTGATCGCGGGCGGATTGTCTCGCAGCTAAGCGGTGACGACGTCACGAAGAATACGATTGCCGAACATTGTTTCGGCGCAGAGAAATAAAGCACTGCTTGAGTGCTATGGGGATTGAAGATGAGTGCTGATATAAAAGCTGCTAGTCAAACGAATGCCAAGAAGCGACGGGTAGGAAGTGTCGCGCTACAGGTAGAAACGTATGGGCTGGTAATTGTGTGGTTGCTGACAATTGCCTTCTTCGGTTGGTTGCGGCCCGAGAGTTTTCTGAACTGGGCGACCTTCTCCACGATGTTCGGCTCCCAGGCGGTATTGGTCATTGTTACTTTAGGGCTCATTATTCCTTTAACGTCAGGCGACTTCGATCTTTCCATTGCCAGTGTGCTGACGCTCAGCTCCATGATGATTGCAGTGATGAACGTGAATATGGGGATAGATCTTTATATCTGTATTTTGGCCGTTCTTGCGATGGCGTTGGTCACGGGATTTGCCAACGGGTTTTTCACTGTTTATTTCAGGATCCACTCGTTAATCGTGACACTTGGCGTAGGCACATTTTTGCACGGAATCACCTTATGGATTAGTGACTCCATGACGATTAGCGGCGTGGACAACCGTCTGATCGAGGCTGTCATCGCTTCGCGTTTCCTTGGTATTCCCTTGGCGTTCTACTATGCCTTGGTTATTTGCTTTGCGTCTTGGTATGTCTTTACCTACACCGCAGTCGGCAGACGCCTGCTTTTCGTGGGCCGAGGTAGGGAAGTCGCGCGTTTGAGTGGTATTAATGTCGATCGAGTTCGTTGGGGTGCGCTGGTAATGTCTGCGTTGTTTGGCGCTCTGGGCGGCGTTGTATACACAGGTACGACGGGGGCGGCCGACCCGTCATCAGGGATGGCTTTTTTGATGCCTGCTTTTGCAGCGTCGTTCTTGGGTGCTACATGCATCAGTCCTGGGCGATTCAATCCATGGGGGTCAATGGTCGCGGTGTACTTCCTGATTACAGGTATTACAGGACTTTCAGTATTGGGTATCAGCACATTTGTACAAGATCTTTTCTATGGTGCAGCCCTGGTTATTGCTGTTACATTGTCGCAGCTGGTACGGGGTCGTCAAGAACGCGCCCAATGAGCTTAAGAGTAAATACACATGACAGAACATAGCTTTAAAGAGATTCAAATTCAGCAGATCGAAGAATCTTTATTTAATCCGTTCGGGTTCGTATTTCGTCCCACCGGTGATGCTGGACGCTTCGATCACTTTGGCGTTATTGAGAATCTACGCAAGGATGCTCGAATCAATCTTGCCCAGGTTCAAGCCGATGATCGCACCCAGGATACGAATATTGAGATAGGAACAATAGAGCGGCATTCCTATTCCAGCCAGAGTTTCTTCCCCCAGGACGTCGAGACCTATCTTGTGGTCGTATGTGAGAATGGTAATGATGACCGGCCACTACTCTCTTCATTGCAGGCGTTTTGCGTGCCAGGCGACGTTGGGATCACCTATAGGCCCAACGTCTGGCACGCTGGGATTAGCGTTCTCAAAGGGGGGCGGAGCTTTTTAATGGTTATCCACGAAGAAAAATCTCCTGGCGACTGCGAGTTTGTCGATATCCCTCTTCTACGTATTCGTCTATAAAGTGACGGGAGTGCTTTATAAAAGCCCATCGGCTAAACTAGATTACAAACTTGTTCTCAATGCTGCGTAGGCGTATGCCTCTTTATTCATGTATGTCGTCTGAAGTCGATCCCAAGAAAGCCACAGAACACAAAAAGCCTTCTCAAGCCCGAGGGCAAAGAGAGGAAAAACTCGATCTTGAAGAACGCATGTCTCGCCGCATTGTCACGGCAATTATCGGGAAAAGTCTTCGGCCAGGCGAGCACCTGAACGAAATGCATCTGGCGGCAGCCAATGGTTTATCCAGGCCGCGGGTGCGCCGTGTATTAGAACGCCTCGAAATGGAAGGTGTAATCGAATTCAAGCTAAACCGTGGCGCGTTTATTTCACGGCCTTCTGTCAAGGAAGCGCGCGACGTTTTCGAGGCGCGTGCTCACCTCGAATCTATTTTGTTCAGATTGGCCTGCGAACGGACATCGGAGCAAGATGTTAAACGTCTAAGGGAGTACACGGCGCGCGAACGTGAGGCGTATCAAACGGGGAAGGCTGACTTCAACCAAATCGCCGGTAATTTTCACGTTTTGGTGGCCGAGATCGTCGACAACAAGGTTATCCTCGATACGATCAAACTGCTGATTCATCGCGTTTGTTTGATCCAGTCGCTGTATGAAACAGACAGGACCGTGTTGTGTCTTGTCGACGAGCACGAACGTTTAGTGGACCTGATAGAGGCTCGGGATGCGGAACAGTGTGTGGCAGAACTCGTTCACCATTGTGAGCACATCAGGTCGAGCCTTGACCTCACCGATCAACGGAATCAAAAGACAAACATTTATCAGGTGGTCCCATGATGTTGCAGACTTTACGTCTTACTGTATGACTTCTGCAGCGAGTTCCCTCCCTCGCATTGCTGTGGGTGCCTTGGGCGGTACTATCGCTATGGTAGGTACGTCAGAAACAGGCCTGCAGCCGGCGCTTACGGCGGAGCACCTCCTTGCAGCCGTGCCTCAGGCCGCATCCATTGCATGTCTGGAAATGACGTCCTTGACTTCCGTAGGCAGCGCCTCTCTCGGATTTAGCGATTTACTCAAACTCCTTAGCTGGGCGCACGCCAAGGCTGACGAAGGCTATGAAGGTATTGTTGTAACCCAAGGTACGGACACACTGGAAGAAAGCGCTTTTTTCTTCCATCTGTGTTGGTCGCGTACCATTCCAGTAGTATTTACCGCGGCTATGCGTGGAGCCTCTGAAATAGGAGCCGACGGCCCGGCCAATATCTTTGCCGCCCTGATCGCCGTCACTAGCCAAGGGATGCGCAACCGACGCGTGGCCGTAGTGCTTAACGATGTCATTCACTGCCCCATGTGGGTAATGAAAAGCCATACGCTGGCGGTTGAAACCTTTACGTCATATCCGTCAGGTCCTATGGGTATGGTGCTGGAGTCCCTAGCGGTGTTTACAGATGCCAGCAGTGGGAAGCGCCCCGAACCGCCGTGTAAGGAATTGGCGTGGGAAGCAGGCGCTCTGCCTTCGGCACAGCAGGCTGATGTAGGCATTGTGGCGACATGGCCTGGCGATGACGGCCGCCTGCTAGAAGCAGCGATGAATGCCGGTTTTGGCGGACTGGTGATTGCTGGCGTAGGAGCCGGGCACTGTAATGGACGGTTTGCCCAGCGTCTGGAAGATCTGAAGAACAGTGTGCCGGTTGTTATGGCTAGCCGTGTGCCATTTGGTCCTACGGCTACCCGCACTTATGCCTATCCGGGATCCGAAATACATTTACAGGAACTGGGTGTGCTTATGTCCGGCTGGTTGTCGCCGCAAAAAAGTCGGGTACTGCTTTGGTGCTTGCTTGCAGCCGGTCTTCAGGACCGGGCGCTTAACAAGGCATTTCTCCAGGTGGCTCAGGTTCGTTAACCGGTTGATCCCATCTAGATCCCATAAACTTGGGGCGCCTACCTAGGCACGCCTGACAAGCAGCCGATTAGGATACCTGGGGTCGCTCACACTTCGACTGGTGCGAGACCGACCGCGTCCTTGCGTCCTGTGCGATCTGTTGGGCTAACGCGGCGATCACGCGCTGCTGTGCTTGCACCAGCTCGGGATAACCAGCCGCCGCTGGTTCTTCAAAACGTCCGTGGCAAACCAGTTTGGCATCGCCTGTTTCCCGTGCATCCCCCACGGTCCAACCCGCCTCAAGCTGTACGAGTTTTCCCGGCCATGCGTCAAACCGACGAACCTGCAGTTTCACCTTAATCACCTGCACATCGCTCGGCCAGGACAACCCAGCAACGTCTTGGGTGCCCAAGCGATTAGCCAACTGCGCCGATAACGCGTTACGTATC
Source organism: Pollutimonas bauzanensis (assembly GCF_040393045.1). Lineage (GTDB taxonomy): Bacteria > Pseudomonadota > Gammaproteobacteria > Burkholderiales > Burkholderiaceae_B > Pollutimonas > Pollutimonas bauzanensis_A. The sequence goes on along the minus strand of NZ_JBEBUX010000108.1, from coordinate 1,983 downwards.
TCCTCGTCCAATGGCCCTAGCCACCGCTCGTCGTCCAGAACGGAGAGCATGCCATTGTCATCTTGTCTCACAACGAGTTGGGGCTGATTTAAATACTCCGGCAAACTGACTGGAAGCACTTCGAGCACGAAGCGACTAGGTTCGCCCTGAGACTGGACATCGATCTTGGGGTTTAACAATGTGTAATGGCGAACGGGCGCAGAAGTGGTGCAGGCTGCTATCCCGAGGGTCAGAACGAGCAGGCTGATGCAAATAGGTCGGATCATCTTTTTGGGGTCTCTATGGTGCTGGCTAGCGGGTCTCCGGTAGCCTCGAATGTGGCGTTCTTAGGACGGCCTCGCATTACTGCTTCCGGATATCGGCTCAAAAGATCAGTTAATGTGCGTACTGAGCGAGCTGCACGCTGAATCTCCTGCAAGGTCTGACCAAGGCTTTGTCGCAACGTCGCATCTTCGGCGAGCATTCCGTGCGCCACACCGATGGTTTGCTGAGCTTGACGAAGTGTCTGCGTAGTCTGTGGTAGAACTCGGCTGTCCACCTGCTTCAGCACTTTGTTCAGGTTAGCAAAGGATGCGTCAAGATTGCGCGCGATACTGTCTAACGGCATCTTGTCAATCTTGCCAACGATGCTAGCGAACCGTTCTTGCAATTGATCGAAGCTCCCACTGACGGTCGGCAGCGTTAACGGACGACGTAAAGGATCAAAGGCCACCTTTGGTGTATTAGGGATGAAGTCAAGAGCGATGTAAAGTTGGCCAGTCAGCATGTTTCCTGTTCTTGCCTGGGCTCTCAGGCCATGGGCTACCATTTCTTGCAGCATGTGTGCCGCCCGATCCTCCTCGTCCCCGTCGGATGTTGGTAGTTTTTCCATAATCTCGCCCAGCCGCTGCGGATAAATTACGATACCGACCGCAGATTGAAAGCGATGCTTGACGGGATCGTAATCTGGCTTGATGGATATGACCCTACCCAGATCTATGCCATCGAACTGCACTGGCGCCCCAGCGGTCAGACCTCGCAAAGATTGTTCGAAGACTAAATGGACAGTCTGCGATGGCCCGTCAGGCGGAGCCAGGGCTGCCTGTTGATCCTTGGCCAATTCGTACTTTGTATCCGCTGCAACTGGTTCGCCAGTGACGCCCGGGGAATTTCCGAAGGAAACTCCTCCAGCCAGAATTGTGGCTATCGATTGCGTCTGCAGTTTGAGTCCGTCTGCACCCAGCGAAACATCAACCCCGCTTGCGTTCCAGAAGCGTGTTGCCGTGGTGACAAAGCGGTCGTAAGGTGCGTTAACGAAGAGACGTAGAGTGACCGATCTGCCGTCCTCCCCCAACTGGTATGAAGCAACACGCCCGACTTGAATGCGTCGGTAATAGACAGGTGACCCGATGTCTAGCGAGCCGAGATCCTCGGTGTGCAAAATGAAAGACCGGCCAGGCGTGTCGCCTATGACAGTGGGAGGACTTTCCAAGCCCGTGAACTCCATAGCGGGTACAGTCGATTGACCTCGATCGACGCTGATATATGCCCCCGAAAGTAGAGTATCGACCCCGGAAACACCATCAATACCGATGCGCGGGCGTACCACCCAAAACTGCGAGTCCTTACGGGCCAAGCTCACAGCATCCTTATCCAACGCTACCGTCGCAGCCACACGGGAACCGTCCTCGCTAAGAGTTATTGTAGTAACTGTGCCTACGGTTACGTCCTTGTACTTCACAAGGGTCTTTCCTTCTTCCAAACCGCTCGCAGTGTGAAACGTGATATTAATTACGGGGCCTTTCATCATCCAGGCTTGCACCAACATAGAGAGGCCGATCAAGGCTGCAATAATGGGTACCAGCCAGACGAGGGAGATTCGTCGTTGTCGACGCGTTATCACCGTAGGAGCACCAGGTTCATGGAGCCCCTTGGAAGAGTCATTCATTCATCATCACCATTGATTTCACCGTCCCAAATATGTCTGGGGTCGAAGGACATAGC